>DAOLSP010000002.1:0-300000 GCA_035419245.1 bacterium | reverse complement strand
GCCATGCCTGACCAATTCGGCGCGCTCATCCGCACGGTGCGCGAAAAGGTCCCCAACATGCACCAAGCGGTCCTGAGCGTCCACTGCCACAACGACCTCGGGCTGGCGGTGGCCAATACCCTGGCGGCCGTGCAAAACGGCGCCGGCCAGGTGGAGGTAACCGTCAACGGGGTCGGCGAGCGCGCCGGCAACGCTTCGCTCGAGGAGGTGGTGATGGCGCTCAAGACCCGGACCGATTTTTACGGCCGGAGCACCCGCATCGAAACCCGGGAGATCCTGCGCACCAGCAAGTTAGTATCGTCGTTGATGGGCATCCCGGTCCAGCCTAACAAGGCGATCGTGGGCGCCAATGCCTTCGCCCACGAATCGGGCATTCATCAGGATGCGGTGATCAAGGATGCCGCTACCTACGAGATTATGACCCCGCAGGAGATCGGTCTCGGTTCCAACGCCATCGTCCTGGGACGCCACTCCGGCCGCCATGGTCTGAAAGCCCGGCTCGAGGAACTCGGTTACACCTTGCAGCCGGTGGAACTGGATTCGGTTTATCAACGGTTTCTCGAGATCGCCGACCGCAAGAAAGAGGTGTTTGACGACGACCTCCTCGCCCTGATGAGCGCCGAGACGGCTGAGACCCCGGAAACCTGGAAGCTGGACTATTTCCATATTCTTTCGGGGAACACAACCGTACCGACGGCGACGGTGGGATTGAGCCGCGGAGGTGAGCGGGTGCAGGAAGCTGCGGTCGGCGATGGTCCGGTCGACGCCGCCTATAATGCCCTCAACCGCATCGTCCGCCTGCCAGTAACCTTGCAGGAGTACAGCCTGCGGGGCGTGACCGGCGGGACCGAAGCGGTCGGCGAGGTCATTGTGCGCGTGCGCCACGCCGGCGTGGCCTGGCTGGGTCGCGGCGCCTCCACCGATGTCATTGAGGCCTCGATCCGGGCCTATCTGCACGCCCTCAACCGCATTCTGGCCGCCGGGCCGGACACGCCGATGAACAAGGAATAATAGAGGAGAGACTTCATGTCCATTCGCATTGCGCTTCTGCCGGGCGACGGGATCGGCCCGGAGGTCGTCCGGGAAGCCGCGGCCTTGCTCCAGGTGATCGGCGAGCAGAGCGGCCTCGTCATCGAGTTCAGGGAAGCTCTGATCGGCGGCGCCGCCCTCGAGGCCACCGGCGAACCGTTGCCGGCGGCGACGCTGGCGCTCTGCCAGGAGAGCGACGCGGTGCTCCTGGGGGCGATCGGCCATCCGAAATGGGACACCCTGCCGCCGGAGAAGCGCCCCGAACGTGGTCTGCTCGGGCTGCGCGGCGGCCTGGGTCTTTATGCCAACCTTCGGCCGGCGCGCATTTTTTCCAGTCTCGCCGGAGCCTCGAGCCTCAAGGCCGAGGTGGTCAGTAACATTGATATTCTGATCGTCCGCGAACTCACCGGCGGGCTCTATTTTGGCCAGCCGCGAGCGATCGAGGCAGAAAGAGCCTACAATACCATGATCTATCATCGTCATGAAGTCGAGCGCATCGCGCGGGTGGCCTTTGATGCCGCCCGGCGCCGCCGCGGCCGGGTGACCTCGGTCGACAAGGCCAATGTCCTCGAGGTCTCGCAGTTCTGGCGAAAAGTGGTCCTCGAGGTGGCGCAAGGGTACCCCGATGTCCACCTCGATCACCTCTATGTCGACAACTGCGCCATGCAGCTGGTCCGCAATCCCGGACAGTTCGACGTCATCCTCACCGAAAATCTTTTCGGCGATATTCTCAGCGATGAGGCCGCAATGCTCACCGGCTCGCTCGGCATGCTCCCCTCCGCCAGCCTCGGTAGTGGCACCGCCCTATACGAACCGGTGCATGGCTCGGCGCCCGACATAGCCGGCCAGGGGATCGCCAATCCCATCGCAACGATGGCTTCGGTGGGGATGATGCTGCGCCACAGCCTGAACTTGCCGAAGGAAGCCGATGCGCTGGATCGTGCCATCAGCCGGGTGCTGAAGGACGGCGCGCGCACCCGTGATATCGCCACCACGGGTGAGCCATGGATCACCACGGCGGAGATGGGAGATAAAATCCGCGCTGCCTACACCGAGAGTTGAAGGAGTATCAAATGGATAACCGGCTCATCATCTATGACACGACCCTGCGCGACGGCGGCCAGGGCGAGGGCATCGCATTTTCAGCCGATGACAAAATAAAAATCGCACAGCGGTTGGATGCCTTCGGCGCGGATTATGTCGAGGGCGGCTGGCCGGGCTCCAATCCCAAGGACCTCGAGTTCTTCCGCCGCGCTGCTGTGCTTCCCTGGAAGAACGCCCGCATCGCCGCCTTTGGCAGCACCCGCAAGGTCGATCTGTCCGCGGAGGAGGATCCCAACCTCCGCGCCTTGCTCGAGGCCGGCACCCCGGTGACCACTCTTTTCGGTAAATCCTGGGACCTCCACGTCATCGCAGGGCTGCGCACGACCCTCGAAGAGAACCTCCATCTCATCCGCAGCTCGGTCGCTTTCCTCCACGACCATGGCAAGGAGGTCGTCTACGACGCCGAGCATTTTTTTGACGGCTATCGGGCCGATCCGGCGTATGCCCTGGAGACCCTAGCGGCTGCGCGGGAGGCGGGCGCCGCGTGCCTTGTCCTGTGCGATACCAATGGAGGCACCCTTACTCTGCCGCTGGTGGAGATCATCCGGACGGTGATGCACCGCTTTCCCGACATCCCGCTCGGCCTGCACGCCCACAACGACAGCGATACCGCCGTCGCCAACAGCCTGGCGGCGCTGGCTATGGGCGTCCATCATATCCAGGGCACCATCAATGGTTATGGTGAGCGCTGCGGTAATGCCAACCTCTGCTCGATCATCGCCGGAGCCGCCCTCAAGCTCAAGGTTCCGCTCGCCCCGGCGGTCTCCCTCGAGGAACTCACCCCTCTCTCCCGCTACGTCAGCGAGGTAACCAACCTCCCCCATCGCGAGGAGAGCCCCTACGTCGGCCGCAGCGCCTTTGCCCACAAGGGGGGGATCCACGTCAGCGCCATCCAGCGCGATCACCGCACCTATGAACACATCGAGCCGGAGCGCGTCGGCAACCATCGCCGCGTGCTGGTCTCAGACCAGAGCGGGCAAAGCAACATTCTCTATAAAGCGGGGGAGATGGGGGTAGACCTCTGCAGCGACCGTGCGGAGATTCGCAAGCTGGTGGAACAACTCAAGAGAATGGAGCATCTCGGCTATCAGTACGAGGGGGCGGACGGCTCGCTCGAGGTGCTGTTCAAAAAGGCTTCGGGCCAGTACAGCCCCTATTTTTCCCTCGAAAGTGCCCGGGTGATCGTCGATAAAAGCGAGAACGGCTCTCTTTACGCCGAGGCCATCCTCAGGATCAAAGTCCGCGACCAGGTTGAACATACCGCCGCCGAAGGGCACGGTCCGGTGGATGCCCTGGACAAAGCCCTGCGCAAGGCGCTCCTCCCCTTCTATCCTGATCTCGGCAAGGTCAAGCTGGCGGACTATAAGGTGCGCGTCCTCAACAGCGACCAGGCGACGGCTGCGAGCGTGCGGGTATTTATTGAATCGACCGACGGCACCACGAGCTGGGGAACCGTTGGGGTCTCGGAGAACATCATCGAGGCAAGCTGGCAGGCGCTGGCAGATGGCATCGACTATTATCTGTTGCGCAACCAGCCCTGATCCGCTACCGTACGGCTGCACAGGAGGCTATCGGCCTTGTGGTGCAGGGCCGCAACGGGCAATGGATGGCAAAACGCGCGATCCGCTTTCGTTCTCTCAGGAGACGGTGGTGCCGAAGAGGGCACCGACCGCCCAGGTCAGCGCCATGGCCAGGGCGCCCCAGAAGGTGACGCGCAAGGCACCGATGCCGGCTTTGGCGCCGCCGGTCTTTGCCGCCAGCCCGCCGAGGAAGCCGAGGCAGAGCAAGGAGGCGATCACGACCGTCAACGCCAGTGCGGGTTCAGGAGCCAGGAGCGCGACCGCGAGCGGCAATCCGGCGCCGACGGCAAAGGTGCCCGCGGAGGCGAAGGCCGCCTGCACCGGCCGGGCGTTATGGATCTCGGAGAGACCGAGTTCATCACGGGCATGGGCGCCGAGGGCGTCGTGCGCCATCAGTTGGCCGGCGACCTGAGCTGCCAGATCGGCATCAAGTCCGCGCGCCATATAGATTCCCTTGAGCTCCTCCACCTCGCTCTCCCATTGTGCAGCCAGTTCGCCGCGTTCGCGCATCAGGTCCGCCTGCTCGGTGTCGGCCTGCGAGCTCACCGAAACATACTCTCCCGCAGCCATCGACATAGCCCCGGCCACCAGTCCGGCGATGCCGGCGACAGCAACCTCAGCGCGGCCTCCGCCTGCCGCAGCAACGCCAAGGATCAGACTGGCCGTTGAGACGATACCGTCATTGGCACCCAGGACGGCCGCGCGCAACCAGCCGATCCGTTCCGAACGATGCAGTTCATCATGACGCATGCATTAACATCCTTCCAGTAAATATCCAGTGCTCTCGAATAGTTTTCCCCGTATGATTTTTGTTGGTTAATATCGTAAAACAGAGTATCTTTTCCTTGCAAAAAATGCACGTTCAGCTTGAGAATCGAGAGCAACCATGAAAAAGATCATGCTCCTCGGCGCCGGGATGGTGGGAAAGGCGATGGCGATCGATCTCTGCCGCGACTTTGAGGTCACCGCAGTCGACATGGAGCCTGCAGCCCTGCAACCCCTGCAGGATGGATATCCCATCCGCACCCTCACAGCCGATCTTTCCCAGCCGCAAACCGTCACCGGGCTTGCCGCTGGTCAGGATCTGATCCTGGGAGCGGTGCCCGGATTCATGGGATACCGGACCCTAGAGGCGGTCCTCACCGCCGGCGTAAACTGCGTCGACATTTCTTTCTTCCCCGAAGACCCCTTCGGCCTCGATGCGCTGGCCCAAGCCAGGGGCGTCACCGCGGTGGTGGACTGCGGCGTAGCTCCCGGTATGAGCAACCTGATCCTCGGATACCATCAGCGCGCCATGTCCATCGACCGCTTCGAGTGCCTTGTGGGCGGGCTGCCGTTGAAGCGCGACTGGCCCTTCGAATACAAGGCGCCCTTCTCCCCTCTCGACGTCATCGAGGAGTACCTCCGGCCGGCCCGTCTAATCGAAAACGGCCGGATCGTCACGCGGCCGGCCCTCTCCGAACCGGAGCTGGTCAACCTGGCCCCGGTCGGCACCCTCGAAGCCTTCAACACCGACGGTCTGCGCACCCTGCTCAACATGACGGGCATTCCCGACATGAAAGAAAAGACCCTGCGCTACCCCGGCCACTGCCAGCTGATGAAGATCCTGCGCGATACCGGCTTTTTATCTGACGAACCGATCTCGTGCAACGGCGCCCGGATTTCGCCGCGTGAATTGACGAGCTCTATTCTTCTGCCCCAATGGAAGCTGGGTGAGGCGGAGAAAGAGTTCACCATCATGCGCATCATCTTGGAGGGACGAGCAGCCGACGGACCGCGCAAGCATCTGTATCATCTCTATGACGTCTACGACGAAGAGACCCGCACCTCCTCGATGGCGCGAACGACCGGCTACACCGCCACTGCGGCGGCGCGCCTGGTGCTCGCGGGCCGTTTCGCCCGCAAAGGGATTTGCCCGCCGGAGTATCTCGGCGCCGAGGCGGGCTGTTTCGAAGCGATCATGGCCGATCTGGCGGCACGACGCGTCATCTACACCCACGAGGAGCGATAAGCCCGGCCTGAAGCCTTCCGCTCCAGCCCTGTTCCACAATATCAACCGCTGACAGAGACGATCCTGCGAGGAACGACCCTGACCCTGCGAACCTGCCTTCTGGCCCTACCAGCCCTTGTACTACCCTGCCTTTTGCATGCCGCCACACCCGGCAGCGTAACGACCGCCGCGTATCGCTAGGCGGATACCACCGGCGCCAAAAGCGGGAGGCGGCGCCGCGGGATGCGGGCACAACGGCTGCTGATCCAGGGCGCTTCCTTTCAGATCCGGCTGGATGATGGCACCAGCGGCTGGGTGCACGAGAGCCGCATCGGGCCCGCGATTACAGAGGAGGTCTGTGCCGATCGCTCCCTTTTCCTGCTCCCCGATACCGTGAAACGGCTCACCGACTCTCCAGGCAAGATCCGCATCGCCAAGGGGGAAAAGGTAATCCAGTTGATCCGAACCACCCGGTGGGGCAAAATCAGGACCAGCCAGGGAGATGAGGGGTGGGTCTGGCAGGCCTTTTTTTTGCAGCATGGTGACTGTGTGCCGGCGGCAGCAAACCACATCCGCTTCAGTTGCGCAGAACCGTCAAAGGTGAGGTGAGCGATGGGCAGGTTGCACTACGGGGGATCAGGACTTTTCTCCGTCCTTGTTTTTTTTGTTCTTGGAAGGCGCGACCGCCAGAAAGAATCCGCCGGCGATCAGGCAGATGAGCCCAAAGCCGAATCCTCCCGGATAGAAATTCATCAGCGGCCCGGTCGAGGTGAGATTATGGTAATTGACGGCACAGAATCCCGCTCCAACCACAAGGAGGGCTACACCAATGAGCTTGGCAAACCATGCACTGGCGGTGAGAAAGATTCCGGAAATCCACCATATATCCTTTTCCACTGGCTTTTGAGTATAGGCCTGATAACAGATATAAACGCCAATCAGAAACAGAAACGTACGCACAACGGCTTTGGTCGTGTCTTTCATCCGGGTCCCCTCTGCTGTAGACATTCTGAGTAACGGGCGAAGTCAGCGTTGTACGGATGGATCAGCCGGCATCTGGCCGGTGGTTCTGAAAAGCAAGCCACTCCTCTCTCAAAATGCCATAATAGTCCAGATCTTCAAACCGGCCGCGGCGCTTCAGGTGCTGGCGCAGACATCCCTCCCATTTCATCCCGTTCTTGGCCATCGCCCTCCCGGAAGCGGGATTGCGCTTGAAATGACAAGCGAAAATTCGCTGCAACTGAAGCTGTGTAAATCCAAAAGTGATGACCGCAGCCGCCGCCTCGGTACAATAGCCCCGGCCCCAAAAGGGCACGCCAATCCAATAACCCATCTCCGCACGCTCGTTCTCGGTATCGATTTGATGCAGACCGATCGCACCACCCAGGAGGTTTTCCTCCCGGATGATGATCGCAAAAACGACCTCTCTGCCCTCTGCGAATCGGCTCGAGTAACTCTGGATCCAATGCTCGGCGGCTCCGTCCGGGTAGGGATGCGGAATATTAGCAGTGGTGTCAGCGATGGCGAAATCCCCGGCCAGACGCTGTACCTCCGATGCATCGGAAAGCTGAAAAGGACGGAGCATAACTCGTTCGGCTTGCAGGATGGGATGCCCGGTCACGCAGTGGCCTTTCTATTTGCTGGAGTGGCGTTCAGTTCGGAACTTCATGACGCGATGAGGCCAAATCCGCCTGCAGCTTGTCCATAAGCTGCATCATCACATGCTGTTTTTCCTTGAGCATGGCCTTGAATTCGGCTTTCCAGGTGTGGTGAATCTCCGTATGCATCTCCTTGAGATGGCTCTCCAGGATCTCACGCAGCAGATCCCGTTCCGCGTCGGTCAGCTGTACGCTATGCATGATCGCCTCCCTTGACAGGGTTGCCCAAATGGTGGTTGCGAAAAAGAAAAAAAACATCTATCTTCAATATACATAGCCCGGACTAAGAGGGCAAGGACTTTTTACGACCGGCCGCGGACATGGTCTGAAATGAAAAAAGCTCTCCTGCAATTTCTTCTCGGCATGGGGCCGCTCGCCGGGCTATACGCCCATCCGGGCCTGCCGTTCGAAGGCCAGGCCTCCCTCTGGACCGATTACCGCCGGTCAGAGGGGAGTGTGCTCGAAACAGGGTGCCGCTATATCCCCCAGGTCCATCTCCAGCGCACGTGTGGCAGCCGCCTGGTCGATCTCGAAGCGTCAGCCAACCTCCGCTTGTTACTGCACCGGCCGTCCGGCAGGCCGGTTGCGTGCAGCGGCAATCTGCAAGCCTATCGTCTCTGGGTGCGTTATTCCACGCCGCAGATGGAAATCCGGTTGGGATTGCAAAAGATCAACTTCGGCTCCGCGGTACTGATCCGCCCGCTGATGTGGTTCGATCAGGTCGATCCACGCGATCCCTTGCAGCTGACCGCGGGCGTCTGGGCACTGCTCGGGCGCTATTACGCCCTCAATAACGCCAACTTATGGTTCTGGCTGCTCCGGCCCTCTGAGGACTTCAAGAGATGGGAAATGTATAAATCACGCCGCGGTCATCCTGAAACAGGCGGCCGGTTGCAGTTCCCGGTCCCGAAAGGCGAGATCGGCCTGACCACCCACTTTCGCAGCGCGGAAACTCATTTGCCGGGCGCGCCCGATGCCATATCTTTCCCGGAAAGCCGAATCGGCCTCGATGGAAGATGGGACTGGATGGCGGGATTCTGGTTTGAGGGGGTCTGGATCCATCAGCGCCGCGGCCCGGATTTATCGAGCGGCCAAACCCTGCTGACCCTCGGAGCCGATTATACCTTCGGGATTGGCAGCGGCCTGAATGCGGTACTGGAGAACCTCTGGTACGGCACGGCCTCGACGGCTCCCGGCTTGAGCGGCGCCAGAACCATGCTTGCCCTCTCCCTCGCCTACTCGCTGGGCGCCAGCTCACAACTTACCGCTATCCTGTATGTCGACCGGGAGCAGAATGCGGTCTACCGCTTCCTGCAATGGCGGAGCGAGCCTGGGAATCTTGCCCTCCATCTGATCGTTTTCTCGAATCCGCATACTCCGGCCCTGAGCGGCCGGCCCGAAGGCAACGCCTCTGCATATGGAGGCCAAGGCGCCCAGATCCTGATCGTCTACACCCACTGAGAGAAGAACGATGCAAAACCATCCCCTGATCGATATCCACCACCTGATCAAGCGTTTCCCCAGCGGCGAGGGTGACTTTACGGCCTTGCGCGGCATCACCCTGGCCTTTGCACCCGGCGAGTTTGCCGGTCTGGTGGGCCCAAGCGGCTCCGGCAAGACCACGCTGCTCAACATCATCGGCAGCCTGGATGGGCCCAGCGAGGGCCGTGTCACAGTGCTGGGGAAGGATATCGCCCGGCTCTCCCCCAAAGCCGCCGCCGAACTGCGCAATCATCACATCGGCTTTATTTTCCAGACCTATAACCTGCTCCCCGTCTTTTCGGTCTTCGACAATGTCGAGTTTCCCCTGTTGCTCCAAAAAATGGACGCTGCCGCACGCCGGAGGGCGGTAACGGCGGCTATGGAGTGGGTGGGCTTGGCCGCAAAAGCCCGCGCGAAACCCGCCCAGCTCTCTGGCGGTGAATGCCAGCGCGTCTCCATCGCCCGGGCTATGGTCAAGCGGCCGGAATTGGTTCTCGCTGACGAGCCCTCCGCCAATCTGGATGCGGCCAATTCACATCATATCCTGCAGACGATGCAGACATTGAACCGTGAACTCGGCACTACGTTTCTCTTTGCAACCCACGACGAAAAGGTGATGCACTATCTCGACCGCATCATCCACCTCAACGATGGTGCCGTGGCGCGCGACGAAAAAATTATCGGCACCACCGGCACATCAGACGGTCTTGGGGAGGAGGAAGGTGATGCTCGCCATTAAACTGGCCTTTAAAAACCTCCTCGGAGCCGGTCTGCGCACCTGGCTGACTGCCGCGGTCCTCTCCATCGCCTTCGTTGTTATGGTCTTTTACAACGGTCTGCTCGACGGCTGGAATTTGCAGGCACGCAAGGACACTCAGGCTTGGGAGATCGGAGGCGGCCAATATTGGCATCCGCGCTATGACCGCTTCGATCCCTTCTCCCTCGAGGAGGCCCATGCCCCCCTTTCGCCACAGATACAGCAGCGTGCCGCGGCTGGAACGCTCACTCCGGTGCTCATCACTCAAGCGGTCGCCTTCCCCGGCGGACGCATGGTTAATTTGCAGCTCAAGGGCATCGCCGCTGGCCAGAAGATCCTCGCACTGCCGACCGCTTGCTTCCTCAGCGATTCCGCCGAAATCCCAGCCCTGGTTGGCCGGCGCATGGCCGCTGCACTGAAAGTGCAGCCCGGAGACGGCCTGCTCGTACGCTGGCGCGACCGAAACGGGGTTTTCGATGCCCGCGAGCTCACCATTGTACAAATCTTTTCCGCCAATGTCCCCAGTATTGACAACAGTCAAATCTGGGTGCCGCTGGACCGGTTGCAGTCCCTGACCGGGCTGGCGGACGAGGCCACCCTGCTGATCGCTTCCAGCAGCCAGAATGCCCCCCCCTTGGCCGGCTGGGTATGGAAACCGCCCGACCTTCTGCTCAAGGAGTACGAGGAGGTGATCCAGGCCAAAAAAGCCGGCTCGAGCATCCTTTACGGCTTGCTGCTGGCCATCGCCCTCCTGGCCATTTTCGACACTCAGGTTCTGGCGATCTTCCGGCGTCAGCGCGAAATCGGCACCTTCATGGCCCTGGGGATGACGCGCGGCCAGATCATCCGCCTCTTCACCATCGAGGGGAGCGCCCACAGCCTACTCGCCCTGTTCCTAGCCACCCTGTATGGGCTGCCGCTGCTGCGCTGGCTGGGTCACCACGGCATCTCGATGCCTGAAGTCGCCGACGCCACGGGCATGACCATCTCCGCCACCCTGATCCCAGTCTACAGCTTTGGCCTGCTCGCCTCCTCCATTGCTCTCGTCGTCCTGTCGGCCGCGATTGTCAGTTATCTGCCCGCCCGCCGGATCACCCGGATGAAGCCGACGGACGCATTGAAAGGAAAAGCCTTGTGATCCGTTTTCTCCTCAAGGGCATCCTTCAGGACCGACACCGCAGCCTGTTGCCCCTGATCGTCATCAGCATCGGTGTCGCGTTAACCGTTCTGGGACATGCCTGGGTCACCGGCGTGATGGGGGAGTCAATCGATATGAGCGCCCATTTCAGCACCGGCCACCTCAAGGTGATGACGCGCGCCTATGCCAGCGAGCAGGCACAGTTGCCCATCGATCTCGCCCTCACCGGCGCCGGCGCGCTGCTCGATACTCTGCGGCAGGAGATGCCGGGCGTCGACTGGGCTCCGCGCATCCGCTTCAGCGGCCTGATCGATTTTCCGGACTCCGCCGGAGCCACCCGCGCCCAGGGACCGGCAATGGGCTATGCCATCGATCTGCTCCATCCCGGCTCACTAGAGCCGGCACGCTTCAACTTGCCCGCCGCTCTGCTCAGCGGACGAATGCCCGTCCGCTCCGATGAAGCCTTGTTGACTCACGATTTTGCGGTGAAATTCGGCATCCAGCCCGGTGACCGCTTCACCTTCTTCGGCAGCACCATGGAGGGCAGCATGGCCTTTCACAACTTCACTGTCGCCGGTACCGTACGCTTCGGCACCGAGGCGCTCGACCACGGGGCGTTCATCATCGACCTGGCGGCCGGCCGTCAGACCCTGGGCATGCAGGATGCGGCCGGCGAAATCCTCGGTTTCTTTCATGACGGCGACTACACCCAGCATCGCGCGGACGCCCTGGCGAAAACCTTCAACATCCGGCATTCGGTGGCAACGGATGATTTTTCACCGCTGATGATCACCATGCGCGAGCAGGAGGGCATGGCCCGGCTTCTCGATTACACCCGCCTCGTCGCCTTGATCCTCATCATCCTGTTCGTGACGGCCATGTCGGTGGTGCTCTGGAACACCGGCCTCATCGGCGGTTTGCGTCGCTATGGCGAATTCGGCGTGCGCCTTGCGCTCGGTGAGGACAAAAACCATCTCTATCAAACCTTGATCGCCGAGGCGCTGCTCATCGGGCTCCTGGGCTCGGTATCCGGTACCTTCATCGGTCTCGGCCTGGCCTGGTATCTGCAGAAGGTGGGACTCGACATCGGCTACGCGGTCAAGACCTCAACCTTGATGATGCCCTCCGTCGTGCGCACAAGGATCACGACGGTCGACTTTTGGATCGGCTTCATCCCCGGTCTGCTATCAATGACACTGGGCAATGCGCTCTCCGGTCTGGGCATCTATCGACGCAGCACAGCACAGCTGTTCACGGAGCTGGATACATGAAAAACCTGTCCCTCCCAGTCACCCTTCTGCTACTCGCTGCACCGGGCCTACGCGCCGAGGAGGCCGGGGCGATCCTCGCCCGGGTCGACCGGAACCTCTCCGCCCGCACCCGGGTGGTCGAGTCCACCATGACCATCCATGGGCGCCGCGGCAGCCGGACCCTCACTGCAAAAAGCTATGCGGAGGGCACCCGCAAGGCTTTTACCGAATATCTCTCGCCAGCCGCGGATGAGGGGACCAAAATGCTCAAACTCTCCGGTCAAATGTGGATCTACTCGCCTGCCAGCGACCGCATCCTGATAATCTCCGGGCACCTCCTGCGGCAATCGGTGATGGGCAGCGACCTCTCTTATGAGGATTTAATGGATGACCGCAAACTGGAGGAGATCTATACGGGGCGGGTCACAGGCGAGGAAGAGATCGCCGGCCGTCCAGCCTGGGTACTGGAACTCACCGCCAAGGTGACGGATGCGGCCTATCCTCGGCAGAAGCTCTGGATCGACAGGGAACGGGATGTTCCGCTGCGGCAGGAATTATACGCCAAGAGCGGCAAGCAGCTCAAAGAGGTTACCTTCACAGAGGTGCAGCGGGTGGCAGGACGATGGTATCCGATGAAAATGCTGTACAAGGATCTATTCAAGCAGGGACAGGGGACGGAAGTGATCATCCACAAGATCGCTTTCGATCAGGTCATCCCCGACTGGATTTTTAGCAAGGCGGCGTTGAAGCGCTGATACTCCGGTTCAATATTCGAAAGACGAAGCCGCAGGCCTTTCCGGTGACCCGACACTCACTCCCCCTCTTCCAGATACCGGTAGAGCGTGGCGCGAGAGACCCCGAGGATCTCCGCCGCTCTGGCCTTGTTTTCATGCGCTTGCTGCATCGCCAGGCGCACAGCATCCTGGCTCAACTTTCGCGCCCGGCCAACCCGCCGCGTGCCGGTCATACCGAGCGAGTAGGCCGCCGCCACAGTGGACGGCAGATGCTCAACCCCGATCGGCTGCCCCTGGCAGCGTAGCAGGGCATGCTGCAGGGCATTGCGCAGTTCCTCGACATTTCCCGGCCAGCTGTAGTTGCGCAGCGCATACTGCGCCGCCGCCGTGACCTCAACAGCCGCGACACCGAGCTGCTCGGCCAGGCGCGGCACATACCAGGCGATCAGTGCTTTGAGGTCTTCGCGACGCTCGCGCAAGGCTGGCACCCGGATCACCATGCTGCTGAGCTGGAAAAAGAGGTCTTGCCGAAGCCTGCCGGCGGTCATCTCGAGCCGCGGTTCCATGGGAGTCGTGGCGATAATCCGAACCTCCGCGCGCAGCGGAACGTGGCCGCCCTCCGGTTCGTAGAACCCTTCCTGCAAGAGGCGGGTGAGACGCTGCTGCATATGGAGCGCCATAGCCGTAAAATTTTCCAGCATCAAGGTGCCACCCCGTGCGCGCTGCAGCACGCTGTTCGGGGGCATGCCGTCTGCGGCCTGCGCGGGATTCAAGCCGAAGAGTTCGGCTGCCAGGGCGCGCTCTGAGAGTGCGGTGCAGTCGAGCGACAACAGAGGCGCAGCCGCGCGGCGGCTGAGCCGGTGAATGGTCTCGGCGATCAGGGCTTTGCCGCTGCCGCCTTCACCCTGGATGAGAATCGGCGCGTCCGCCGCAGCCGCTATCCGGATCTCTTCGGAAACCGTTCGCATGCGCGGACTGAAACAGATCAGATCACCCATCCGGTGCTCCGTCTTGAGGCTCGCCCTCAGCTGCCGCATCGCTCCGCTGTCCGAACAGATCAGAAGGTAGGCCAGTGGCTGACCCGCGGCATTGCGCAGCAGTCGGGCGCTGACACGCAACAACCGGCTCGTTTCGTCACCCAGCCGGGCCGCCAACTCCCCCTTCCAACGTCCCTTCTTCTGCAGCGCACGCCAAAACACCTCCCCCTCACGGCTCTCCAGCCAGAGCCCGGAAAGGGGCGCACCGAGCAGGCCGGCATCGCTGGCAAATCCCCAGATCGCCCGGAAGGCCGGGTCGCCAAAGGTCAGATACCCCTCGAGGCTGACCAGGGCCATGCCCCGCAGCGGAAGGGCTTTTTGGGCGGCGGCTGGCTCCGACACCGGCTCGGGCGGGCGCTGCTGGCGCAAGACGATCATCTCCGCCATGCCGCCCTGATACGGAATGGATGCTGCGGAGATATCGACATCGACAATGCGGCCTTCACGCGACAGCAGCCGCGCTTCATAGTGCCGCGGGGTCTTGAAGCCCGCAGCACGCATGCTGGAAAGCTGTTCGATGCGTTCGCGATATTCGGGCAGAAAAAAAGCGGCCAGGGGACGGCCGTTGATCTCCGCCACACTGAATCCGGTCATGCGCGAGAACGCGGGGTTGGCATACAGGCAGTTCAGCTCGCGGACAATGGCAATACCCTCGAGGGCATTCTCGACCACTGCGGCATAGGTTTCACCCGTCGCATCACTGCTCCCCTCCACGGGATGGTGCTCGCCCTGCGACCGCAGGGTCAGGACCATCCCCACCATCTTGCCCTGGTCATCGAGTAGGGGCGAAATGGTCTCATCCACCGCTATGGATCCCCCATCGCGTGCCCGGACAGAAAACAGGCCGCTCTCGGCCAAATCACCTTGCAGCATCTCCCGCGCGCTCACCGGACGCGCCTCCCGGCCGGGATGCTCCTGCCAGCGCAGCAAGGCCGCCAGGGGTTGACCGGTCAGCTCGCCACCTGCATAGCCGGTAAGCGACTCGGCGACCGAATTGATGTAGGTGATATGGCCCGCCAGATCGACGGCGATCACCCCTTCCGCCATGCTCGAGAGCAGCCGCTGCAGCCAGCGCTCGCTGGCGCGGATTTTTTTCTCGGCGGCATGACGGTAGAGCGCCATCTCGAGATTGATCTGCAACTCCTTCTCGTCGATAGGCTTGATCACATAATTGAGGGGCTCGGTCAGCTTGGCTCGCTGTAGAGTGGCCGGATCGGCATTGGCGGTAATGTAAATGGTGGGAATACCATGACGCGCAGCAATCAAACCGGCGGCTTCAATGCCGTCCATGCCGCCAGCGAGAATGATGTCCATCAACACCAGATCAGGCTGCAGCGCGGCGATCTCGGGGAGCGCCTGTTCGGCTGCAAAGGCGAGACCGACAACCTCCCAATCCTGGGCCTGTAGACGGTCGCGCAGATCCATGGCGATGATCGCCTCATCTTCAACAATATAGATTCTGCCTTTGGACATGCTTGTTCCCGAAAAAGGGTCAGTTCGCTGCGAACCGGATCGTGACGCGGGTGCCCGGCCCTCCCGCAACCTCTAGCTCACCGCGCATCTGGCGGGTCAGGGCGAGCACCAGCTGATAACCAAGAGACTGGACTCCGGCAGGATCAAATCCGGCCGGCAGACCGATGCCGTCATCAGCCACCTCCAGCTCGATGCGATCACCGTCTATCCGGGACAGCCGGATTTCGATCCGGCCGGCCCGCCCGTCCGGAAAGGCATACTTGAGGGCGTTGCAGACCAGTTCGTTGATGATGAGTCCGCAGGGAATGGCTTGGTCGATCGCCAGGGAGACCCCTCCGGCGAAAATGGTGATCTCCACCCCGCTGTTGTTGAATGAATTGCGCAGATGCGCAATCAGGCTGTGGAGATAATCCTCAAAGGGGATGCGCGTCAGATCCTGGGATTGGTAGAGTTTTTCATGGATCAGGGCCATCGATTTGACCCGATTCTGGCTCTCGGTGAAGAGGCTGCGGACCCCGGGGTCTGCGATGGTGCGGGCCTGCATATTGAGCAGGCTGGTGATGACCTGCATGTTGTTCTTGACGCGGTGGTGAATCTCTTTGAGCAGGACCTCCTTCTCCGCCAACGAGGTGCGCAAGCTGTCCTCAACGCGGTGGCGCTCATTGATCTCCTCCCGCAGCTCGCGGGTCCGCTTCTCCACCCGGGTTTCGAGCTCATTATTGACCATTTTGAGTTCCTCATGGGCCAGGGCGATGCGGTCGAGCATCTGGTTGAAACTGTGCGAGAGTATGGAGGCCTCGCGGCTGGGGAAATCGGGTGCGCGTTGCTCGAGCCTCTCGGCTGAAATCGCCTCCACGATCCGGATCAGGTGATCGAGGGGATCAATGATGATCTTGCTGCTGATCAGAATGGCGACCAGCCCGATGAGAAAGATCATCGCCGCAAGCAGGGCGATGTTTTGCCGCGCACGCCGGGTGGCCTCGTAGACACCATCCAGCCCCATGCCGATCAGGAGCTGGCCGGCCACCTCATCCCTGTGCAAAATGGCCGCCCGGGTTTGCAGAATCCGCTCCCGCTCAAGCAGGGAATCAGGTGCGAATTGTTTGTTGACGGCAGGCATCCGTCCCGCTTTGTCAATCGAAAACAAAAGTTTGCCTCGGGCATCTCGAACCACGATATAGAGGAGATCGCGGTTCTGCAGTGCGGAATAAGCTACCTCCTGGATCGCAGGCAGGTCCTCAAAAATGACGGCGGGACTGATGCTGTAGGCGGTCATCAAGGCGATGGAGCGGCTCTTGGCCTTCTGAGCATCCACACCCTGACGCGCATAGAAATCGGGGAAGTAAACGTAGATAAAAGTGGTGATGAAGCCGATGAGGAGCGTGAGAGAAACGGTTAGCTTGGCGCGAATCGACCATTGCTTTTCAGGCGTGCTCATCAATCCTGCCCAGGCTGGCATCCCCGCTAATGGACGACAGCAGAGAGTCTGAGAAGTTGGGAGCTAAAGTCCGCACCTTCAGCCCGCGCCGTCGAGAGATTGATCAAGACTTTAGGCCGTTCCAGGGCCATCCCGATGCCCACGGAGAGGCCGGCTTTGACATAATCCGGAACCCCAGTCAGAGTGGTCACTTGGTGAAGCCGGCATAGCTGACGGATCTGCCCAATCGGCACCCCGCGCAAGGGCGTAACATAAAGAGCGGCGATCTCGAGCCGGGCAAAACGAGCATCCAGATCCGCCAGGCCTTGCCAGCCGATGTATATAACACGGAGCGGCAGCCCGGAGACCTGCAGGGAGTTATAAGCCCGGCAGGCTCGGAAAAAATCGTTGCGGGTTTCCACCGAAGGCTGAAACGCCTCCTGATAGAGCACAGCGATCGTCAGCTCGTCCACCTGATGGCGTGGCAGCATCCGGTCGAATTCAAGCACCTTGAGAAAGTACTCGAGCTGTTTTTCGACGGAAACCGCCATCTCCTGAGCTCCGGCCACCGGCGCGCAACCGATCAGGAAAAGGCCCAGCGCCCAAAGCGTATGTGCTATCGTCGGTCTCATCCTCATCCATGGTCAATCCACCTGCCCGGCCTTAAAAAAGAAGCAGCCCTTGGGCTGCGCCGGCCTTCTCACCGAAATGTACAATATTTGCACATCAATTTCAAGTGAAATATTTATTTTTTTAGTAAATTTTATCATTTCGTTCTATTTTTAGTCATTTATGGCGATTAAAACCATCTCAACCGGCGGTTTAAAGAAGGTGCGGGATGAAACGGCTGCGCACACTCCGGGCATACTGCTGATAGGCCGGGTCGTGCATCAGCAAGCTCTCCTCCGCTAGAGCGCGCCAGATCTGGCCGGCCAGGATCAAGAGGGCGAGCAGGATATTCTGCCAGGAAGGATTGCCGAGCAGGAAACCGCCATAGAAAAGCAATTCGCTGGTGTAAAGGGGATGCCGTACCAGACGGTAGGCTCCGCCCACCTGGACCTGTCGATTGGCGGGGATGATGCCAAAACTGCGGCCGAGGCTGAGAAGAGAGATGACAATGCCGGCGATCCCGGCCAGCTGCAGTGCGGCCGCGAGCGGGATGCCGGCCTGCGGGCTCTCCTGGATCGGGCGCAAGGCCATGGCACAGGCCATGGTGGCCAGGGCGACCAGCCAGTCGCTCCAGCGGTGTGAGGTATCCTGACTCGGCCGACGGAGAAGGAAGAGCAAAAGGAGCAGCGAATTATGCACCAGGATGCCCAGGCCCAGATAGGAAAAGTGCCCCCAACCATGTCCGATGATGAAAACAAGCAGCTGCGCCCAGAGGATGGCCATGACCAGGTTGAGCGGCCAATGCAGGATGAAGCTCCAGGCCGCCAATCCGGGCTGGTGATCGTCGTCGCTGTGGATCAGCAGTTTGTCACCCAGGCGAATGCCCTCGCGCTGGATAAAACCAGCCGGAGCCTCAAGCACGCGGACTGCCTTGGCCTGAGGAGAAGTCACGCGATTGGGCGGCACCTCGGACAGGGCGGCGAGGACCCGGCTGTCGGTGTTGAGGAAGAGAATATCGATGGGAAAAGACATGCCCCAGGTATGGACGGCGCGGCAGGGCATTAAGTGCAGCAGCTCCCCTTCGACCGGCTTGCGGCGCCCAAGCCACCCTGCCAGTCGGCTGAAAAAATGGCGGGCCGTCAGCACGCGCACCGGGATGATGCGCTGCATCCGAACATGCAATAAAGGCATGAGATTCTCCTATTTGGCGAGGGTTTCCAGCATCATCAGGGCTGCCGGCCCCAACAGGATAATGAAAAGCGCCGGCAGGATGAACAGGACCAGTGGCAGCAGCATTTTGACACCCGCCTTGGCGGCCTGCTCTTCCGCCTTCTGCTTGATGCGCGTGCGCAGAGAATCGGCCTGGCACCGCAGCGTGTCGGCGATGCTTGTCCCGAGCTTGTCGGCCAAAACCAGAGCACCGACGAGAATTTTAAGATCCTCGACCTGATTGCGCTGGCTCATCGCTCGCAAGGCGCTCTCGCGCGATATCCCGGTGCGGAGATCCTGGGTCGTGCGCAACAGCTCCTCACTGAGGGGGCGGCAGCGCAAGGCGAGGTCCTGCCCCACCCGGAGGATCGCGGCATTGAGGCCCAGACCGGCCTCGACGCAGATCACCATGAGATCAAGGGCATCAGGAAGGCCGCCAGCGATGCTATGCTGACGGCGCTTGACTTGTGAATTGAGCACGAGGTCGGGTGTGGTATAAAAGATCATCGCGCCTAGCAGGCCGAGGAAGAAGATCATGGGCAGAGGCTGCCGGCCATAATGGCCGAGGAGCAGAAAAAGGATAAAACTGGTCACGGCGCAGAGGCGTTTGATGCCCATAAACCGGCGCAAGGCCGATTCCTGATAATAGCCGGCGCTCATCAGCTTGTGCATCATTTTACCGGAAGCCCGTCCTTCCTTCTGCTTGCGCCGCCCCACCACCTCGAGCAGCCGCGCCATACCCACCCGCGCCTGCGCCATACCGCGCGGCTTTGCCGCCGCGCCGGCTCCCGCGGCACTGCCGCTGCCGGCGAGCTCCTGCATGCGTTTGTAGGTGGGATCCAGACGCCTGTGCAGCAGTCGCTGCAGTCCCGTGAGCGCCAAAAAGGTTGCGCTGAAAACCAGCGCAAGAATGAGCAGAATATCCATGGCTCTAATTCCTTATTGATATCGGACCGCGACAATCTTGCGAATTACGAGAATCCCCATCAGCTGCAGTGAGACCGCCAATCCCAGCATAAAATGACCGCTGGGCTTTTCGATCAACGGGGTCATGTACCCCGGACTCATGGAAGAGATAATAACGACGAAGGCAATGGGCAGCGAGCCGATGATCCAGGCCGACATCCGGCCCTGGGCGGTATAGGTCCGCAGCTGGCCCATCAGCTTGAAGCGCTCACGGATGGTATAGCCGATCTTCTCAAGGATTTCGGTCAGATTGCCGCCGGTCTCCTTTTGCAGCAGCACGGCGGTCACAAAGAGCTTGAGATCGAGGCTTTCCACCCGACCGGTCATGTTCAGCAGGACGTCGCGCAGCTGCATGCCCAGATTGTATTCCTCGAAGGTGCGGCGGAATTCGATGCCGACGGGATCGGGAGCCTCTTCCGCGACCAACTGCATGGCGCGCGTGAAGGCGTGCCCGGCGCGCAACGCGCTGGTCATCATATCGATCGCATCGGGGAATTCACGGATAAAGGCCTTGAGCCGCTTACCGCGCTGCAACTGCAGGAAAATCAGCGGCACCAGCGCCGCCCCTCCGCCGGTGAGCAGCGCCATGGCCGGCTTGCCCAACTTCAAGGGCACGACCACACCGATGGCCGCAAGCACCGCCATCAGCAGCACCAGCTCGCCCACCTTGAGGCGGACATCCGCCTGCCGGATGATCCGCGCCAGCACCCGCGATATGTTCAGCTGCTCCAACACCCGGTTGAGCAGCGGAATCCGGCTGAGATGGTCATCCCGGATAATGAAGGGAATCTCCGCAGGTTTCTGCTTCTCATCCCGAACCAGTTCGCTCAGCCGCTTCCGGATCAGCCGGGCATCGCTGTTCTGCCGCCGGATGGCCATATAGATCATAAGGGAGATCAGGACAAAAGCCGCAAAAACCAGAACGATGGTCACGATCAGCATGCTTCAGCTCTCCTGGAGACTCGGCTCCATTTTCGGTTCGAAGATATCGACGGGCAGCTGGATGCCGGAGGCCTCGAGCTGCTCGGCAAACCTAGGCCGGATGCCGGTGGTGCGGAAGCCGCCGATCACACGACCATCTTCACGCACGCCCAGCTTTTCGTACTGGAAGATATCCTGCAGCGTCACCGTCTCCCCTTCCATGCCGGTAATCTCTGAGATCTTGATCACCTTGCGCGATCCGTCGGAGAGGCGGGCGGACTGGATAATGATGTTGATCGCCGAGGCGATCTGTTCGCGCATCGCCTTGTCGGTCAGATTCATGCCGGCCATAAGGATCATGGTTTCGAGGCGGCGCAGGGCATCGCGGGGGGAGTTGGCATGCAGGGTAGCCAGAGAGCCGTCATGGCCGGTGTTCATGGCCTGCAGCATGTCGAGGGCCTCGCCGCCGCGCACCTCGCCGACGATGATGCGATCCGGGCGCATGCGCAGGGCGTTACGCACCAGATCGCGCTGGGTCACCTGCCCCCTCCCCTCGAGATTGGCCGGCCGCGTTTCGAGCCGCACGACATGCTCCTGCTGCAGTTGCAGCTCGGCTGCATCCTCGATAGTGACGATGCGCTCGTTCTCGGGGATGAAACTGGACATGATATTGAGCAGGGTGGTTTTACCTGATCCGGTCCCCCCCGAGATTAGAATGTTCAATCTCGCCTTGACTGCAGCCTGGCAGAGGAGGGCGATGCCGTCTGTGATCGAGCCGGTGCTCAGCAGGTCCGCGATGCCGAGCTTACGGATGCCGAACTTGCGGATGGAGAGCACCGGCCCGTCAATGGACAGCGGCGGAATGATCGCATTGACTCTCGAGCCGTCCATAAGCCGGGCATCCACCATCGGGCTGGATTCGTCGATGCGCCGGCCCACCCGCGAGACAATGCGGTCGATGATGTTCATCAGATGGGCATCATCCTTGAAGACGGTCCGGGTGAGTTCCAGCTTGCCAAAGCGCTCGACATAGGCCTTGCGGTGGGTATTGATGAGAATATCCGAGATCGTCGGATCCGCGAGCAACGGCTCGAGCGGCCCGAGTCCGAAGGTTTCGTCGAGGATCTCTTCAACCAGCCGGTCGTTGTTCATCTCGGACGCCAAGCCGTTCTCCTCGGCGAGCATGGTCTCGACCACCTCGCGCACCTGACTGCGCAAGGCCTCTTTCGGGATGGTGTCGAGTTTGGCCAGATCGAGCTTGTCAATGAGGCGGCGATGGATCTTTTCCTTGAGATCATGCCGGGGATTATCCGGCGGTACGACCGCAAACGGGGTGCCGCTGCCCGGCTGAACCCGCCGGGTGAGCAGGGCTGCGGGTTCCGCCGGAGGCGGCGCAACCTCTTGTTGTTTGAGCCGATCGATCAGTCCCATGGACCTATTTCCTCCAACGCGTGAACAGGCCGCCGCGGACGGCTCCCGAATCTTCCTCACTGCCGCCCCGGCCGCTGAGCTGCTGCATCAGTGCCGCGATCCCCTGGCTCATTTTGGCGCCGGGCGCCTTGAGACTCACCGGCACTCCCTGGTTGACGCAGGCGATGGCGGTGCTGAAATCCTGATTGGGAATGCGCGCATAGACCGGGTATCCCAGCAGGTTTTCCATCTCCTCGAGATCGGCGCCATCGTAGGGCTGGTGCCGGTTGAGCACCAACAGGGCCTTCTCCTGAGGATAACCCATCTTCTGAAAAAGCTCGAGACAGCGCTTGGTGTTGAAAATAGTCGGCAGGTCGAGCAGCGAAACCAGCAGGATGCGGTCGGCTTCATCGAGAGCCTGAATGGACACCTCGTTGAAAAAAGGGTGACTGTCGATCAGGATCCAGTCATAGTGCGGCCGCAGCAGGTGCAGAATCCGTGCGACCCTGGCACCGTTGATCTCCTCCGCCTCCTCGATGCGCAGAGGGGCCGGCAAAAGGGTAATCCCCGAGGCATGATGCGGCAGCGTCCGTTTGAGCGAATCCAGGTCGAGATCGTCGAGATTGCGGATTACATCGCTCAGGGAGAACCGCGATTTCAGATTGAGGTAAAGTGCATCGTTGCCGAACTGGAGGTTGAGATCGAGGAGCAGGATCTCCTGGTGCAGGCTTTTCGCCAGCTGGACGGCCAGATTGGTGCTGAGGGTGGTGACACCCACCCCGCCCTTGGCGCCAAACAACGTGATGATCCGGGCCGAGCGTTCAGCCGGGCGCCCCGCTGAGTGGCAGATGGCCAGGACAGAGGCCAGGGCGGAGCGGACCTCTTCGGGCTGGAAGGGCTGCGGCAGGAACTCGCGCGCCCCTTGGCGCATCGCCTGACGGATGAGACCGGGATCCAGATGCGCCGCGGTGACTACGAGGGCGGCTTCGGGCAGCCGCTGCATCAACCGGGCGGCAAATTCCAGCAGGGCATCAGGCGCCGGATGGAGGTGAAGCAGCACCACCCGCGGCTGTAATCGGGCCGCGGCGTCAAGGGCGATCTCATCGCAAGTCTCCAGCACCTCAAAGGCGTTCTCCGCGAACCCTCGCAGCAGCTCGGCGAGCGCCTCACGCGTGAAGGGATTGGCATCGATGAGAAGGATATCACAGGATCCGTGCATGGCTTTCCCGGCCTCATACCAGATGGACACAACGCAACAACGAATACCCATGGCCCGAGGCGCCGGGGGAGGTGACCTCGATGAAGACCCCGATCACCGTCTTGCCGACCATCCCCTCGACAAAAAAAGCCGCGAAGCCGATGACTTCGATGGTGTTGCGGCCCGAATCGGGCGGTTTCGACGGATCGTATAGGGGCACCTTGACCACGCGCGGTGAGCTGTAGCCGGTGAAGAGAGAATTGGCAACCCTCTCACCGTCCCAATACGCGCAGTGGTCGGCATCGATCAGATAATCGACGCCCTGGCGCGTCGGCCCCTGCATCTCGCCAGGCTCGACCTGGAGGATGTCGCCGATCTCTACGGTTTCATCACAGCCGGCGCGGATGTTTTCCTCGTATTCACTCGCTCCACTGATCGGATTGCCGCGATTGACCGCTGGAAAATCCACCGGATAATAAAAGCCCGGATTGGTGCCGATCTCGCCTAACTGTCCCGCCTTGATCACCACCCGGTCGCCGGGCTGCCAGGCTTCTTTTGGAACCGCCCAGGGCGCCAGGCCGTTGGTGGAAGTGACGTAGCCCAGCTCGGCGGTGGCCGAAGCGCGGATGACGCGCTGGTTCAAGCCGATCAACGGCAGGAAAAAGAGTTGCAGCGTGCGGCTGGCGGACACCTGGACACGGTTGGAAGCCGGAAAGGTCACATTCTCATTGGAGATAATCACCGGCTGCTGGATGCAATCGTTTTTTGAGGCATAGCGGATCGCCATCGCCGTGGCCCGATCGCTGCCGTTCATCAATCCCGCCGCCCCGGCCAGAGCGGCGCAATCCACCGCACTCTGCAGCTGATTGCGCGCCGTCAGTACATAGCCGAGATCGGTCACCATGGCGGCAAAAAGCAGCAGGGTCAGAAAAATAGTTGCTGTGAAAACCAGCACCTCACCGCGTTCATCGCGTCTCAAGGAGCGCATGGATCACCTCGTTGTCTGAATTTACCATTTCAACTGTGTCTCATCAGCCGCAGGCTCCTGCAGTGCGCTGCCGACGATCTCGGGCGTGACGACGATGAGCAGTTCGCTCTCTTTCTGCTGAAAGCGGCTGCTTTTAAAGAGCTGTCCCAGCACCGGAATACTGCCGAGCAGCGGCAGCTGGCTGACGCGCCGGGTCATCTCCCGTGAAAGCAGCCCACCGATGACGAGAAAACGGCCCTGCGGCAGTTCCACGGTGGTTTCGGCCTTGCGTGCGCTCAGCGCCGGCACATTAAAGCCGCTGAGGGTGATGCCGTTATCGAAATCGAGGCTGCTGACCTCGGCGGCGATCTTGAGGTTCACCGTGGTCGAATCGATGATATGCGGCAGAAAGCGCAAGCGGACGCCGAACTCCTTGAACTGGATGGTCACCGATTGGGTGCCCGCTGCCCCAGAGACGATCGGTACCGGGAACTCACCACCGGCGAGAAAGCTCGCTTCGGCGCCGTTGACGGCGCAGAGATTGGGCTTGGCAAGCACCGAGAGAAGACTCTTCTCCTCCAGGGCGCGCATGATCGTGGAAAAATCAAGCCCGGGCAGCGAAAAAAAGATATCGACCGCATCGCCAAGACCAAGCGGATCACTGGGAGCGTTAACCTTGCCGCTGAAGATCCCCAGATTACCCTTTTTGCCGGCAAGATCCAGATTCTTTTTCCAGAAATCAAGACCGAGCTCTCTCAAGGCATTGTGATTGATCTCGGTGAAGCGCACTTTGAGGAGGATCTGCTGGGGGAAACTCTCTTCCCGTACCTCGACCCGGTAGATCGTGAAGGCCTCCTGCTCATCCCAGATCACCAGACTGGTCGCACCGGCCAGTTTGCCGTTGACCAGCACCTGATAGGGAGTCACGACGGTTGCATCGGCCAGATCGGGATTGGCGATGGAAATCCGCTTGATCGGATCGGTAAAGGAGAGGACCTGGGATTGACCCAGCATGACCCTCACCTCGCCGCGGGCCGCCGGATACAGGGGCGATGCCAGCAGCAGCAGCACCAGGGCGGAGACGATGCCTGGGTGGCCAGCCGCTTTTCTCCGGTTCCAACGGCCGCTCCTGCCGATGCAGCACCCGGCCGCACAGTCCAGGACTTTTGCCCCTACCTTATGCATCTTCCTTGTCATAGAATCCTCTCTTCAATGAACGCCTTAGGGCCGATCTCCTGCAGCCGCTTTTTCCGGCTGCACGAACGATATTTCTTCACGTTTGCTCGACCGCAGCACCTCCACGGTGCGGGCAGGCGGCGGTGCAACCGCCGCTGCGGGCTCCGCTGCGCGCGGCCGCGTCAGGGCACGGTTCTCCACACTGCCGGCGCCATTGATGAGCTCGCGCAGCTGCACACCCCGGCTCCCCTGGGCATCGCGGTCGGCCGAATTACGCAGCACCAGCTGCAGCTTGCCTTCGCTTGAGGCCAGGGCCAGCTTTTCGGCCTGACCGGGATCGACCAGCAGCGTCACCGATTGCACCTTGACCGGATCATCATCCTCCCGCTCAAAGGTCTGATCGACAGCCAGTACCAGGACATCCTCGAGGATGATCTTGGTCTTGGACTCCTCCTTGTTATTCGGTGAAGCGACCGTAACCAGGACGTCCACCCGCGCATCGGGGAGGATGAATCCGCTCACCCCGCTGACCACATTGACCGAGACCGTCAGCGCACGCATGCCAGGCGGAATCAGGCTGGAAAAGCCGCTGCCCGATCCCTGAGGGGCCAGCTTGGAATCCAGGATGGGTTCGCCGGCTACTACCGGCACCCGGGTGATGCGCCCGCTCACCAGCGCTGTATCGCTGAAGGTCCCGGCCGGCAGCAACTCTCTGGGCCACTCCATTGCTTTCACATGGATTCCGGCGATCTTGACTCCCACCGCCAGGTCCTGCGCCGCAACCAGCACCGTTTGCGGGGCCTTGGCGCCAGCTGGAGCGCGCGATTGCTGCCCCTGCAGATAACGGTAAACCGCCAGGGTGGCCAGCAAGCTGACCAGGAGGGTCAGCGGCATCACGACTTTCTGCTTCATGACGAACATGGAATCTCCCGGAGCTAATCTTCCCAATGCATCGTGGACGTTCGTGTGAGCTGCAAGGAACGCAGGCGCGGGATGATGTTGCCTGTGATCGAGGTATAGACCAGACTGACCGTCACGCGCACATCGCCGCTTGAATTGGGGCCGGAGAGGTTCACCGTGGCCCCGCTGATCTGACTGGCGGCAAGGACCGACTGGGCGGCCGAATTGACCAGAGAATAGTCGGGCCTGGAAACGGCGGCGACCCGGGCACCCTCGCGCGCTGCGCTGGTCATCACATTAACCGTCATCCACAACCGCCCGAACTCGACAATCGTGACGACCATCAGAATAAACAGCGGCAGAACTAGGGCAAATTCAACAGCGGATTGCCCCGATACATCCCGTCCAACTTTTTTGAACCTGCTGATCATAAGCCCACCCTACCTGATCAGACCAAATGAAAGCCAGGTACCCATGGCTATGGCGACTCCATAAGGAAGGGTCGCCGCCTCAAGGCTCGCCCCTCCCTGCTTCAGCCACTTCAACCGCACCGCCCGCCCGATCACCATCGCTACGGCCATGAGTCCCCCGCATCCGATACTCCACACCAGCGCACCAGCAGCCGCCGCGGGATCAAGCCATACGCTGACGCCCGCCATCAGCTTGACGTCACCGGCTCCCATCATCCCCAAAAGATAACATAGAAAGAAGAAGCCGCCGCCAAGCGTCAGGCTGAGGAGAGCCTGCGCCAATCCGGCTCCACAGAACGTCTGCAACAGCATACCGGCACCCGCCAGCGGCAGGGTGATGGCATTGGGGATACGCCGCCCGTAGTAATCGTACCACCCGGCGGCGATCAGCAGAGGAACCAGATAATGGAATAACAGCGGCATAACTCACCCGAAAATAAATAAGGGCTAACCACCTGCGCGTTCTCAGGACCGGTATCACACCCGCAATCCACTTGACCCGCGCACCGACACTGATCCCCGATCAGTAGTCCGGACCTGCTGTTGCAGGTGATTAGCCCTTGGTAAAACCGTTGACAAAACCGGGAAGCTGGGTTCTCCTCACAGATGACAGCCTCACCGACAAATTACTTGGCCCGTAAAAGAGCGCCGTCGAGATCATCGGCGGGCGGCTTACAGGGCATTGGCGATCTGGGTCAGGACCGTCGAGATCTGATTGCCAAGGAGGGTGACGGCAATGATCGCCACAACAGCAATCAGAACCAGGATCAGAGCGTACTCGGACAGGGTCTGTCCCTCTTCCTGACGGAAGAAATTGCGGATGACAGCGAAGGGATTAAACATGGCGTGCTCCTTTCTTGAATGACTTCAGGCTCTTTTCCGGCCTGTGGGATGAGTGAAGCGTTTATTAAATGCGCCGGGAAGCGGACCGTGCAGGGCTTACTTCCCGATGTATCATGGATATAGCTGTTTTTCAAGGTGACAGGGGAATCAGAAGGCCGGGCAATACTGCAAGATGTCAAACCGGGGGTGCGGGGCTGGATGCAGCGGGAGCGGTTGCTTTTCCTGGTTCATCGCTCTCTCTGTATATATATACGAATTTCCGTCATAATTGTCAAGAAAAAAATGAACTGTTTTAATATTTTTGAGACATTTTGTTATATTATTATGTCATATTATACATCTTGTGAAGGAGTCGCTGTCACCAATCCGTGACACCCCCTCTTCCCGCTGCCGCGGGATAAAAAAAAGCCCGACCTTTACGGCCGGGCGTGTCCTGGGGCGAACTGCGCGGGATTACATCGCAGCGAGGGCGGCGGCGTTGAATAAGGCCATCAATCCATTCGGCGCAACGCCGAGCCAAAGCACCCCAAGCAGCGCCAGCAGCAGCGCCGCCATCAGACCGGGGTTCAGCTTCTCGGCTTCGAGCGGTTCCTCAGCCTCGCGCATGTAGAGATGGACCACCAGCCGGGTATAGTAATAGACCGAAACCACCGCATTCATCACCGCGATGACGACCAGGGGGGTCTGGCCGGCCTTGACAGCCGCGGCGAAGAGATAGAATTTACCGAGAAAGCCGCCGGTGGGCGGGATCCCCGCCAGGCTGAACATGAAAACCGCCATGGCCAGACTGGCGAAGGGGTAGCGGTAGCCGAGCCCGCGATAACTCGCGAAGGTAAGCCGTTCCTCGCGGTTGCTGCGGCCGAACCAGGCGATAACCGCGAAGGCCCCTGCGTTCATCAGCGTGTAGACCACCAGGTAGTAGAGGATGGCGCTCTGTCCGGCGGCGTTGCCCGCGCTGAGTGCGACGAGCAGATAACCCGCATGTGCGATACTTGAATAGGCGAGCATGCGTTTGGTATTCTCCTGGGTGATGGCCAGGAGATTGCCCACGGTCATCGTCAGTACCGCAAGGACCGGCAGAATCGCACTCCAGTTAAAAGCGGAGAAGGGCATGGCGGTTGTGACGATCCGCGCCAGAGCCGCGAATGCCGCTGCTTTGGTCGCCGTCGACATGAAGGCGGTCACCGGCGTCGGTGCGCCCTGATAGACATCGGGGGTCCACATGTGAAAGGGGACCAGGGCCGCCTTGAAGGCAAAGCCGATAAGCAGGAGCATTCCGCCAGCCAGCAGCATCCAACCGCCAGAGCCTGCCGCTACAGCAGCGCCGATCCGCTGTAGATCGAGGGTGCCGGCGGCGCCATAGATCAGGGCCATGCCGTAGAGCAGGAATCCGGTGGCGAAGGAGCCGAGGAGGAAATACTTGAGTGAGGCCTCCGTCGAATCGACCCGCATCTTGCGAAAGCCGATCATCACGTAGAGGGCGATCGAAAGCAGCTCCAGGCCAAGAAAAATGATGATCAGATGCAGAGTGGCGGTCAGGATAGTCATTCCGGCGACAGCGAGCAGCAGCAATCCATAGAAATCGCCGTACTGGACATACTCATCCTCGACCCGGTTCAGGGAGATCAGCACCGCCAGCAAGCCGCCCAGGAGGAAGATCCCATCAAACGCCAGAGCGAACCGGTCGAGGGTGACCATGCCGTTAAAGCCTGTCCCCGGCCGCGTCCACAGGCCGGCCGCAGCAGCAAAGGCGGCAGCCAGGCCGAGGACCGCGATGGCGGCGAGCAACTCGCGGCGCACGCCGCGCCAGAAAAGCGGCAGCAGCAAGAGCAGCAGGGCGGCGGCCAGGAGGAGGAGCTGGGGTGCGATCAGGTCCAGCTGGATTTGCGGAGCAGTCAACGCCATGACGGTCCTCTCAATTAGGATTGATCACGCTCGATCGGGCGGTGGGGATCTCATCGATGCGGGCGACCCGGCCCTGCTTGGCCTGGTATTCACTTAGCAGCTTTTGCGCCGCCGCCTGGCTCTTGTCCAGAAAGGTGGCGGGAAAGAGGCCGATCCAGATACAAAGTAGGATGATCGGCACCAGCGTGGCGATCTCGCGGCGGTTCAGGTCGGTGAGCGACCGGTTTTCCGGTTTGTCGAGCTTGCCGAAATGCACCCGTTGCACCATGGTCAGCATATAGACGGCCGAGAGTATCACCCCCGTCGCAGCGAGGATGGCCAGGAGCCGGTGTGTCTGAAAGGTGCCGAGCAGAACCAGGAACTCGCCGACGAAGCCGTTAAGCCCCGGCAAACCGATCGAGGAGAGGGTGATGATGAGAAAAAAGGTCGTGAAGACCGGCATCTGCCGCGCTAGGCCGCCGAAATCGGCGATCAAACGGGTATGGCGGCGCTCATAAATCATCCCCACCAGAAGGAACAGGGCGCCGGTCGAAAGGCCGTGATTGACCATCTGAATGAGACTACCCTGGACCGACTGCAGGGTGAGGGCGAAAATCCCGAGCATGACAAAGCCGAGATGACTGACCGAAGAAAAGGCAACCAGTTTTTTCAGGTCCGGTTGCACCCAGCTGACCAAGGCGCCGTAGATGATCCCGATGACCGCCAGGGCCATGATCCAGACGCCATAGGTTGCGGCGACATTCGGGAAAAAGGGGATGCAAAACCTCAGAAAACCGTATGTGCCCATTTTCAGCAGAATGCCGGCGAGGATGACGCTGCCACCGGTCGGCGCCTCGACGTGGGCATCGGGCAGCCAGGTATGAAAGGGAAACATCGGCACCTTGATGGCGAAAGCGAGGCTGAAGGCGAAAAACGGCCAAACCTGCTGTTTGCCGGCGATCAGCATCCGGCTCAGGGCAAGATAGTCAAAGGTGTAAACCCCGCTCTGGCTGCCATTCATGAAATAGAGGGCGAGGATGGCGACCAGCATCAGCACGCCGCCGAACATCGTGAAGAGGAAAAACTTGATCGCCGCATAGAGCCGCCGCTCGCCGCCCCAAACCCCGATGATGAAATACATCGGGATGAGCATCCCCTCCCAAAAGATGTAGAAAAGGACCATATCCAGGCTGAGAAATACCCCGAGCATGGCTGTCTCGAGCGCCAGGAACATCATCATATATTCCTTGACTCGCCTGGTCACCGCGCTCCAGCTGCCGAGGATGACCAGGGGGGTCAGGAAAGTGGTCAGCAAAACCATCAGCAGACTGATGCCGTCGACGCCCAGATGGAAGCCGATGCCGACTGAGGGGATCCAGGTTCGCAGTTCCTCAAACTGGAACCCGGGATTGGTCCCGTCAAATTGCGTGAAGAGCGGCAGCGAGAGCAAAAAAACCGCTATGGTCAGGGCCAGGGTGAATCGCCGTATGAGTTGCTCGCGCTGCCGCGGTACGCAGAGCAGCAGGAGCGCCCCGGCCAAGGGCAGAAAGGTGAGGAGGCTCAGTATCGGTATGGCGCTCAGATCGATCATGAACAAGCTCCAGAATAAGATGCTGCAGCACACAGGCTAAAAAAAGAGGTAAAACAACAGGGCGATCACGCCGAACACAAAGAGCAAGGCGTAATTTTGCACGACTCCCGTCTGGATGCGGCTCAGCACCCGTGAACCGGCGCCCATCAGCGCGGCCGTTCCGTTGATTGTGCCGTCGATTACGCGTGCGTCAATAAAACGCCACAGGGCGGACTCGGAAAACCGTCGCAAGGGCCGGGCGATAAGGGCGCCGTAGAGCTCATCGACGTAATACTTGTTGAAAACCAGTGTATACACACCGCCCAGCTTTTGGGCCGTCCGTGCCGGCAGGTTGGACTTGCGGCCGTAAAAAAGCCAGGCGAGCCAAAGGCTGAAGAGTACCGCTAGGAGAACCGCGCCCATGAGCAGCAGTTCGAGGTCATGCCCAGCCTGATGGGGACCGGTCTCTCCGGCACCCGTAATCCCCGCGCTCGCGGCGAAGACCGGGGCGAGAAAATGCGCAAAGTGATTGCCGCCGCCGAGCACCGCCGGTATGCCGATCCAGCCGCCGCCGACCGAGAGAACCGCCAGAATGATCAGCGGCCAGGTCATCACGCCGGGAGATTCGTGGATGTGGCGGGCGGTCTTGTCATCGGCGCGTAGTGTTCCGAAAAAGGTCATGAAAATCAGCCGGAACATATAAAAAGTGGTGAGCGCAGCGGCAAAGGCGCCGATGAGCCAGAGCCCGGGACTTCCAAGGGCCCCCGACCAGGCCTGCCAGAGGATCTCATCCTTACTGAAAAAGCCCGAAAATCCTGGTATGCCGGTGATGGCCAGGGTGCCAAGGAGCATCGTCCAAAAGGTACGCGGCATCTTTTGCTTCAGGCCGCCCATGATGCGCATGTCGGTCTGATTGGACATGGCGTGCATGACGCTGCCGGCCGCCATGAACAGCAGTGCCTTGAAAAAGGCATGGGTCATCAGATGGAAAATCCCCGCCGCGAAGGCGCCGACACCGACACCGATGAACATGTAGCCAAGCTGGCTGATGGTCGAGTAGGCGAGCACCCGTTTGATGTCGAATTGGGTCATGCCGATGGTGGCGGCAAAGAGCGCGGTCAGGGCGCCGACTACCGCAACGACCGTAGCAGCAGTCGGTGCCAGGGTGTAGATGATGTTGGCGCGAGCGACCATATAAACCCCCGCGGTGACCATCGTCGCGGCGTGAATCAGAGCGCTGACTGGGGTTGGACCGGCCATCGCGTCAGGAAGCCAGACATAAAGCGGCAGCTGGGCCGACTTGCCGGCGGCGCCGACAAAAAGAAGCAGCGCGATTGCGGTCATGATGCCAGTGCCCATCGGCAAGCCCGCTGCTTTGGTAAAAACCTCGGTGAAATCGAGGGTGCGGAAGGTGGCATACATCAGAAACAGGGCTAGCAAAAAGCCGAAATCACCGATACGGTTGACGATAAAAGCCTTGCGGCCGGCAAAGGCATTATAGTCCTCCTCATACCAGAAGCCGATCAGCAGATAGGAGCAGAGCCCCACGCCCTCCCAGCCGATGAACATCATCAAAAAGTTGTTCGCCGTCACCAGGATCAGCATCGCAAAGACGAACAGATTGAGAAAGATGAAAAACCGGGTGAAACTGCGATCACCTTGCATGTAACCAATGGCGTAGATATGGATGATGAAGGAGACGCCGGTGACAACCAGGATCATCACCATGGAGAGGGGATCGAGCTGGAACCCGATTTCAGCGCCGATGGCTGCAGAGGATAGCCAGCTGGCAAGATGCACTTCCACCAAGCGCTCGGCTGGAGGCAGGTGCAGCAGTTCGAAGAAGAGGGCCACCGTCATGGCGAAGGAGAGGCCCACCGCGGTGCTGGCGATGACGCCTGGTGTGCGGCCGGTGTTCTTCCATCCGGTGAAAGCGTTAATCAGCAGGCCCAGCAAGGGGAAAAGAGGGATCAGCCAAACCAAATCGAACATGGACACTCCTGTAGTTCTCATTCTCTTGGAGAAACCGCATCATCAACCCTGGCTCAGCCGGTCACCTGTTCACCCGGCTGCACGCTGCGCTCGCTCCCACCCGAATCGATCCAGGCTTCGTTCAGCCTTTCAACAGATTGATCTCATCCACATGCACCGTGCCGCGCAGCCGAAAGACGGAGATGATAATCGCCAATCCCACGGCCACTTCAGCCGCCGCCACCGTCATGATAAAAAAGACGAAGAGCTGGCCATCCAAAGCCTGCCAGCGTTCCGAAAAGGTGATGAAGGTGAGATTGACTGCATTGAGCATCAGCTCGATACTCATGAAAATGACGAGAGCATTCCGGCGCACCAGTACTCCAGCTACACCGATTGCAAACAGAACGGCCGCGACGATGAGAAAATAATCCAGCGGAATGGTTTCCATCAATTTCGGCTCCTTACTGCTCCTTGGGCAGTTTTCTGCTGCCCAGGATGATGGCGCCGACGATGCCGGTCAACAGAAGCACCGAGGCGATTTCGAAGGGATAGAGGTAGGCGCTGAAGAGCGTCCTGCCCAGGTTTTCAACCCCGCCGAATACGGCATACTGCCCGGTAAGCCGGCCGTACAGGGCGCTCCCGGCTGCGACAAAAATCAGGAACTGTGCCGCCAGGATAACCGCGAAGAGCGTCCCCAGCCCGATCTGGAAGGGGCGTCCCAGGGGAAGACGCACCTCTTCGGTGAGATTGAGGAGCATGATGACGAATAGGAAGAGAACCATGATCGCTCCGGCATACACGATCACCTGAACGACACTGAGAAACTGAGCGCCAAGAAGAAAATAGAGTCCTGCCAGCGAGAAAAACGTCAGAATAAGAAAAATGGCGCTGTAAACCGGATTCCGGTGCGTCACCATCAGGATAGCGCCGGTAATAGCCAGTCCGGCAAAAAGGAAAAAAAGAATGGGAATCATGCGCACATCCTGTTAGGGTTCATTCCAAGATAAACACTCAGCCCGCCTGGTCAAGGCTCGCCCTGTCGGTCAAGCGAAGGGATGCCAGAGCCGCCGGGCTATTTTCTTTCAAAAGAACTTCGCTGCGGCCCAGGCACCCCAGCCTGGCCTGCCCAGCCGCGACCGACGGTGCGGCCACCGAGCCTGTTCTCCCCCTACATCCCCGTCTCTGCCTTGCTGCGCTCAAAATACTTGCCATCGGCCGTAATGTCATAATTCCGCAGCAGCCTCTCCTCGTCCCAGATCAAGTCCTCGCGACTATATGCTGAAAAATCATATATTTCAGTCAATTCGATAGCATCCTCGGGACAAGCCTCCTGGCACATGCCGCAGAGGATGCAGCGCAGCATGTCAATCGTGAATTCGACCGGGTACTTCTCTCGGTCCGGCCAGGGGGCGACGCCGGCCTTCATGGTGATGCATTGGGCCGGACAGGCGGTTGAGCACATTTCGCAGGCGACACATTTGATGCGCCCTTCATCGTCCTTGTTGAGACGGATGGCGCCGCGATGCCCTGGCGGCACCGGCCACTTTTCTTCCGGGTAGGAGATGGTATATTTCTTGCCAAAAAAATGTTTGATCGTGATCCACATCCCCTTGAAGATGCCGGGGAGATAGGCCTGGTCCCAGCGTTCCGGGCGGTAGCCGACATTTTTAACGCCCATAGATCTCCTTACCTATCCATTCGTTATAGTACACAATCGCGCGCCGCTTGGCCGGTCGCAGTCCAGCGCGGGTGGGCGCGAGAAGTCCCGCGTAGGAACGAGTTTGCGCGCCATGCCGACATATCCGCAGCGGCTGCCAGGGTTTCATTTCACCAAGAGCAGACCGGCCCCGGTGAGCACAATATTCAACAACGCCAGCGGAATCAGGATCTTCCAGCCGAGCCGCATTAACTGGTCAAACCGGAACCTGGGTATCGTCCAGCGCACCCAGAGAAACAAAAAGAGGAAGAATCCGGTCTTGAGCGCGAAGGCGAGCAGTGACAACAGCACTCCCCAATGGCCCAGCGCCGCCTCATCGACCCATGGAAAATCCCAGCCGCCAAAAAAGAGGGTGGCCAGAAGCGCCGAGGTGGTGATCAGAGCGACATATTCTCCCATAAAAAACATCGCGAACTTCATCGAGCTGTACTCGGTGTGGTAGCCGCCGACCAGCTCGGGTTCGGATTCAGCCAGGTCGAAGGGAAGCCGGTTGGCCTCCGCAAAGGAGGTGACCAGAAAAATGATAAAGGCCAGGGGCTGCAAAAAAATGTTCCAGCGCGGCAAAAAACCGAACAGCAGGCCGCTCTGATACTCAACGATGGTGCTGAGTCGCAGCGAGCCGCTGATCATGACGATGCCAATGATCGACATACCCAGTGAAAGTTCGTAGCTGATCATCTGGGCTGAGGCACGCAGGCCGCCGAGGAAGGGATATTTGCTGTTCGAGGCCCAGCCGCCGATGACCACGCCATAAACGCCGAGAGAGACCAGGGCGAAGATATAGAGAATGCCGATATTGAGGTCGATAATCTGCAGCGAAATCGTCCGTCCGAAGAGCTCAACGGCATGGCCGAAAGGGATGGCCGCGAAGGTCATCAAGGCGGGCACGAGCACCAGCAGGGGTGCGACGGTATAGAGCCATTTGTCCGCTCCGGCCGGAAAGATCTCCTCCTTGAAAAAGAACTTGATGCCATCGGCCACGGCCTGGAAGAGTCCTTCCGGTCCGACGCGATTGGGACCGAGGCGGTCCTGGATGAAGGCACTGACGCGGCGTTCGGCCAGTTCCATGATCATCAGGATGATCAGATTGACCACGATGACGACGATGATCTTGGCCAGAATGATGCCGATATCGATCCAGGCAAATCCCAACTCGTTCATACCGGTTCCTTAGCTCAATTGAATGCCAACATCCGCCAGCTTGAAATACGATAGACCCGTAAAGGCCGGGAGGCGGCTGGCGAGGTCGTTGAAGAGATCCGCGGCCGAAGTCAGCGGCAGCGGCTGCTGCAGAAGAGCGGCCAGGGCGTTCACGGTTTCCCAGACTGGACGGACGCCGGTGGGAGGCTGGAGCGCGGCATGGATTCGCTGCACACGGCCCTGCGCGTTGACAAAGGTCCCCTCCTGTTCGGCGTAGCCGGCCCTAGGCAGGACTAGGTCCGCGGCGCGGGTGAGATCGTCTTCCGCCAGGCTCCAGACCACGAGGGTGTCCAGTTTGGCGAGCAGCGCGTGCTGTTCAGGGGTGAGTGAGGTTGCCGGGCCGCCGATCATGAAAAGGGTTCTGATCCCGCCCTCTTTCAATTTCTCCCAGAGGTCCCGGTTGCTGCCTAGAGCCAGTTCCGCCCCGCGTCGGTTCGGGCTTTTATCGGCGCGAAGAGTGAAACCGCTTTTATAAATGGTATCGCTGCCCGCCGTCGCCGGGGCGTCGATCAAGATTTGCCTCACGCCCAGGCCATCCGCGAAAAGTCGGCGCAGCATATAGTTATCCTCCACCGTGGCGTGGGCCGACCCGGCGATGCCCACCTCCGCCAGCTCCTGCGCTGCCAGCAGCGGGCGCAAGCGAGCGGCGATGGCCTGCAACGTCGCCTCCTGGCTCAAGCGGACGCCCTGCTTGTCGTGCGGTGCAAGCACGCGCTCATCCTTTTCGCCGGCATGGTAGCTGTAGCGGCCGTCGTCGCAGATCCAGGGACCGTTGACGGCCTGATTTTCGCGCGAGCGGATGCGGTATATTTTATTGTCCTTGTGCTCGATGAAGATGTTGCAGCCGCTGCTGCAGCCCGGGCAGATGCTCCGCGTGCGCTGGAGGTTCCAGACGCGGGCGTTGAAAAGGAAATCCTTGTCGATGAGGCAGCCCACCGGGCAGATTTCGACGATATTGCCGGTCATCTTGTGGGTCAGGCCGCGCCCGGGAAAGATGGAGATATCACTTTGGTAGCCGCGGTTCTCGACGATCAGCCAGGGCTCGCCGACCACATCTTCATAAAACCGCACGCAGCGGGTGCAAAGGACGCAACGGTTGCGGTAGAGAATAATGTTGCCGCCGAGATCCTTGGGCGGCCGCTCGCGTTTGGCTTCCACCATGCGGCTGTGGGCGGAACCGTATTTGAAGGTATAATCCTGGAGCAGGCATTCCCCGGCCTTGTCGCAAACCGGACAGTCGAGAGGGTGGTTGATGAGGAAGAACTCGAGCATGCTACGGCGGGCATCCCGGACCTCTTCGGTTTGGGTGTGCACCACCATCCCTTCCTTCACCTCGGTGGCACAGGAGAGGACCAGCTTGGGGCTGCCCTCCAGCTCAACCAGGCACATACGGCAGCTGCCGGCGATGGTCAGGGCCGGATGATAGCAATAATGGGGAATTTCGATGCCATGAGCCAGGGCCGCCTTGAGGATGGAGGTCCCGGGCTCTACAGTGATCTCTTTTTCGTCTAGCTTGAAAGTGGGCATGGATTCGTTCTGTCGTTAGAGGTCCGGTTATTTGCGCTGCGGACAGTGGCCGAGTTCAGCGTGGGCGGCGAACTCGTCGCGAAACTGTTTGAGGAAACTAGCCGCCGGCATTGCCGCTGCATCGCCGAGCGGGCAGATAGTGCGAAAATTGATGTGCCGGGCGATATCCTCCAGAAGCGGCAGATCCTTGGAGCGGCCGCCGCCCATCTCGAGGCGTTTCAGGATCTTGGCCATCCAGGCCGTGCCTTCGCGGCAAGGGGTGCACTGGCCGCAGGACTCGTGGGCGTAAAACCGCTCGAGATTGTAGAGGGCGTTGACCATGCAGGTCTCCTCGTCCATCACGATTACCCCGGCGGAGCCCAGCATGGAGCCGGCCGCGGCCAGAGACTCGAAATCCATGCGCACGTCGATCTGATCGGCTCGCAGCACCGGCACCGAGGAGCCGCCGGGAATGACCGCCTTTAGTTTTTTACCACCGCGGATGCCCCCACAGTCGTCGTAGATCAGCTCCTTGAGGTTCTTGCCCATCGGGAATTCGTAGAGTCCGGGGCGGTTGACATGGCCGCTGACGCAATAGAGCTTGGGGCCGGTATTTTTGGCATCGGGGCCGATGGCGGCGAACCACGCGGCGCCGCGGTTGATGATCAACGGCAGGTTGGCGAGGGTTTCGACGTTGTTGACGACCGTCGGGCTCTTGAAGGCCCCGACGATCGCTGGAAAGGGCGGTTTCAGGCGCGGCCAGCCGCGCTTGCCCTCGAGTGACTCGAGCAGGCCGGTCTCCTCGCCGCAGATGTAGGCGCCGGCGCCGCGGTGGACGGTGACCTGGAGGTTGTAACCGCTGCCGAGGATATTATGGCCGAGCAGGTTCTTCGCCTCCGCCGCGGCGATAGCGGCCTCCAGAACCTGCGCGCCCATGGCGAATTCGCCGCGGATGTAGATATAAGCGCTGTGGGCGGCGATGGCGAACGAGGCGATGGCGATGCCCTCGAGGAGCATGTGCGGCTCATGCTCGATCAGATAACGGTCCTTGAAGGTGCCGGGTTCGGACTCATCCGCGTTGCAAACCAAGTACTTCGGCTTTTCCGAATCGCGCGGCACAAAACTCCATTTCATTCCGGTTGGGAAGCCGGCCCCGCCGCGGCCGCGCAGCCCCGATTTCTTTACCTCCTCAATGACCGCAGATGGATCGCCCTGCTGCACGACCTTCTTCCAGGCCGACCAACCCTGGTTGGCCAAATAGAAATCCAGTTCCCTCGATTCCGGGTTGCCGATATTGTGGAGGAAATATTTCTCGCTCATGCGCCTCTATCCTGCCTGATCAGGGCAATTTCGCCAAAATGTCGTCGATCTTCGCGACGGTCAGATTCTCGTAATACACGTCATTGATCTGCATTACCGGGGCGGTGCCGCAAGAGCCCAGGCACTCCACTTTCTTGAGGGTGAACTTTTTATCGGGCGTGGTCTCCCCCACCTTGATCCCCAGCCTCTGTTCGAGATGATCGGCCAGGGATTCAGCACCGAGCAACGCGCAGGAGAGGGTGGCACAAATCTGGATCACATAGCGTCCCTCCTCTTGCCGTGGATAGAGGGTATAGAAGGAGACCACATCCATGACCTGGAGGGGGGATAGCCCGAGCAGCCCAGCGACATACTCCATCACCTCCGGGGTCAGGGTTCCAAATTCGGATCGGGCGATGTGGAGCACCGGAAGAAGCGCCGCTTCTTTATCGGGGTAATGATCGAGGAGTTGGGCTACCCTCGCCAGGTCTGCATCGCTGAATGCCATACTCATCTTTTCTGGTCCTCGGGAATTAGCGGTCGAGCTCGCCCGCGATAATGTTCAGGCTGCTGAGCACGGCCACGGTGTCGGAGAGGAGGCGGCCGCGCAGCAAACTGGGAATGATCTGAAAGTTATAGAATGAGGGGGGCCGCACCCGGAAGCGGTAGGGGCCATTACCCTCATTGCTGATGATGTGAAAGCCAAGCTCGCCGTTGGGAGCTTCGGTGGGGATGTAAGCCTCGCCCTTGACCGCCCGGGCGCCACGGTTGAGCATAATGATTTCGAACTGGTGGATCAGTCCTTCGATCGAGCCATAGACCTCATCCTTGGTGGGCAGGATCAGCTTGGAATCCGCATCAGCATAGAGTTCGCCCTCCGGGAAGTTGGCGATGGCCTGGCGGATGATGCGGACCGACTGGCGCATCTCCTCGAGGCGCACGATATAGCGGTCCCAGACATCGCCGGTGTTGCCGACGGGAATATCGAAATCGAAATCCTCATAGCCGGAATAGGGGGCCGCCTCGCGCAGGTCGAAGGGGATGCCGCTGGCACGCAGGGAGGGGCCGGTGATGCCGTAATCGGCCGCGGCGGCGGGGGTGATGATGCCGACCTCCCGGGTACGGCCGAGGTAGATCGAGTTGTGCGAGAGCAGCCGGTCCACCTCATCGACGGTCTTGAGCAGGCCATCGCAGACGGCGAGGGTGCGTGGGAAAAAGTCGTCAGGGATGCCGCGATCGCGGGCGAAGCCGCCGACGCGGGCGTAGCTGACGGTGAGCCGGGTGCCGGTGAGGAGTTCAAAGAGATTGTAAATATTCTCGCGCTCGCGAATAAGATAGAGCAGCGCCGTGAAGGCGCCCAGGTCCATGGCGTGGGTGCCGATGCAGACGGCGTGGTCCATGAGGCGGCCGAGCTCGGCGAGGATCACGCGGAAATACTGTGCTCGCTTGCTCACCTCGAGGCCGAAGAGTTTTTCGACCGAAAGGATGTAGGCGAGGTTATTATTGAAGGGCGAGACGTAATTCATACGATCGGTGATGGTGACCACCTGATTGTAAGTGCGGTACTCGCCCAGCTTTTCGAAACCGTGGTGCAGATAACCAATTTCGGGGGTGCAGTCGATGATCTGCTCGCCATCCAGCTCAAGGAGCAACCGCAGGGTGCCGTGGGTGGCGGGATGCGAAGGCCCGAAGTTAAGGAAGAGCCGTTCCTCCTGGGGCTGGTAGACGAAATCGTGGAAATTGGGCTCGGGGGTATCTAGGGCTTGCTCTTTTTTATTCATGCGCTTCCCGACGGCGGCCGCTGCCGCCTATCTTGTTTGGTCTTGGGATTTTCGATCTTTTCAAAGTTCTCCCGGTAACCGATGCCCTGGAGAGGAAAATCCTTGCGCAACGGGAATCCGCTGAAGTCATCCGGGCAGAGAATGCGGCTCATGTTCGGATGGCCGGTGAACGTGATGCCGTACATATCATAGACCTCCCGTTCGGCCCAGTTGGCAGCGGACCAGAGGGGGGTGACGCTCTCGAGGTGCGGATCCTGCTCCGGGACCCAGATGTGCACACGCACACGGTGGTTGAGCGGTCTTGAATAGAGCGAAAAGATCACCCCGTAGCGCTCTTCGCCTCCCATTTCGAGGTAATCTACACCGAAAAGGTCCATGAGATAGTCGAATTGAAGGCCGTTCTCCTCCTTGAGAAAGCGGAGTAAGGCCATTTGCTCCTCCCTGGGGGCGGTGATCACCAGCTGCCCGTCCGCGGCCTCGCTAATGCGGAGATGGCCGCCAAAGCGTGCGCTGATCGTGACGAGGATATCCTGATTCGTGGCCATATCATTCCATCCCGATGGGTTGAAGGCGCTCAGCGGTATTCTCGTGACCGCTCTTTTTCGATTTTTTGCTGGATTTTCATCACGGCGTCAATCACGGTCTCGGGCCGTGGCGGGCACCCCGGCACATAGGCATCCACCGGGATGAAATTATCAATCCCCTGGACGGTCGAGTAGGTGTCAAAGACTCCGCCGGAGGAGGCGCAGGCTCCCATCGAAATCACCCACTTGGGATCGGGCATCTGGCGGTAGATTTGCTGCAAAATACGGATCATCTTGATATTGACGCGTCCGGCGACGATGAGCAGGTCGGACTGGCGCGGCGAGAACCGCATCGCCTCGGCGCCGAACCGGCCCATATCGTACTTGGGCCCGAGGACGCACATGAACTCGATGGCGCAGCAGGCGGTGCCGAAGGGCATGGGCCAGAGGGAGTTCTTACGGCCCCAATTGATCACCGCATCGAGGGTGGTGGTAAGGATGCCTTCTGGCAGTCTGCTCTCTATTCCCATTCCAGCGCTCCTTTTTTCCAGGCGTAGAGGAAACCGGCCAGCAGCATGGCGATAAAGACGATCATCTCCACGAAGATGAATCCGCCGAGGGAGAGGTACTGGCGGTAGACCACAGCCCAGGGGTAGAAGAAGACCAGCTCGATATCAAAAAGGACAAAGAGCATGGCGATGACATAGTAACGGATCGAAAAACGGACGCGCGGGCCACCCACCGGGATCTTGCCGGACTCGTAGGCCGAGAGCTTGACCGGGTTGGGCCGGCTGGGGCCGAAAAGATGGGTCAGGAGGAGTATGGCGACGCCCATGATCGCGGCAATCGCGAAGAGAAGCAGGATCGGAATCAGATCTTGCAACATGCGGGGCCTCTGAACAGGAAAAGGAAGGGTATGCCGTGTTGTCTCCGCGCAGGAGGCACGGATTTTCGTGTGCAAGGTAGGCTGCAGCCCGGATGGATCATTTCAGCAGCCGGTGCAAATAAAATAAGCGGTTGATTTTCAAAAAGCAAGGTAATTATTTGAGCCGCAGGCCGCAGGGGCGAATCTCGCGCGGAGTGGCGGAGGCGTTGAGCTTCTGCGCTTCCCCCGCCCTGCGGCCGGACACGACGCTGTGGACGAACCCGCGGCCACCCGGCCGGCCCCAGCAGCAAGCCGGGCCGCAACCGGATGAAAATAATTCAGAAAATACTTGCATATTTGTTTAAAACATCGTATAATAATGCACCATAAATGTACGCTTGTGCCCGCCTTTCTAAATCGGTAATGGAGTTTGTTAGACAACAGATCCAAGGAATCGTGTAGAATGGCAGAAGAGGCTATTCACGCGATTTTTTTATGCCCTGGCGAGACGAGTAAAGTGGTACACAGTAATTCATCTTTTTTAAGCAAGGAGTTTCCAGATGGAAACAGGAACTGTCAAGTGGTTTAATGCCTCCAAGGGCTACGGCTTCATCACCCGCGAACAAGGCGGCGATGTCTTCGTCCATTTCAACGCCATTCAGGGCACCGGCTACCGCACCCTCGATGAGGGCGACAAGGTGGAGTTCGAGGTCACCCAGGGCGCCAAGGGTCTGCAGGCTGAAAAAGTCACCAAACTGTAAGCTTGACATAAAAACAAAAAAAATCCCGGTCCTTTCGGATCGGGATTTTTTTTTGCCCTCGGGCTTTAGCTCATATTTTTGACAGGGCAAACATCCCCGGGATTCTGAAAATTGCATTCGCCCCAGGCTGGACACCAGGTGCCGCAGATCAACGCCGAACCGTCGATCTCGCGCGCTGTCGTACGCTTCAGCTCGTAGCGCGCTGGCGGCTGGTTCTTGACCTGACAAAGGCCATGGATGATCTCGTCTATACGCCGCATCACCGGGGTGGTGGGATCCAGGGCAAAAAGGCGGTTGGCACGGATAGCCGCGCGAATGACCGGATCGAAGGAAACCGCACCGCTGATCTCCGCCCGCACGCCCACTTCATGGGCGAGATAGGTATTGAGCAAGTGCATCTCCTTGCGATAGTGATCATCGGTCACCTGATTAAAGAGCACGCGCAAGGAGAAACTGCCAGCCACCCGGCGCATCATCTCGTCCGCTGAAATCCCGAGCTGCTTAAAGCGGGCAGCGGCCATTTCAACCAGCGGCGTTTCCTCCCTCTCGCCGGATTGCAGGGCGCTGCGGCTGGGGCTCAGGCTCTCCACCGCCAGCTGCAGTTTCTGCTTGGCGACTGACTTGACGAACTTGGCCAGATTCTCCAGAGCCGTCGGTTCCGCGGTGGAAACCACCAGATTCAGGTCCGCGGTCGAAAAATAGCTCAATTCGCGCAGGTCGGTGCGAGGGCCAAAATCAAGCAGCACATATTCTGCATCGAGGCTGCGCAGGGCGCGGATGAACCGGATGCGCCGCAGAATGGTCGCCTGATCGGCATCATGAGCGGTTTCAGGCGCGGTGATCAGGCGGAGATTGGGCACGCTGGTCGGCAGCGCGGCCTCGGAAAGAGCCTGTTGCCCGTCGACGAGGCGCCAGATGTTGGGCGAAGCCTGACGCAATGCGAAGAGCTGCCGCTGGTTGGCCCCGTCAAAATCGGCGTCCACTATCACCACCCGCTTGCCGCTCCGGGCCAGGGCCACACCCAGCAGGGCTGTGAGCACCGATTTGCCCACCCCGCCCTTGCCGCCGGCGATCGCCCAGAGTTTGGCGCGACGCAGGTGGCCATTATTGCGAATGAACGGTTGCATGCCCTCGAGATACCCCGCCTCACAGCGGCGTTGTTCGCCATCCTTCAGCACATCATGCGGGTACAGAAGCCCTTGCACCGCCCACAAGGCCAGAGCGTAGGAACTCAAGGGGCCGATGATATGCTCTTCGTGTTCGATGGTCCAAACTCGTGCTTGCGTTTTCATAAGAGCCCGTATCCAATTGCTCCACACTGATACAGTGTACTGCAGCAACTCATTTTCCGCCCTTCCGCAAAGCCCCGGTTGATACAGGCGATTCTTGCAGCAGTGTTGCTATTAAAGGTATTATAGTTACAGCTCTATGGCCCGAACCGGCGCTCGGTGCTTATCCATGGCTGGCCAGAGTAACTGCCATGCAAATGGAGCAAAGTCCGTGCCATATAGTGCGATTTCGGCCGATGCCGACACCCCCGGCACGGCTCTCACGAGCGTCGCGCCGGGCAGAGTGGCTTGGGGTGCGGTACAGCAGAAGCAGGGTGGATGCGGATGCAAGGGGATGCAATGCAATGCTGCAGAGGAACGGAATCGACAGCGGTTACCGCTTGGCCCCAAGCGATGCGCCGACCGACTCGGCCACATCCAGCAAGGGGGAATCGTCTGGCACGGTGCGCGAGCGGCCGCCCACCTCGGTGATGGGTACCGAAACGATATCGGTGCCGCGCAGCGCCACCATGCGGTTGAACTGGCCGGAAGCGACCAGGTCGGCCGCGCCGACGCCAAAACGGGTCGCAAGGATGCGGTCATTGGCCGTCGGCGGTCCGCCGCGCTGAAGATGACCCAGCACCGTCGCGCGCGTCTCCAGACCGGTGAGATCCTCGATGTCATTGCCCAGCTTGATGGAGACACCGCCGAGACGGATCGATTCATGGCTGTCCTTGACCACACGGCTGACCACCACCTCACCGCCTCTGGGCTTGGCACCCTCCGAGACCGCAACGATACTGAAACGCTTGCCGTAACGGCTGCGCGCGACCACCCGTTCGCAAATGTACTCCAGATCGTACTCCATCTCCGGCAGGATGATCACATCGGCGCCGCCAGCGATCCCCGCGGAGATGGTCAGCCAGCCGGCGTAACGGCCCATGATCTCCACCAACATGACGCGATGGTGGGATTGTGCCGTGGTATGAATCCGGTCGATTGCATCGGTGGCAATGGAGACAGCCGTATCGAAACCGAAGGTGACGTCGGTCCCGTAAAGATCGTTGTCAATCGTCTTCGGCACGCCCACGACCGGCACGCCCTTCTCCACCAGTTTGCGCGAAATGGACATCGAGCCATCCCCGCCGATACAAACCAGGGCATCCAATTGCCATTGGTCAATGTTGGCGATCGTCTGCGCCGAAACATCTTCCTTCACGATCCGGTCGCCGATCACAGTGGCCTGGGCGAAGGGATCGGCCTTGTTGGAGGTGCCTAGAATGGTGCCGCCTCTCTGCAGGATCCCGGATACATCTTCATAATTGAGCTTGCGCATCCGGTTCTGGATCAAGCCCTCGAAGCCATCCTCGATACCGATGACCTCGATGTCGGCCTTGAGCATCAGGGATTTGGCGACCGCGCGAATGACCGCATTCAGCCCGGGGCAATCCCCGCCCGCGGTCAGCACACCCACCCTGCGTACTGTAGGGACAGACATGAACAAGCCTCCCGTTCGTAAAGTAAAAGGACTCTCCAGTATACAGCATAATTTGGAAATTTCAAAGGGTTAAAATCGGGGTTTCGAGATCATTCCGCACCGCAACCGGAGCGCCGTCGCGGCGGTATACACGCGGCAGCCGACGGCCCCAGCGCGCCATTACCTCATAAGAGACCGAATCTATCCACGCGGCAATGTCGTGCGGCGAGATCTCCTCTGCCCCATCGCGGCCCATCAAGGTCACTTCCATGCCCTCTGCCGCTTCAGAAAACTCTGTCACCCGGATGAAGCAGGCATCCATGCACAGCCCGCCGACGATGGGAGCCCTCCTGCCCCCAAGCAGCACCTCACCGATGTTGCGCAGCTTGCGGTCGTAGCCATCGGCATAGCCGATCGGCAGCACCGCAATCCGTTCACTTCTTTGCGCCATCCAGCGGCGGCCGTATCCGACGGTATCGCCGCGGCCGATCGTGCGCAGCGCGGCGATGCGCGTCTTGACCTGCATCGCAGGATGCAGATCGAAGGGGCGGCGCACCTCGCGCGATGGATAGTAGCCGTGCAGCAACAGGCCGACGCGCACCATGTCCAGATGCGCTTGGGGCAAATCGAGCACACCGCCGCTGTTGCACATATGCCAGAGCGGAATCCGGATCCCCCTGGCTTCGGTTTCACGGCGCAGGGCGGTGAAGCCGGCGATCTGCAACAGGGCGAAGCTCTTGTCCAGCCCATCCGACATCGGGAAATGGGTCATGACGCCGCAGCACTCGAGATCGGGCGATGCCGCGAGCCGTTCCAGCATGGCAGCTGCTTCCGCCAGTGGGACGCCGTAGCGGCTCATGCCGGTATCGACCTTGAGATGGATTCGGGCCTTGCGCCCGGTCCACCTTGCCTCCCGTGCAAGGGCCTCGAGCACCTCCGGCTGGTACGCCATCTGTTCGAAATCCTGCTCAAGCACCACACGAGCCTGGTGCGGAAAGATCGGGCCCATGTTGAGCAGGGGGGTGCGGACACCGGCCCGGTGCAGTTCGAGCGCTTCATCGAGCGAGACGACCGCCATCCGGGCGACGCCGAGCGCCTGCAGGTGACGTGCGACCATGACGGCCCCGGCGCCATAGGCATCGGCCTTGACCACCGCGCAAAGCTGTACCTCGCCCAGGGCGGCGCGGATCTGCCGGTAATTGGCCGTTATCGCGTCAAGGTCAATTTCGACCCAAGCGGGACGGTAAAAATGGTTTTCAGGATGCACAGGTCGATCTCATGTTGGCGCCCGAAGAGATTTTCCGCCGTCAAGTGCGGCGTTTGAAGAGGTAGAGGCTGTACTCGCCGAGATTCCAGAAAGGGGTGCGGTTGAGCAGTGCATCGATGGACCAGAGGAGGTTGCCCAGCCAGCCCTCGACCGGCAGAAAACGGTGCCGGTACCAGGCGGGATAGACAATCGAATACCCCTTGTGCCGCTTCACGGCGAATTCGGGAGCGAAGGCGCGCCGCACCTTGCGGGCTGAGCACGCCGAGCTGGCGAGCGGCCGCCCGGGGGCGTAGCCGGCCCAGGCGCCGGTCACCCGCGCCAGAGCCCGGCGCGGCCGCAGCCGCAGCAGGTTCCAGAGCATATCGAGGAGAAACCAGCGATTGACGAAGGTGAGGACCAGGGTCCCCTGCGGGGTTAAGGCACGCTCCAGAGCCGCCGCGGCGGCGCGCAGATCGGGCACGGTATTCAGCGCACCAAAATAGCAATAAATGAGATCAAAAGTCTCACCCGGAAAGAGCGTCGCAAGATCTTCCGGGGACCCCACTGCGGCGCGCGCATCGACACCGGGGAGGGCGGCGAGCTTGGCCTGCGCCTGCTCGACCATGCGCGGGGCCACATCGATGGCCCGCCAGCGCCCCTGCGGATACCGCGCCGCGAACCAGGCGATGTCAAGGCCCGGGCCGCAGCCGATCTCGAGACCGGAGCCGAAGGTAGCCGTCGTGGTGATACGGCGGAAATCAGCGCGGATGCGCTGCAGCACGGGATTGTTGCGATAATGAAGCTCGAAGAGAGGGGCTTCCGCATCGAAATACTGCGCTACCTGCGCATAATACCTCTCCCGCTCCGCGGAGGACATCATCAGGAGGCCTCCTCCAGACGTCGGGAATATTCCTGCATGATTTCGCGGTCGGTGGGATAGCCGTGCGCCTTGCTGTAGCTGCGATGGATCCCCTTGAGCAGGGCCGATCGCGTTTGCGGTTTACGGCGGTATTTCCAGCCCCAGGCCAGCCGCCACAGGCGCGGCAGCAGAAATTCCAGTCCATCCGCGAGGGGATTGCGGAAAAAGAACTCGGTGATCTTTTGACGGCGGCTTTGGCCGTGATAGACGCAGCAGGATTCGTTCGGCGCTCTGCGGTAACGTGGAAAATAGCTCGCCACCCACTCGTTATGGGCAAGAAAACGGCGGAACACCCGCAGGCCATAAAGCGGGGCCAGGCCGATCACTTCGGCGGCGGTGAAGAGGTTGCGCTCATCCAGCTCGAGGTGACTTTCCGAAAGGAGATAGTTGAAACAGAGGAGTTTGTGGCGGTTGCACCGGCTGATGCGGCGGAAAAGGGCAAGAAACAGCTTGCAAATCCAGACCCTGCGCCGGGCTGTGATGATGAAAAAATCGATGTCGCTTTCCGGGCCGGCTACGCCTTTGGAGAGGTCTCCCGAAAGATAGATGCCACGGACAAAGGGCAGATGCCGCATGCGTCCGGCGGCCTGATAGGCCATGCTCCAGAGCCGTTGGGCATGGGATTCGCCCTCCTGCCGTTTGAGGACGAGTTGCTCGCGGCCGGCCAGAAAATGCCACCCCGCCGTCATCCCCACCTGGTTGTCAAGGAGCAGCCGGTCGAGGGCGCGGTCAAATTCCTCCCGTTCCGGCTTGACCTGCATCAGAAAGCGATACAGCTGCTCCCTGCTGAGCGGATACTCAAAAATATCAAAATAGAGCAGCGTTGAGACAATGGCCGATTCGGTGGTATGCACGGCTCCCTTTCAGATTCCATGATGAGGAAAGTCCTGCAGCAACAGCCCATGCGGGCGGCTTTTGGGCCACGGATTTCCCCTCCGAATATAAAATAAAATTGGAAAAAAGTAAATATTTTCCCATATTATTTCGCTTTTTAACCCTTTTTTTGCCATCAGCGTGTCAGACAGAGCCGGAAAGGCCACCCATGCACAATAAAGCCCCCATGCCAGTATGCACACTCCTCATCGCTCTCATCGCCTTGATCGTCGCCGTTGCGGCGCTGATGATCGCGCGTGACAGCCGTCAGCTTGCCCTTTCGACGCTTCAGGTGGAGGAGGGGGAATCTCTCACCCTCCCAGTCTACGATGAAGAGCGTAGCCAATACGGCTTTCTCATCCTCTGTGAACTCGAGGTCACTAATGCAGCAGGCCCGGCCGTACTCCTGACGCGGCTCGTCAAAGCCGAGGAAGGATCCGGCTGGCTCGTTGCCCTCAAGGGGCAAACCCTTGCTGCAGTCGACCTCAAGCCGCGCCTCTTCCTGCTCGATCAACCGCTCAGGAGCTACCAGGAGAATCCGCGCCTGCTCAAGGAAAAGTGGGGTACGGATCGCAGTGCTTTGGAATTCAAACTCGCCTTGCCGGCGGGGGCCGGCAAAAAGGTCCGCTACGGCGTTTACGTTGCGCCGTATGATTCCGCCGGGGCCGCACAGGCGGAGATGGTCCTGATCTCCTTACGCCTCGAATTCGATAATGGCAAAAACCAGCTTTTCCGCCGCGCCTATCCGGTGCCACCCCTGACGCCCTGACCTCAGCAAACCGGAAATGGACAGCTTGCGGCCGCTGCCGGACTCCGGCACAGGAAGGAACCCATGAAATCCGACAAACCCCGACTTGCGCGCAACGTCATCGTCCTCGGTCTGGTCAGCCTCTGCAATGACGCCAGCAGCGAAATGATCTATCCGCTGCTCCCGCTATTTCTGACCTCAACCCTCGGTGCTACCGCCGAGATGCTCGGCCTCATCGAGGGGATTGCTGAAACCACCGCGGCTGTGCTCAAACTTTTTTCGGGCTGGCTCTCCGACCGTCTCGGCCGGCGCAAGGCGCTGACCGTGACGGGCTATACCCTTTCGGCGGTCACCCGGCCCCTCATCGCCATGGCGACGGCGGGCTGGCACGTGCTGCTCGTCCGCTTCAGTGACCGGGTGGGCAAAGGCGTCCGCACCGCACCGCGTGACGCCCTCATCGCCGATTCGACCGACGCGGCCGCTCGCGGCCGGGCCTTCGGTTTTCATCGCGCCATGGACCACGCCGGAGCGGTCTTGGGTCCCCTCCTGGCAATGGCTGTTTTGGCGCTTGCCACCGATAACTACCGGCTGGTCTTCTGGCTGGCGGTCCTGCCCGCAGCTCTGAGCGTGGCCATTCTCGTCCTCGGCGCCCGCGAGATCCGGCCTGAACGCGCTGCCACCCCTCCCTCCTTCCGGCTCTCTCTTTTCGACCGAAACTTTCACCTTTATATGGCCGTACTATTGGTATTCACCTTGGGCAATTCCAGCGATGCCTTTTTATTGTTGCGGGCGAAGGATTTAGGTGTAGCGCCGGCCCTGATTCCACTGTTGTGGGCCTTCTTCCATGTGGTCAAAATGGCCTTATCCACAGCGGGTGGCGCGCTCTCGGACCGGATCGAGCGCAGACGCGTCATCGCTCTCGGCTGGCTGCTCTACGCTCTGGTGTACCTGGGCTTCGGGCTAGCGGCCGCAAGCTGGCAGATCTGGGCTCTTTTCGCCCTCTACGGCCTCTTCTACGCCCTTACCGAAGGGGCGGAGAAAGCTCTGGTGGCCGACCTGGTCCCGCCGGAACTGCGCGGCTCAGCCTTTGGCCTTTATAACCTGGCCATCGGGCTGAGCGCACTGCCAGCCAGCGCGATCATGGGGGTGCTTTGGTACCGGTTTTCACCCCTCGCCGCATTCGCTTTCGGCGGTGGCATGGCCTTGCTGGCGGCCCTGCTGCTTTTATTCGTCGTCACCACGCGAAGCAAGGAGGTAGCACATGCGAAGTGAAAGAACCCTACTTACCCTGATGATGGCAGTGTTGTTCCTGCCGGCGGGCCCGCTGCTGGCACAGACCGGACTCGAAGGTAGTCTGGGATTCCTCGCGGGAATCCCGCAGAAAGATTTCGCGGACCAGGTGAATACCGGCGGCGGCTTCGGCGGCGAGTTCCTCTGGGCCCCCGGCGCCGGTCCGATTGCCGTGGGCATGTCGTTCAATTATCTCATTTACGGGTCCGAAACCCGCACCGAGCCCTTCTCCACCTCGATCCCCGATGTCATGGTGGACGTCACGACAACCAATTCGATCCTGCTCGGACATCTTTTCCTGCGTGCCCAGACCCGGCAGGGGGCAGTCCAGCCCTATGTGGATGGTTTGCTGGGGTTCGACTATCTCTTCACCGAGACCAGCATCAAGGATGATGACTGGCATGATGAGTGGGACGACGGCGATCACGATGTCTTCAGCACCACCAATTTCGATGACAGCGCTTTCAGCTGGGGATTCGGCGGCGGCTGCATGATACCGGTCTGGCAGGAGAGCAGCGGCAAGGTGCAGATTCTGGTCGATCTGCAGGGCCATTATTTGCGCGGGGGTGAAGCGGAGTATCTCAAAAAAGGCTCGATCCGCCGCGAGAATGGCAAGGTCAGCTACGATGTCAGCAAATCAAGGACGGATCTACTGCTCATCAAGCTGGGCGCCAGTGTCCGCTTCTAGCACAGACGTAAACCATCAAGCCCGTGCCATCCCGATGCGTACGGGCTTTTTTTATAGCGGACCGGAGACAGCCTCAGGCGATTTTGCGCACCTTGATCGTCTCGGCGATATGTCCCATCAGATCCAGCACCTGACTGGAGACCTGCTGGTCCACATCGACGATCAGATAGCCGATTTCGCCGCGAGTCTGCAGCAACTGTCCGGCGACATTGATATTGCGGCGGGCGAAGAGGTTGTTGATCTTGGCCAGGACGCCAGGCACATTATGGTGCACATGGAGAATGCGGTGGGTGTTGGCCACACGCGGCAGATCGACTTCAGGAAAATTGGTCGCCCCGGTGGTCGCGCCGGTCTGGAGGAAGCGCAGCAGCTTGTCGCTGACATAGTGGGCGATGTTGACCTGGGCTTCTTCGGTGCTGCCGCCGATATGGGGGGTGAGGATGGTATTGGCCGCACCCTGCAACGGCGAGGAAAAACTCTCCTGCGTCTGGTTCGGCTCCTCGGGAAAGACATCCACCGCTGCTCCGGCGAGGGCGCCCTGGTCCAGCGCCTCCCGCAGTGCCACCAGGTCCACCACCCGGCCCCGGCTCGAATTGATCAGACAGGCGCCCCGCTTCATCCGCCGAATCCGGGCCGCGTTCATCAGGTTGCGGGTCTCCGGGGTATCCGGCACATGCAGGGTGACCACGTCGGCGCGATCCAGCAGATCTTCCAGGCTGGCAGCCCGGGTGGCATTGCCCAACGGCAATTTGTCGACGATGTCGTGGAAGCAGACCGACATGCCGAGGCTTTCGAGCAGCACCGAGACCTGTGAACCGATGTGGCCGTAACCGATGATGCCCGCCGTCTTGCCACGGATCTCCGAACAGCCCTCGGCACTCTTAAGCCAGAGGCCGGCGTGCGCCGCCTGGCTTTTCTCCGGGATGCGCCGCATCAACATGATGATCTCGCCCACCACCAGCTCCGCGACACTGCGGGTATTACTGTAGGGCGCATTGAACACCGGGATGCCGGCTCTGGCGGCCTCCCCCAGGTCGATCTGGTTGGTGCCGATGCAAAAGGCGCCGATCACCCAAAGGCCGGGCAGGGCGGCGAGGAGCCGCGCCGTCACCCGGGTCTGCGAGCGGATGCCGAGGACCTGGACGCTGGACGCCTGGTTGCTTAGTTCCTCGGCGCGCATCGCCCCCTTGTATAGCCGCGGTTCGAGTCCCTCCCGCCGAAAGCGCTGCACCGCCTCGTCGTGAATATTTTCCAACAGCAGGATCCGGGGCTTGCCGGTGACTTCTGTATGCCCGTTCTGCTCGTAATAAACCTGCATCTTTTCGTTGGAGAGTTCCTCCTCCGAAAAAAAAAGCGGCAGCAGGTGGTCGAAACGGTCCACCACGAAATCGGCCTGGCGGCGTATCTCCTCATGAGTGCGGGCCCCGGCGTAGTAGACGAAGATCTGGGCGACATTATTCTTGCGAATAGCCAGGTCGGAAGCACTGCGGCCGACTACCGCCGTGCCGCCGGGCAGCCGGCCATCGTTCTTGAGCTGCTCGACCAGAAAACCCTTGCCGGCACTGAGGAAGAGGGGATTTTTCTCGTTGAATCCAATCACCTCCCCCTTGTAATCGTAGATCAACTGGTTGGTGAAAACATGGTCGTCGGGCACCTGCAGCGCCCGGGTCACCGGACGGACCAATTCCTCAAATCCGGTGCTGAAAATGAAAAGGCGCTTGCCCGCCTGCTGCAGCGCGGCCAGGGACTCGACCACCCAGGGATTGAGCGCCTCACGGACCCGCGCGGCTACGACCTCGACATCCGGCCGCGTCACCTGCGCCAAGGCAAAACACTGGTGCAATGCATCGGCAACGGACAGCTCGCCGATATCCGCCAGCATCGAGGTCTGGCTCAGGGTTTCCATCAAACCGGCACGGCGCCGCGGTTCCTGCCGCTGCAGCGCCTGCTCGAGAATAAGCTCCACCCCCTCGGTATGAATAAGCGTGGAATCAAAATTGAAGATAATGTTGTCTATCACGATGGTTCGTCACCCTCAGCAAAGCGTATGATGGTTGCATCGAGCAAGAAAGATAGCCAATCCCGCCATCCGAATCAAGCGAAAAATAAGACCTTGACTTTGTTGTAAAAAAATTGTAAACTTATGTTCGCATTCCGGACCTGCCCCGCTGCAGGATCCATGCCGATGTAGCTCAGCTGGCTAGAGTGCCTGACTGTGGATCAGGAGGTCATGGGTTCGAGCCCCATCATCGGTACCCGGTTTTATCCGTACATAGGTTTCGCCGTATTCTGGCTCATTATCTGTATTCCTCGTTAATGAGCTTTTTATTTTTAATGGGAGAAGGTCATGGAATTGTCCCTCAAAGGCTTCAAGGATTTGCTGCCCGCAGAGATGCTTGCGCGGGACCGGATGGTCGCGGTCATCAAGGAGGTCTTCGAATCCTACGGTTTTGTCCCGATCGCCACCCCCGCTCTTGAATACAAGCGGGTGCTGCTGGCCTACAGCGAAGCCACCGCCGAGCTGACGCGGGATGAATTTGACCATCTGCTGGTGGAGTTTCCCGCCGCCCGAACTACGTTGCAGCCGGTGCTCCGTGAGGAGGGTGGGCTCGTTTTCATCCCCCTCAGCGCGCTTTCGATCCAGCAGCAGAATGAACTGGGGGTCTCCTGCCTCGAGCGCATCGTCGGGCGGGCCATGGCCGACAAGCAGATCTATCTTTTCCAGGAGCCCGACGGCAGCGCGGTCGGCCTGCGCTTCGACCTGACGGTGCCGATGTCCCGTTTTGTCGCCGACCATCCGGAGCTCCCCCGGCCCTTCAAGCGCTATCAGTTCCAGCCGGTCTGGCGCTACGACAAACCCGATCCGGGCCGCTTCCGTGAATTCGCCCAATTCGATATCGACACGGTAGGCACCGATTCCCTCATGGCCGACGCCGAGATCATCGCCGCCATGCACGAATCTCTGGACAAGCTGGGGCTGAATTACCGCATCCGTTACAGCAGCCGCAAGGTGCTCAACTCGCTTCTCACCTACGCCAATATTCCAGCGGACCGGGCGCACGCCCTCTTCCGTATCATCGACAAGCTGGAGAAGCAGGGTCTCGAAAATATCAAGAAGGAACTCGGGCCCGGCCGCATCGATGCCTCGGGAGATCCCATCCCCGGGCTACATCTCGATACGGAGCAGATTGGGCGGATCGTGCAGTTTCTAACCATCGGCGAAGCGGGGCGCGTCAAGACCCTCAACGCCCTGAAGCGCCTCTTTGCCGAGGTCGAGGGCGCCGGAGAGGGCATCGGCGAGCTCGAAGAGATTCATCACTACCTTGATGCGATGGAGATCGCGGACCACCGTGTGATCATCGATCCTACCATCGCCCGGGGCCTCGATTACTACACCGGGCCCATTTTCGAGGCGGTCCTGATCGATGAGAAACTGGGGAATTTCGGCAGCGTTATGGGCGGCGGCCGCTACGACCACCTGATCGGCAAGTTCCTCGGCGAGGAGATTCCCGCCACCGGCGCCTCGATCGGAGTCGACCGGCTGCTCTCTGCGCTGCAAAAAATCGGCGGTGCGCCGGGCCGTCCCTCCACCGCGGAGGTCCTGGTCACCGTCATGGACCGCGAACGGATTATCGAGTATCAAAAGATCGCCAGGGAATTGCGCGCCGCCGGATTCAACACCGAACTCTACATCGGGCGGGAGAAGAGTCTCGGCAAACAGCTGAAATACGCCGACCTGCAGATGATTCCGGTCGCGGTGATCGCCGGATCCGACGAGTTCGCCGCCGGACAGGTCTCGATCAAGGACCTGCGCGCCATGCGCAGCGAGCAAAATGAGATCAAGGAACGCAGCGAGTGGGTGAAAAAGAAAGTGGGACAGGTCACCGTCGGCCGGGACCAGATGGTCGATGAAATCCGGGCGTTGCTGGCGTAGCCGGCACCGTGCATGGACGCTCAAACCGCTCAGCCCAGGACCTGCAGCGCGGCCGCGGTATCCTGCAAATCTTCCAACAGGTAATCGGGATGGTGCACCGCCAGATCGGCGGCGGAATGCGCAGCGGCTGCGACGCCCACAGCGACCGCGCCATGCGGCCGGGCGCACTGGATGTCGTGAGGCGTATCGCCGATGACATAGACCTCGTGCGGCAGCGGCCGGCGACCGTGCACCGCGGCAAACCGCGTCACGGCGAAGGGGAGCAGTTCCTCGCGCGCCCCCGAGTCATCCGCAAACGCTCCAAAGGTAAAATACCGGTCGAGTCCAAATTCGGCCAGTTTGAGATAACCGCTGGTGCGCCAGTTGCCGGTCAGCAGCCCGAGATGAAGCCCGGGCCGCTGCGAGAGAATCTCGAGCAGCGGCAGGACGCCGGGCATGATCCGCTTGCCCGCCGCCGGCAGCAGCATCTCCTCCGGCAAGAGCTCAAAGTAGCGCTGCTTGAAGATCTCCTCCGCTTCAGGGGACCAGGCCAGCTGGTATCGGGCCAAGCCATCCTGGAGAATCGCGCGGTCCGTACGACCGGCCAATTGTATCCCCGCAAAGGCATCCGGAAGGTCATAAAGATCCGCAAAAGCCCGGTTCATGGCGCGAAGGCCGGCCCCGCCGGAGAGGACCAGGGTGCCGTCGATATCAAAGAGCAGCACTTTCAATCAAAAACTTCCTTTCACGCCCAGCCCCGGCCCGTCGGGCAGGATCAACCAGCCATCCTTCACCCTCACCCCGGTGAAGGGATCCTGCGCCAACAGCAGATTGCCATCCAGATCGGGAAAGTCGGTCAGGGGAGAGAGGTGCGCTGCGGCCGTGATCGAGAGGGAACTGGAGACCATGCAACCGAGCATGATCTTGAGGCCAAGGGAGCGGGCCATCCAGATCATCCGCAGCGACTCCTGCAGCCCCCCCGCCTTGTCCACCTTGATGTTGATCCCGTCGAAGGCTTCGGCCAGTTTAGGGATGTCCGCGCTGGTCTTGACCGATTCATCGGCGATGATGGGGATCGAAGCGCGCTCCTTCACCCAGGCGGTCTCCTCGAGCATCTGGCTGGGCATTGGCTGCTCGACGAGGTCGACGCCGTTGGCCGCCAGCCATTCCACCTTGCGCAGCGCCAGTTCCTTGTCCTTCCACCCCTCATTGGCATCGACGCGCAGGGTCTTATTAGTGACGCTGCGCACAGCCTCGAGGATCTCCTCATCATTCTCCTTGCCCATCTTGATCTTGAGCAGGGGATAGGGCGCCGCCTCCTCGACCTTCTGCTTGACCATCTCCATGGTGTCGATGCCGATGGAAAAGGTAGTCCGGGGCGCCTTCTTCGGGTCCAGCCCCCAGAACTGATAGAGGGGGATCTCCAGCGACTTGCCGATCCAGTCCATCATGGCGATATCGATGGCCGCCTTGGCGGCCGTCTGGCCTTCGCAAACGGCCTGCACCGCCGCATTGAGGTCGACGAATTGCCAGGGATCACCGTGTTCGAGGATCGGCCGCGCCTTTTCGAGGGTGGCGATGATCGATTCGAGCGACTCGCCGTAACGGACGTTATGCGCAGCTTCACCAAGGCCATAAATACCGTCTTTTTCAAGTTTTACAAAAGCATATTCCTTGTAGGTGCTGGTGTTGCGGGCAATGGTCCAGGCATGGCGCAGTTCAAGACGCCTGGTCTTGATCTCCATTTTGAAGCCACCGTTGCTCTGGGTGTTTTTCTTTTTGCCCCTGGCCAGGGCCGGCGCCGCCGCAGCCGCTCCGGCCGCCATCAGGCCTTTCCCTGCGGTTTTCATGAATTCCTTGCGCGACATGGACATTCGGTTCCTCCTCTAAGCCCTTTTTGCACCGCTAAAATTACATCTTTCCCCGCAAAAAGGCAAATGAAATGAACAGGGGCTGGTTGCGGTGTTACTTTTCCGCCCACTCTGCGTACAAACAGATGGATTCTCGCAAAGGGAGCACATCATGACCGGACATGAATCGACAGCCGACCCGCACCTGCGCAAGGTGCTTCGCGACGATCTGCGGAAAGGAGGCTATTGGTCCCAAATCCGCAGGGAGAACGCCGAGCTGAAGCAGTTCTATCTCAGCGATGAACAACGCAGTCGGTTGCGCGCCATGAGAAGCGTGTGGCGTTTTTTTGCCACCACGTTATGGCTGCTTAAAAGCTTGCTGCTGCATATGAGCAGTTTCCGACGGTTGATGCTGATCATCGCCCTGCTGCTGACCGTCTCCCCCCGGTGTGAGTGGCATTCTCAAAACATCCAGGCCAGTAATGACACCAGCCTTTCCGGCATCATCCTCCTGATCTTTCTCCTAATGCTTGAGGTCAAGGATAAAATGCTGGCCCGCAGCGAGCTTCAGGCGGGCCGGATCGTGCAGAAGGCCCTGATCCCCGATCAACCGCCGGTCATCGCCGGCTGGTCGATCTGGCTCTATTATCATCCCGCCAACGAGGTGGGCGGCGATCTCCTCGATTATCTGCCCATCAACAGCCATCGCCATGGATTTGCACTCGGGGATATCTCCGACAAGGGGCTGGGGGCGGCTCTGCTCATGGCCAAGCTCCAGGCCACCCTGCGCGCACTCGCGCCGGAGTGCAACGATCCCTCGGAGCTGGGCCGCAAGATGAACCGCATCTACATCCGCGACACCATGGCCAACCGCTTCGCTTCGATGATCTACTTCGAGATCACGGCAGAGGAGGGTCTGGTGCGCTTTATCAATGCCGGGCACCAGCCGCCCCTCCTCATTCGGGGCGATGATGTGACCGAATGGCCGAAAGGGGATCCCGCGCTGGGCATCCAACCTAAGGCCCTCTATTCCACTCACAGCGTAACGCTCAATCCGGGTGAAACGCTCTTTTTCTACTCCGATGGGCTGGTCGAGGCGCGCAATCTGGAGGGAGATTTTTGGGGGGAGGAACGGTTGCGCGCCAGCCTGGCCGCCATGACCAAGGGCAGCGCGGAACAGATGGGCGAAAAACTGATCAGCCGATTGCAGTTCTTTGCCGCCGAGGCGCCCACCCATGATGACATCACGATGATCATCCTGCAGCGGCAGTAAAAAGGCATCTCGCGAAGCTGACTTCAGGACGGGAGAAAAAGCCGGGGCCCGCCAGAAGGCAGACCCGCCTCCATTCTGCTCATTCGAGTCCGGTCACGCGGGCATCCCGCGGATAGGAAATGGTGAAGTGGAGATTCAGTTCCCGCTTTTCACCGGGCTTCAGCGTCAGCGACCAGGTCAGCTGCTGCTGATCCTTATCCCAGAGAGCGGGCTCGGGGAGGAGCCGCACATCGCTGACTTCAATTTCATCCTGCTGCGATCGGGGTAGATGATCCACCACCTTGACCTCAACCGCCTCTTTCTTGTAACTCGCAACCGTAATCCGGTAATCGTACTCTATCTCACGCTTCTTGCTCAGCGTCCCCGTATTGCGCTCGAATTTTTTCACCAGCTCGCGCTTGACCTTGAGACCTTCATCGATTCCAAGGGAGAGATCGACGCTTTCGCCTGCAGCCAGTGGTTTGATCGTCGTCCTGCCGACATAATCGCCATCGACATAGATCATCGCAGGGCCTTGCAAGAGGGGATACAGGGCATCATGGGTGAACCGCCCCTGAAAATAGACAAACGGGGAGCGCCTGGGGAGCGTAATGTAGTTCATTTGCGCCGCAAAATTCTTCCGGGCGATCAGCACCTTGCCAGGTTCATCGCCGCTGGCGACGCGGTGCACCCCGGGAATGGCAAAAAGGACGGAGGTCGAACGCTCCTCTACACTGGCCTGGGACGGAGCCGCGGCAGCCCCCGCCACGTTGGTCAGATCCGCCTTCAGGTTACTGGTTTCCATCTCGGCATTGGCGGACTTGAGAAAGGCCCGCGTCGGCTCCCAGATCCGTACATTCCACGGAGAGGGTTCGGGCGCGGTGGCTTCCCGGGCCGGCTGGGCGGTTGAAAGGACCAGCTCCACGTCCTCCCAGTCCTCTCCGGTTTTCTGGCGCACCATCCCCGAATAGATCAGTTCCAGACTTCGTTCGGCGGGTAGAGCGCGGAATTCATAGGCCGGCCACCACTCCACGGCGTTCACGAGGTAGGTGAGGCTGATCTGACCGGTAACCGGTTTTTCAGCCCGGATGTTCAAGGTGATCGACTTTTCTTCGCGCGGTTTGGCCGACTGCTGTTCGGCTAGCTGCTTTTCGAGGGCCTCTTTGTCGGCCTTGAGTTCACGGATTTTGAATTCGACCTCGACCATCCCATCATAGATTTTTTGCAGCGCGGTGCCGAGATAGCTGAGGGTACTGTTCCAGGAGGCGGGATCGGGCCGCATCGCGGCCGCTGTCTGGCCCGCGGCAGGGATTGTAGTGGCTTGAATGGACTGGAGAAACTTTTCCCGGGTGACAAGATTCTTTTGTTCCCCCTCCTGCTGGCTGATCTGCCGCTCCAGGTCGCGGATGGCCTCCTCCAACTTGTGAATCTCGCTCTCTCCGGAGCGGGCGAGGAACCATTTTTCGACATTCACTTCATCGAGGACCAATCCCTGTCCGGAGGTGATTCGGGCATGGACTGATTCATCGACCAGCGCTGCCGGCAGGCCGTTGAGGACAAGCGGGTTGGTCCCGGCCTGAAGGACCGGGCTGGCTTGCCGTTCCACCAGGGCCATGCCCGGGTAGACCGTCACCCGGACGATACGGCTTTCTATATCCGCTGCGGACAAGCTTCCTGCCAGCAGGAGGAGCAATCCTACCTTTTTTCCCATGACGGGCTCCGTAAATTGATGAGCATCCCCATTCTGCCACCCGGCCAGGCCGGCGAGCCGGTCTGGTCTACCTTAAGGTATAAAACGATGCACTCAATATCAAGGCCAAAGTGCAGTATTGCCGCTGCGCATGTTGACAATGGGGTGCCATTTGCGTATATTTAACCACGGTATCGATCTTTGAACCCGAACTTGCTGGAACGCCCTATGCTGGATCCACGCCTCCATAAGCTCGCCCGCATCATCGTCCGCCATGCTTTGCGATTGCAGAGCGGCGAAAAGGTCTATCTCGAAGCGATCGACATACCGGCGGAGGCGATCACGGCGCTGCTCCGTGAAATCGCTCAGGCAGGCGCGCTGCCCCTTGTCACCTTGCGGCAGAGCACAGTGCTGCGAGAGTTGTACCGACAAAGCAGCCGTGAAGGGATGGAACTCCTGGGGCGTCATGAGGCGGCGCAACTGGCGGATGTCCAGGCTTATATCGGCCTGCGCGGCACGCTCAACAGCGCCGAGCTTGCCGATGTGCCGGAGGAGCAGATGCGGCTTTACCAGCGGCACTGGTGGCAGCCGGTGCACCAGGCCATCCGCATTCCTAAAACCCGCTGGGTGGTGCTGCGCTGGCCGCATCCCGCGATGGCGCAGCAGGCACAGATGAGCACCGAGGCTTTCGAGGACTTTTACTTCGACGTGTGCACACTCGACTATGGCCGGATGGCCGCGGCGATGACGCCACTGGTACGGCTGATGGAAGCGACGGATCGGGTGCACATCGAGGGGCCGGGGACCGACCTTACCTTCTCCATTAAGGGGATGGCAGTGATTCCCTGCGCCGGCCAGTACAATCTGCCCGATGGCGAAGTCTATACCGCGCCCCTCAGGGAGTCCGTGGAAGGCCAGGTCCGGTTCACCGCCAGCAGCATCTTCCGGGGGACGGTCCATGAAGGCATCGAACTAGAATTCAGTCAAGGGCGCATCCTCGCCGCACGCTCGAATCAGAGCACGATCCTCAATCAGGTGCTCGATAGCGATGACGGAGCCCGCTATATCGGCGAATTTGCCCTGGGGGTTAATCCTCATATCACCCGGCCGCTGCTCGACACCCTCTTCGATGAAAAGATTGCCGGTTCGTTCCATTTGACACCGGGCAGTTGCCTCGACAATACGCCCAATGGCAATTCCTCTCAGATTCACTGGGATATGGTTTGCATTCAAAACCCCGAATTCGGTGGCGGCGCGATCTGGTTCGACGGCCAGCTGGTGCGCCGCGATGGCCGCTTCGTGCCGCCGGAATTGCAGGGCCTGAATCCTGAAAACTTGCTGTAGATCCCTATCGCAGGATGTAAAATGACCGACGATCCCCTTGCTGCAGTCCGGCAGGCTATCTCCAGAAAAGAGTATGCCAAAGCGGTGGAGCTTCTTGTCCCTGTCGTCGCCGAAAACAGTCTGAATGAACCCGCGCTGCTCCTGCAAGCCCGTTGCGACATGGCATTACGTCAACATGCCGCGGCCGGAAAAATCTACTCCTATCTGCTGCAGCAGGAAAAACTCTTCTCGCCGGCAGCCCGGGCCGAGGCGGCCCTGATCCTCGGCCAGCCGCGCTCGAGCCTCACCCTCCTTGCTCCGCTCGTCCGTGCGGATCTTCTGGGGGAGACAGCGCTGCTGGCGGCGGTGTGCGCCTACTGCTGCGGTCGCATGACCGAGTGCTTGACGATGCTGATGCATCTGGTCAAGTCGGGGGAGGAATGGGACGAGGAGGCCCCCATCGAGGTGGTCATTGAACACGCCCTGGAACGCAGCGAGTACCACGATCTGGAGCAAATGTATCTCGACGCCCAGGAAATGGTGCAAACCGGCAATCTCCAGCCGCGCAATCGCTGGTTTTCGATCAACATGCCTGTCTATGAACTCTACACGGCCTCGCGGGCCGAGCGGCGGCAGCAGCGCGCGGCTGCGCTGATCCGCATCCTGGCACCCGGAGAAACCCTCAGCCCCGAAGGCGCCAGGGAGCGGCTGTGCCAGATCCTCCAGGACTTCGCCGCGAGTGAAACGGATGCCCGTTTTGGCCTGGAGAGCCTGAAGCACCTCGAAGCGGGCCAATGGTCTGAAGTGGCGCGGCTGATCATGGCCATGCAGCTCGAACATCTCCGTCAATTTGCCGGGGATCTGGGCCTCGAAGGGGACCGGATCGCGGCGAGCGCCCTTCAGCAACTCATCCCCCTCCTGCCGCTGCGCCCCGCCATGGGGCTGATGCTGCTCTATGCCATCGCCGACGATGAAGACCGGATGCTGCAGCAGATGGTGCAAAATATCGAGGAGGAACTCCTGGCCGCGCTGATTCAGGTCGCGTTCCACTCCTTCTATGTCGATATGGAGCGCATCCGCCTGCTCAATCTGTGAGGCCTCGCTCCCACTCACTCGCTCCCGCCTCGTCTTCTTGCCACCCTCCCCCTCTCGCTCCCACCCCGGAGTCTGCCAGAATTGCCTTGACTTTCAGCCTTTAATCCGCTAAAATAAGGCGTGAAATCGTGCGGCGCGGCCCTTCCTTTTCACCGCGCCCGTCGGACCCCATCCCCAGGAGGAGCCTTATGCTTTCCCCGTTCCGCAATGAATCTTTCACCGATTTCAGCAAGCCGGAAAACCGACAAAAACAGGAAGAGGCCCTGAAGCGGGTCACTGGCCAGTCCGGCCGCGAATATCCGCTGTATATCGGCGGCAAGGACGTGACCACCGGCAAGACCTTCAAGTCCATGAATCCCTCCCACACCAACCAGGTGGTGGGGACCTTTCACAAGGCCGGACAAGCCGAGGTCGATCTCGCCATGAAGGCCGCCCTGGAAGCCTTCGAAAAATGGCGCTGGGTCGCCCCCAAGGAGCGAGCCATCGTTCTGCTCAAGGCGGCGGCGGTGATGCGCCGGCGCAAACTCGAGGTCAACGCCTGGATGATCACCGAGATCGGCAAAAGCTGGCCCGAGGCCGATGCCGACACCTCCGAAGCGATCGATTTCCTCGAATTCTACGCTCGTGAAGCCCTGCGCTGGAGTGAGGTCAAGGGTGCCACCCCCTTTCCCAACGAGTTCCCCGAACTGAACTATATCCCTCTCGGCGTCGGCGCCATCATCCCGCCCTGGAATTTCCCGATGGCCATCCTCACCGGCATGACCGCCGCGGCCATCGTCACCGGCAATACCGTGCTGCTCAAGCCCGCTTCAGACACCCCCTGTATCGGCTATCTGCTCGTCGAAATCATGCAGGAAGTGGGGCTGCCGGCCGGCGTGCTCAACTTCATCCCCGGCAGCGGCGGCGAGATCGGCGACTATATTGTCACCCATCCCAAGACCCGCTTCATCTCTTTCACCGGCTCCAAAGAAGTCGGCCTGCGCATCATCAACCTCGCCGCCCAGGTTTCCCCGGGCCAGATCTGGGTCAAACGCGTCGTCGCCGAGATGGGCGGCAAAGACACCATCGTCGTCGCTGCCGATGCCGACCTGGAAGAGGCGGCCACCGCCATTGCCGCTTCGGCCTTCGGCTTTCAGGGGCAGAAATGTTCGGCCTGCTCCCGCGCCATCGTGGTCGAGGAAGTCTATGACCAGATCATCGCCCTGCTCAGCGAACGAGTTAAAAAGCTGACGGTCGGCCCCCCCGAGGATCCCGCCACCTACATGGGTCCCGTCGCGAACAAGACCTCGGAGGAAAAGATCCTCGGCTATATCGAGATCGGCAAGAAGGACGGCCGCCTCATCTGCGGCGGGGCCAAGGCCCCTGGCGACGGCTACTACATCCAGCCGACGATCTTCGCCGATATTCAGCCGGGCACGCCCCTGGACCAGGAGGAGATCTTCGGGCCGGTGCTGGCGGTGATCAAGGCGAAGAATTTCGCAGAGGCTATCCACATCGCCAACAGCACCGAATTCGGTCTCACCGGCGCGGTCTGGACCCGCGACCGCTATCAGATCGAAGAAGCCAAGAAAAAATTCCACGTCGGCAACCTCTACATCAACCGCAAGTGCACCGGCGCCATGGTCGGCGCCCATCCCTTTGGCGGCTTCAACATGTCCGGCACCGACTCCAAGGCCGGCGGCATGGACTATCTAGGCTTGTTCATGCAGGCCAAGTCGGTCTCCGAACGGCTGATCTGAAATTCCGTTACTCGCCTGGTCTTTACATCCAGGCAGACACCATCCCATGGTAAAAAAAGTCCGTGACTATACGTCACGGACTTTTTTTTACTCTTCCTCCTCACCGGCCGGCAGGAAAAAGGCCGCATGCACCGGCGGCGGGCAGGGCCGCTCCAACCCCTTTACCGCCCGCCAGATCACCTCGTTGAAGAGGCCGTCCGGGCAGCGGTCTTCTTTCGACCAATCGAATTTTACACTCAGTTCCGACCATTTGCTCACCTTGATATTCCGGTCATTGAGGTCAACCGTGATCGGCCGAGCGTGATAGGGCGCATGGCCGGCGGTCTGTGCAAAGCAGCGCCACATGGGGGTAGCGGCCGCATCGTACTGGCTCATTGGCGGCAGTCCGAGGATCAACTCGATGGTGCGCAGCATCGAGGCGGTGGAATAGATGGTATGATCAACGAGGCCGCTCTTGACGAAGCCGCCCGCCAGCAAGGCCACCGAGCGGTGGGCGTCGACATGGTCGGGGCCGTTCTGCGCGTCATCCTCTACGATGAAGACAGCGGTCTGGTTCCAGATTGGATGATGACTGAGATAGTCAATGAAGAGGCCGACCGCCAGGTCGTTGTCGGCCATATGCGCAAAAGGCGTCGGCCGGCCGACCACCAATCCCTCCGTATGGTCATTGATGAAGCGAATGGTATTCAACTGCGGCACGGCGTCGGCGGCATAGAGGCTGTCGAAATCCCGCTTCCACTGATAAAACCGGGTGGTATCGCGCACCGTCTGGTCCCAGCCGGTGAAATAGCGGCAAAAGTGGTCTTTCAGCACCGGGATGTTGGGTTTGTAATTATCCGCAAACTCCCCGTAGGTGCGATAACTGACGCCATAGCGTTTGCAGAAGTCCCAAAGGAAGCCGTCGCGGGGGTTGGCGATCTCGCGTTTCCCCTCCGCGGTATAAAACCCGCCTCGGCCGCCATAGCTGGTCGGCCAGGTCTTTTCCAGATAGTCGGTGGCGTAGGCCCCGAGGCTCCAGTTGTGGCCGTCGGCGCTCACCTCGCCATTGGCATAGAAATTGTCCAGGAGGACAAACTCGCGCGCCAGAGCATGATGGTTGGGCGAGATCTTGTCGCCGAAAAGGACCAGGGTTGTATCGCCATTGCCTTGAGGCAGATCGCCCAGCACCTGGTCATAGGTGCGGTTTTCCTTGATGACATAGAAGACATACCGGATCGGCGAGGGGTCGCCGATGCGCATCGGTATCGGATTGCCCGATTCGCCCTCGCTCAGGGTTTCTCCGGCCTTGGTGTAAGGAGTATTGGCATAAACCGCCCGGGAGTAAACACCGAGCTGAGCGGCATCTGGCTCGTCGATGATGGCCAAAACGCCGCGAAAGAGGCCGCCAATGTACTGCTCCTTCTGCTGGCTCCCCTGTTGATAGCCCACCTCGCTGCGGTTTCTGGCCGGATTGGGGCCGTAGGGATTGGCCGCCGAAGCAAGGCCCTTACCATTGGCGACATAAATCCGATGATCCGCTACGCGCACGCAGGTGGGATACCAGCCCGTCGGGATGAAACCGCGGCTGACGCTGGCGCCGGGTTCCTCGATGTTAAAGACGGCAAGGCAATTGTTATCGGCGTTGGCGACATAGAGGGTCCCGCCGTCCTCGCTGAGAGCGAGGCTGTTGGCCGTGGAGCCGCTCGGAGCGTCAGGGAACAGCGCAGTGTTAAGAGTCTCGATCACCTTGCGGGCCCGGGTGTCAATGACCGAGACGCTGTTGTCATTGGCGTTGGCGACAAAGAGCCACTCCCCCTTGCTACTGAGACAGAGCTCGTTCGGATTATCCCCCACAGGGATCGAGCCGGCCAGCTGCTGCCGCCGGGTGTCGAAGAGGATGACCCTATTGGCGCCCCAGCAGGAAATATAGAGCATGGAGCCGTCCGGCGCGAGGAGGCAGGTATAGGCCTCGCTGCCAAGAGGGAAACGGGCCACGACCTGCCCGCTCTCTGTATCCAGGGTATAGAGCGAATTGTTCTCCCGGGTCACGGCATAGAGGAGATGGCGTGGGGTATCGAGGGCGATGCCCGCTACCGAGATGAGCTCGGGCCAGGGTTTGCCGATAATCAGGGTATCAACCGCGGATAATTTGCCCTTGACAACGGCATATTTGAGGATCCAGTTGTCGTTGCCTCCGGAGGCATAGAGATATTTTTCGTCCTCCGAGAAGGCCAGACCCACCCAGGACTTGGCGATAGCCACCGAATCGGTCATGATATTTTTGTTGCGGTCAAAGAGCTGGATGGATTGATCGCTCTGGCCATTGTTGGCGACGGCCAGCAGCCTTTTGGAGGGAGAAAGCACGATGTTCAAGGGCAGGTCGCCCAGGGATACCAGTCGGCCCACTGGTGTCAGTTTCCAACCATTGGGCAGGGTGATCCGGCCCTTTTCGATCGTCTGCGAGCTCTGCGCCTGCAAGTCAGGGCACAGAAGCAGCAGAACAAACACGGCAGCAAAGTGGGTGCACGGCACAGTGAATTTTTTCATGAAGGTAATCCTTAGATGGTTAAAGCCGTAAGCCGCATGCTCTTCCCGAAACGGCTCGCCCGGACGGACCATTATATCAAACTCCGGTTAAAAAAACAAGGATTACCTTGGCGGTTGCACAAAAAAAATGGGGATTGGCACACAATTTGACTGAGCGGGTATGAATTCACTTCACACCGGCGATGCAATTTGTTAAATATATTATTTAATAACAAGAAGTTGAAATATCCTGTGCACCCCGTTCGCGATCGGTTTCTGTGGCGCCGCCTCTCCATGACAGGGATATTCAATGGGGCATGAATGGGACATAAGCATGTCGAGGAGAACTGTAGTGAAAAAGAATTCGAGCGAATTTGAATCGCGCACCTGGAGCACCGAGGTGGTCCGGCTGTGGTGGTTCTGCCTGCTGATTATTCTCTTTTTGATTCTCTTCAGCGGCAGGAGCTTCGGGCAGGCTTCCATCAGCGGCTATGCCTGGATGGATCTGAACAAGGACGGCATCCAGGGTGCCGGGGAGCGCGGTTTTTCGGGTGTTCGTGTCGAGTTGTTTCACCGCCTCAGCGGCGGCACCTATGAATCCCTGACCGCCTTGCGCACGCAGAGTGACGGCTCGTTTCTTATCCTGGTATCGGGCGATTTGCTCCCGGGTGAATTCTACCTGCGCTTCGAGAAAGTCCAGACCATGTACTTCAGCCCGCCGAATCGGGGTCTGAATGATTTCGTCGATTCGGATGCCGATACGAGCAGCGGCCAGACACCCCTCTTCACATTGGCCGACCATGCCAACGCTTTGGGGTGGAATGCCGGCTACATGACCACGCCGCTGGTGCCCGAGCGACAACCCGCCGCCAATCTGTTCCTAAATGTCGCCACCAGTGCCGACTCGGCCCAGATCGGGCAATACATCGAATTCACCATCGATGTGACCAACAACGGTCCTGATCCTTCGATATCGCCGATCCTGACGATGCAGTTGGATCCCGCCCTGGAACTGCAGACCTCGAATCCGGCACCGGAAAACACGGCCGCCAATCCCCTGCGCTGGGCGCTACCCTCTCTGGTGACGGGCGCAGAGTACCGGATTACCCTGCAGGTGGCGGTCGTCCATGAGGGCGACGCCACCGGCGAGATCTGCCTGACCACCACGACGGAAGACCCCGACCTCGGCGACAACTGCCATACCTATTTTTTCCATAACAGCGTTCCGGTTGAGCTGACAGAATTTCTCGCCCGTTTCGACAACCGCGGGATCCTGCTGCACTGGATCACCGCATCTGAGACCGAAAATTACGGGTTCCAACTCTGGCGCGCCGATTCCGAGCAGGGACACTACGTCAAGGTCACGTCTGAACTGATCGAGGGGGCAGGAACGACCTCCTCGGAGCACCGGTACGAATTCCTCGACACCGACGTCACCAAGGGCGCCACCTATTTCTACAAGCTTCAGGATATCGACTACAGCGGCAAGGTAGCCTGGCACGGACCCATCGCCGTCACCGCCGCCCGGCCGGCTCAATTTGAGCTGTCGCAAAACTATCCCAATCCTTTCAACAGCGAAACCCGGATTCGATTCCGGATGCACGAGGCTGGAAAGGCAAATTTGACGATTTACAACCGGCTGGGTCAGATCGTCAAACAGCTCTGCGATCAGGAGTGGTCCGCCGGCGAACATGAGGTGCGCTGGGATGGTACCGATGGCTATGATCTACCCGTGGCGAGCGGAGTCTATCTCTACCTGCTGCGCGCCGGAGATCAGACCGAGAAACGCATTATGAACCTGGTCAAATAAGTCCACCCAGACCACTGTGCTGATGGCAGCGGTCTGGTGCACACGCAACGAATGTATCATACGGCTGCATCACCAGACACCTTCGCCCTTGACCTCCACGATGCAGCGGCCCGCCGGAAGTTGACTCCTCCGGCGAATCAGGAGGCAAACATGAACCGCTTATCCACTCCATTCTCTCTTTTCATCGGGCTCGTTCTGGCCAGCTTTGCCGGAAAGGCGCTTGCCGGGGAGGTGGTCCTGCCGCCGCTGACCGCGTCCGCCGTCGTACAGACCAACGGTCCCCAGGCACCCCTCAGTCATGGTGACTGGTGGAGCAACAGTGCCGGCGGAAATCAGCCCCATTGCTACTACCTCTACGTCCCCTATGGTGTGCCGGACGCGTTTGTCATCCGGTTGGAACTCTTCGATCCGGAATGCTTTCAGACGAATGGCGAACTGGATGAGCGCAAAGGCTTGTCCTGGGATGCGACACGATTCGAACTTCTCGCACCCGATGGCCTAACGGTCATTGCGGACCGGACCTTTGCGCCGGCTGCCGCCACCTCGAATCTCTGGTCCAGCTTTGTCCAGTTCACCGCCGGGCAATACGGCCATGGAATCTACCGGATTCTCGTCACGACAGCGGGAGACGATGAAAACACCTACCGTCTGAAAATCGTGGAAAGTGATCCGGATGGCATGGCGAACAGCGGGGACGAGATGAACCTGGCCATCGGCAAGAGCTCTCTGCAAATGGTATCGACCACAGCCGCCGCCCTCAAGTTCCATGTGCCGCCCGATGCCGCCGCGATCTGTCTGGCCAATTTTGGGATGGATTCGAACCGTTCGATCTGGTACACCTCCCCTGCCGGTGACAGCCTTACGGGCACCCTCTCCAATGACGTAACCTGGAACAACAGCTCCAGTGCATCCTTGCCGCCGCCGGGGGGCGATATCATCTCGGCTCCCGCCGCCGGCTGGTGGACCATTCACCTCACGGCGGATGTCAACAACCAGTTCACACTCTACACCCCCTACCCCCTGCTGATGGGCGGAATTGAGACCAGCCCGAAGCTGACCGCCACCCTTTCCAATGGCCGCATCCAGGCACGCAAGGGCGAACTCGTCACCTATACCGCCACCCTGCGCAACACCGGCACGGCACCGGCCCAGGCATGCAGCCTTGCGGTGGTGCTCTCCCCCGGGCTGGTGGTGACGGACCCCGGGGCAGGCAGCACACCATCGCCGCAGAAGTGGCTTTTCACCACCCCGTTGCTGCCGCCGGGCGCAGAGCGCACGGTAACCTTTACACTCTTTCTCAGCAGTGAGACCACCAGCCCGGTTGCCGCTACCGCCATGGGGTCGGCAGAGGATCTGCTCTTCCAGCCCTGCTATAGCGCGCCGGCGATCGACATCGATCAGCTGCTGGTCTCGGGTACGATCACCGGCCGGATCTGGCAGGACGTCAATCACGACGGCCATCGCGACGCGGGCGAACCCGGGATGCCCGGCATGAAGATCGACCTCTACGGGCCGGCCCAGACCCGGATGGCTTCGGATACCAGCGGCGCCGACGGGAGTTACCAATTTCTCTTCCTGCCCATCGGCACCTATCAGGTCCGGCCTGATGCTGCTTTCCTGCCCGAAGGTTGGGACGCGACGACCACCGTCCAGGGCGAATGGCTCTCGATCACCGACCTTGGCGAGTCCCATCAGGACGTCGATCTGGGCTACAACAATTTCGAGACCCCGGTGGAGATGAGCAATTTCACCGCGGTGGCGCGCGGCAGCCTGGTCGAACTGACCTGGAAAACCGAGAGCGAAACCGACAACATGGGCTTCCATCTCTACCGCAGCACAGCCGCCTCCGGGGAGTACGAGCGGATCACGCGGACGCTTATCCCCGGCGCGGGCAGCAGTCAATCCGTGCACACCTACCGCTATAGCGATACGGTCCCCTCAGGAGATGGCACCTACTATTACAGGATATCGGATGTCGACTATGCCGGTGTGGAGACCCTGCATGGCGCCATCTCCGTAACCGTGACGGCCGCGCCGGGCGAATTCAAGCTGGAGCAGAACTATCCCAACCCCTTCAACAGCTCGACCGTGATCTCTTTCGCGATGAAAGAGAGAGGAACGGTCCGGATCATGATCCATAATCTGCTGGGTCAGGCGGTTCGGGTGCTTGCGGATGAAATGCATGAAGCGGGAGTGTATCGTCTGACATGGGATGGCCGGGATGAAAATGGGACAACGCTTCCGGCCGGCGTTTATCTGTGCACGATGCAGGTGGACCAGTTCCGCGCCACCCGCAAGCTGCAGTATGTCCGCTGAACCCGGCAGCGGGCCTTTTCTCCCGGGGGATTCTGTGCAGACGCTTACAGCTGTAAGGGCTGGCAAAATGGCGGGCCGTAGCGTGGATCAGAGGGGTTCCGTCAACGGCTTGAGCGCCTGCACCCAAAAATAATGCGGCTTTTCCTCCTCAGCGACGAGGGTGAAACCGCGGGCGCTCAGCATCCCCGCCAGTTCGGTGGCACAAGGCAGCACATCGTGAACCACGACGCCATCCAGGCGGGCATGGAACCGGTTGAGTTCGCGGCTGCAACAGCTGTGCCAGATGAGCAACTCGCCCCCGGGCCGGAGCACCCGCTGTACCTCCCGGATGACCCGGTCGGGCTGGAGAAAATGGGGCCAGCTTCCGTAGCAAATCACCTTGTCAAAGCTGGCATCGCGGCAGGAGATGTAAGCGGCGTCGCAGCAGAGCGGCCATCCCCCGGTGGTCTCGAGCCGGTCTGCTGCGGCGGCGAGCATCCTTTCTGCGCAGTCGAGGGCGATGATCCTTCCCCCAGGGCCGATCAGACTGCGCAACGCCGCTGACAGCCGGCCCTTTCCGGCGCCCAAATCCAGAATCCACTCCCCCGGGCGAAAAATCAGCCGGGCCAATCCCAGCCGCAGCTGATCATCGTCGAAACCCGGCCGGGGCCACTCCGCTGCCTTTTTATTGAAATAGAGGCGATGCTGGCGCGACATCCGTTTACTCTTTTCTCTCTGGTCCGTGCGCGGCGGAGAACACGCCCGGCCCTCTCTCCGTTAAAAAGTGCCTTTCCACTCGACCAGGGCATGGCGCCCCGGCATCGGATATCCGGTCATCGTCTGGTAGCTGGCGTCAAGGGCATTCTTCAGCATCAGCCTGACGCCCGCCCAGTGGGAAAACCGCAGTTGCAGCGCGGCATCCACCACGGTATAGTCCGCCAATGGCTCGGCGTAGTAATCAGCCCCATGCAGACCGCGGATGTGCTGGGTCGCCAAGGTGAGGCGCAGCCGTTTGAAGGGCACATCGAACCCCAGACTGAGCTTTTTGCCGGGGCTATACATGGTCTGATCATCGGGATCGAGTTTGCTCCAGGCGGCCGTGACCTCGCAGTCTGCAAAGGGGAGCCAGCTCGCGCTGATCTCATAGCCGGAATGGGTAAAAGACCCGCTGTTGCTGAGGCTCAATTTGGGCCACCTTCCGTGAACGCGGATCATGTTGTCACCCTCGCTGCGGAAAAGGACGCCCTCCAGCCGTACGATTCCTCCGGCCATCCAGGCGAGCGCCATCTCATAATTCCACATCGATTCGGGGAGAAGATTGGGGGTCGGCGCCGGAAAAAGAAAGAGTTCGCGCAAGCTGGGGCTGCGAAATCCCTCTGCAGCGGAGAAGCGGAGCGTCAGCTGTTCCGTAGGATTGAGGACCACACCCACTTTGGGCAGCGTTTTGGTGCCATAGAGGCTGTGGGTTTCGGCGCGGAGGCCAGCCGAAATAATGAGATGCCGAAAGAGCAGTTGCTGGAGGTGCAGATAGGGTGCTGTCTCGTGGACCGCATGGCTGCCGAAATCCATCCCGGTAGCGGTATTCCTGGCGCTGCCGCCGTATTGTTTCCAGTCGAATCCCACGGTGGCGGTGACGCCACGCCAGGGGCTGCTGGACTGAAAAAGCATCAGGCCGCGGGTATAATCGTCCGAGCGGAAGCCATCATAGACGCGGTGCTGTCCGAAGTTGGCATGCAGTTTGACTTGCAGCTCCCCCAGCCGGTTGTCATCGATGAAGGTCAAATCGCCGCCGCGGCGGCGCAGATCGTACCACTGCTCGGCCGTGGCGGCTGTTAGCGGGCCGGGGTCGCTGAGATCGACATTGGCGAGGTTGGCGTTCAGTTCCAGGCGCATGCCCGTCCGGAGGTGATAGCCGGAATGCAGGGTATAATGAACGCCTTGATAGCCGGAGTGAGCACGGTGGCCATCGGTCCGGTCTGTGGAAGCGGTCAGGTAATAGTCCCAGGGTCCGGTCATGCCGCCGTGGGTGAAGGCGAAGGAGCGGGTTGCGAAGCTTCCGAGCGCCGCCCGGGTGGAGGTCTCGAAGCCCGGTTCATGCCGGCGCCGGCTGATCAGGTTGATGACGCCCCCCATGGCGTTGGTGCCATAAAGGAACGAAGCGGAGCCGCGGAGCACCTCCACCCGCTCGATCCCCAGGGCGTCGTACGAGTCGGGCAGGGGATGGCCGAAGAGCCCCATCATATCCGGCCGGCCGTCACGCAGGACGAGCACACCGGTCACCGGGCTGCCGCCGACACCGCGAATGGAGAAGGCTCCGGCGCCTCCCGAGACGCCATACCCCATGACCGCGCGCTCGGTGATGAACAGGCCGGGGACACGCTGCTGGATGGCGCCGAGCAGGGTGCCGGAAGGCGAGGCGGCCAGGCTGGCTTGCTCGAGGACGGTGATGCTCGCAGCGATCTCGCGCTGCGATTCATCGATCTTGGCGGCTGTGACCACCACCGGATCGAGGTGATAGCGGATCGAATCCGGCGGGATCTCACCGGCTGCATTTGCTGCAGCCCACCAGCTCAATATCAGGGCCGTGACGGCGAGGGTGATGAAACGCTTGGTGTCCACGCGGGCTTCTCCTGAAAAGTAAAAAAATAGTTTTTGAGAATAACAGGGACGGATTCGCCGCTATTCCCCCGTGGCACGAAGCGGCAGACGGCCGGTGCGGCAGCCAGGTTGCCCCACTCCCCGCATCTCAGGGCGCAGCAACCGCCGCTTCCGAGAGCGGCGAGAGCACCGGATAGACGATCGTCTGTCCCGGCTGCAAGGTCAGGAGATTCTCGCCGTGGTTATAGCGCAGCAGCAGCCAATAGGGGGTCTCGAAAACCCGATTGCAGAGTTGCCAGATCGCATCCCCCGGCTTGACCGTATAGGTTTTGGTGCTGTCGATGCGGAAATTGGAAAAGAAATCCTCCTGGAGGGCGCGGTGGAATTCGAGGCGGCGGCGGTGGAATTCTTCTGCCGAGGTGCGTGAAAATGAGACCCGGATTTTTTCCCCCACGGACAAACTGGCACCCGCACCCAGGCCATTGAGCGCGCGCAGGCGTCGCGGTGCCAGTCCGAGCCATTCAGCGATATGGCCGATGGTCTCCTCCGGCTGGATGATGATGGTGCTGTCGGTCGGCTGATCAAAGTCCACTTCGAAACGCCAATTGCTGGGGGCCGGCGGGGGGGAGCTCGCAGCGTGGGGGGCGGCCGGCCCGTAAAGGGTGCCGTCGACGCCCGCGTGCTGCCGCGAGAGGGTCAGCAGATCGGCGCGTGGCAGGGTATCCGCTGGGGCGGCGGTCGTGACCTCCACGGCGGCCGGCTTGGGAGCCTCCTCCCGGTCGGTGGCGGGGGTGGTGACCGCGGCGGGGGGAATCAGCACAGGCGGCGCAGTAGAGGGTTTATTCGCCGTGCCGGCGGCAGTGGCCTTGGCGGACCCGGGCAACTCGAGAAGCTGACCAACACGCAGCCGACGCGGATTGCTGATATCGTTGAGATCCATGAGGGTCTCGACGGTGGTGCCGAACTCGCTGGCGATGCGGCCGAGGTTGTCGCCGCTTTCGACCACATAGTAGCGGTCGGATACCTGCTCGTCGTGCTTCTCCTCGGCCGGAAGCTGGGCATAAAGCGAGGTGAGGTCGATGTTTTGCTGCTGCGGCAGGCGCAGGGGATAGCCCTTAGGGATGCGGCGGGCCGATTTAAGGATGGGACGCCGCAAGGCCGGGTTGAGTTCAGCGATGACATCCTTGCTCAAGTTGAATTTGCGGGCGAGGGCATCGAGGGTGATATAACTGGGCACAATGAAAATCTGGTAGCCGCCCGGCTTCTCCTTCTCCACCTCTCCGAAATAGTGGCGGAAATTCTTGCCCAGCTCGCGCGCGGCCAGGAATTCGGCATAAAAATTCTTGGAGGCGAATCCGAAGCGGCGGCCGTCATACTCCTGGATAATCGCGGCGAGATCGTCGGTCTCAAGTTGTTCTACCGCCTTTTGCATGCCTCCCTTGCCATGATTATAGGCGGTGATCGCCAACGGCCAGCTCCCTAGCTCGGCGTAATTGTGCTTCATCAGGCGAGCGGCGGCATGCGTCGCGAGGATGGGGTCATAGCGTTCATCGATAGCGTAATCGATCTTGAGATAAAGCCGCCCGGTCGAACGGGTGAATTGCCAAAGGCCGGCCGCGCCGACCTTGGAATAGGCGCGGGGATTAAAGGCGGACTCGACATGCGGGAGGTAACAAAGATCCTCCGGCAGGCCATACTGCCGGAAAATCGCCTGCATGGTATCCAGATGCGCCCCGGAACGCTGCAGCCCCTTCATAAAAAGTTCGCGCACGCCATATTGCATATGGATATTCTCTGCAGCCTGAGCGAATTTGCCGGACGCGTCACTGAAACTCCAGAGGCTGTAAATCTGCCGCTCGCGTAAGGTCAATTTGAGGGTATCGCTCGGGCCGGTAATCCGGCTGAGCCGCTGCAGCGCGGCGCGAATCTCGCGGCGCACCGCATCCACTTTGCCAAATCGGGACCGCCGGCCTCCTGTCCCTTCGGTGAGATCAACCACATCATAGATCACATTCATATGATCCGTATCGTGAATAATCACTTGATCCCGACCATATTTGCTAAACACCTTGATCCAAAAATCGACCCGATGCTGCAGTTCGGGGGATATTGGAAAAAGCTCCTCCGCATGAAGAAAATTGCCTGAAAGCAGAAACAACCCTGCCAGAATCCATCCCCTGCCTTTGCCGTATCTTGAATACCTCATCTATTGCGTTCTTCCTTGCTAAATGCTCTGAAACCGTTTCTTCCATCGTAAGTTCTGCCGGGGCAAGAAGGCGCAGGCTGCCGCTCTCAGCGGCCGTCCGTGACGCCGGGATCGATCTCATCCCAGTCGGGCTGCTGCCGCTGAAAGAAAAACTCTGCCAGTTCCGCGTTCTGGCGGACAATCGTCTCGACGATCCCCACCAGTTGCTCTTTCTTCATGGCACGGACCTGCGTCAGGACCTCCTCCACATCAAGGAATTCCTCTTGATCATTGACCCAGCTGTAAAGGAGGGCAACAACGTGCTTGCAGATTTTACGCGAACGTTGACAGGGGCAGGACCCGGCGATCTCGTTCTCGTGGAAAGTAACACGAACGTCAAAATTCTCGAGATAGTTGCCGACGCGGGCAGAGATGTGGTTGTGAAAGACCGAAGGTCTGGTGATCAGGGCGCTTTCATAATAGGACAAACCCTTGCCGCCGGTGGCCTCACGGTCCAGCGACTCGACCTGACTGAGCTCGAGGTTCTGGAGTTCAGGATCAACATGTCCCTTTTTATGCATGATGCCTCTCCTCTTCTTCCCCCGACTCACATGATACGAAACTCAAGCTATATATTCAAGGGAAAAAGCGGCGGCGCACCGGTTCGCATTGACTCATAAATAAAGTAACTATGCGTCAATGGCATGATATTCGTTGCCTCATAATTAATGTAACCATGTCAACAAATGGAGACATTAATTATGAGTCCGAGCTCTCGCAGAGAATACACGGAAAGCGTAAGGCAAAGATACAGTGAATCTGAAAAGCAGCAAAAAACTGTTATACTTGATGAATTCTGCCAGGATACCGGGTATAATCGAAAATATGCTATTCGTGTTTTAGGCCGTAAACGACGAAAAACTGTTGTTAACAAAAAACGCGGCCGAAAGAGAAAATATGGCAATCCTCTTCTTTTAGTGATTCTGTATCAACTCTGGAGATGGACTAATCTGCCTTGTTCCAAGAGGCTCAAAGCCATTATCCCTATATGGCTGCCTTACTACCCATCCAGGATTCCGAGAGATATTGCCCATGATCTTTACACTATTTCAGCTTCCACCATCGACAGACTAATGAAACATGACCGATTTCGCTTCCGAAAATTAGGCCTATCAACGACTAAACCGGGGTCTCTGCTTAAAAAGCATATCCCGATTGCCAAAGATCAATGGGATGAATCCCGTCCAGGTTTTTTGGAAGTGGATTCGGTTGCGCATTGTGGCAGTTCTGCTGGCGGCAGCTTTGCTTTAACCATTAATTGCGTGGACATTGCCACGACCTGGACTGAACAAGCTGCAGTATGGGGTAAAGGCGAAACCGGCGTTCTTAACGCATTGACTAATATAGAAAATAGAATCCCTTTCAAACTATTGGGATTTGATTGCGATAATGGCTCCGAATTCTTAAATTGGCATATCCTCCATCATTACAAAAATCGGAAAACTCCTGTGCACTTTACCAGATCCAGGCCATACTTTAAAAATGATAACGCACATATCGAAGAAAAAAATTGGACCCACGTCAGACAGTATCTTGGCTACCAACGTTTCGATAAAATTGAATTGATAGCCCTGCTAAACGATCTCTTTGAAACTGAATGGAGACTTTATTTTAACTTCTTTATACCCTCTGTTAAGCTTATCGACAAAATTCGTGATGGCTCAAAAATTAAAAAAAAATACGATCCGCCACGTACCCCATTTCAACGTGTACTCGAATCCCCTGCTATACCTGAAGAGCACAAGGCTAAATTGAAAACTCTATTCTCCACCCTCAATCCCATTCAATTGAGAAATACGATGCACACAAAAATAACCCAAATACAAAAAATGGCAATACAGTGACTCTTCTAATCAACAATTAAGATATACAGACAATTCTACTCGCTACCCAAGATCTGGCTCTTTGATCACCAGCACCGACTCCCCTGTGGGACCGGCTTGGGGCGCTATTGGGTGCTATCACTCATTTGCTCCACCAGATCTATTATTTTTGTGTCTCTCCGATTAAATTAAGAAAATTATTTTGGGTTACATTTTATTTTGACGCAACGGGGGTTACCCCTTGACACTGCCGAGAGTCAGACCGGAGATCAGCCAGCGGCTGAGGAACATAAAAAGCAGCACCACCGGTATGCTCACCACCACCGCACCGGCGGAATAGAGGCCCCAGGCCACTTCCATGTTGGACTGGAACATCTTGAGGCCGAGAGGCAAGGTGAACATCGTCTTGTCCTGGATGATGACCGCAGCGACCAGATATTCGCTCCATGCGGTCATGAAGGTGAAGAGGGCGTTGATGACCAGGGCGGGTGCAGCCAGCGGCAGGACGATACGCCAGAATACCGCAAAGGGAGAGCAGCCGTCAATGCTCGCCGCCTCTTCGAGGCTGTAAGGGATGGTATCGTAAAAGCCCTTCATCTGCCAGATGGTGAAGGGCAGGGCTGTGGCTGCATAGGCAATGATCAGGCCTAGGTAATTGTCATAGGCCTTGATCCGGATCAGCAGAATGAAGAGCGGGAGCAGCAGCATCGTAACCGGAAACATCTGGGTGGTGATGATGCCAACCATGGCGGTATCGCGGCCGCGGAATTTGTAGCGGGAAAAGGCATATCCCGCAAAGGCGGCCAGCAGCGACCCCACCAGGGTGACTACACCGGAGACGATGACGCTATTGCCGAGCCAGCGCAAAAAGGGTTCGCGGGTAAACAGGTGGATATACGAATCCAGTGTGGCACCCTCGGGGAGGATCGCCAGGGATTTACTCAGCAGCCGGTCTCCGGGCCGCAGCGATATGGAGATGACCTGCAACACCGGCCAAAGGGCGAAGAGGGTGAAGAGGATCAACACGGCATAAGCGGCTATCTTGCCGGTCGTTGAAAGATCTCGCGGTTTGCGCATAGAGGGACCCCTTTAGTACACCGCCTCGGTGGCGCGGGTCTTTTTAATGAAATTCCAGCTGAAAATGAGCAGAATGGCGAAGAGCACCATCGAGAAAGCGGCGGCATAGCCCATGCGAAAATAGGTGAAGGCGCTCTTGTAGATCCAGGAGACCAGGATATGGGTCTTGTCGGAGGGCTCGCCGCCGTTGGATACCAGCCAGACCACGTTGAAATTGTTAAAGGTCCAGATCACCCCGAGCGTGATCGCCGGTACCATAACCGGCTTGAGCAATGGAATCGTGATGTGGCGCAGCTTGTGCCACCAGGTGGAACCGTCGATATCGGCCGCCTCGTAGAGCTCATCTGGAATGCTTTGCAGGCCGCCCAGAGCGATGATCATCATGAAAGGAAAGCCGAGCCAGATATTGGTGATCAGGCAAGCCGTGAAGGCCCCCCATTCAGTCGTCAGCCAGGGGATGGTAATGCCGAATCCCTGACTGAGCAGCAGATTGACCGCGCCGTATTCCGAGTTGAACATCCCGCGCCAGGTGAGGGCGGTAATGTACTGCGGCACGGCCCAGGGTAGGATCAGCAGGGTGCGGAAGACGGATTTGCCCTTGATATCCTTGTTGAGGAGGAGTGCCAGGGAGACGCCGATGCCGACGTGGAAGACGACGTTGAGGACGGTCCAGAGCATGGTCTTGAAGAAGTAGTACCAGAAACTGGAATCGGAGATCACCTGGGCGTAATTGATCAGTCCGGTGAGATGCCAGTCACGAAAGTGGGTCAGGTTCATGTTCGAAAAGGAGATAACGATATTGAAGAGAAAGGGATAGACGATCATCATCCCCATAAGGATGAAAGCCGGCATGGTGTAGAGGTACGCCAGCCGGTTCACCTTGACTTGTCCGGCGTTCGCAGCCATATTACTCCCGGTTTTCCTTGATCAATTTGAGAGCCAGGGCTTGCATCTGCTGTGCCGCCTGAACGGCGGAAACCCGGCCCGAAAAAATCGCCTGATAACTCGGCCGCATCGCATCCCAGATCCAGCGCATCTCGGTGACCGGCGACATCAGCCGGCCGACCTTCATCTGCTCCAGAGAAGCCAGCGCGAGGGGATTGTTCTGGACCTCCGGGCTATTGAAGGCGGCGGCGCGCGACGGCAATGCGATGGAAAGAGCGGTGAACTTTAGCTGCACCTCGGCCGAGGTCAGATGGTGCAGCAGCTCCAGGGCGATGCGCCGTTTCTCCCCGGTGGTGTTGATATTCAGGGAATAACCGAGGGGGGAAACCGCCGGCATCGGCCAAAGCCCGGTTTCATCGATCCGCGGAATCCGCGCAATCCCGAGGTTGATGCCATTCTCCAGATAGGTGCCCCAGGACCAGCTGCCGTTTATGATCATCGCCGCATAGCCATCCTTGAAGAGGGCATTGGCGATCTCATAGTCACACTCTTCGGGGATGATGCGGTATTTATGGCCGAGATCATAGATCAGCTGACACGCCCGGGTTACCGCTTCGGTATTGAGGGTGGGCTGACGAGTCGAATCGTCGATGATCCAGCCACCGTATCCCCCAATGAAGGGCACCGCGAAAAAGGGTTCGGTGTAGTTCCAGACCAGGGCGTATTGATCCGGTTTGCCATCGCTATTGAAATCCCGGGTCAGTGCCTTGCCGACGCGGATCAATTCGCTGATGGTCTGCGGCGGGGAGGCGATCATTTTTTTGTTGTACACCAGGCAGAGATGATTGCCGACGCGGTCGGCGATCTGCCAAAGGTGGCCGTTGAGCCAGGTATTGGCCTTGATGGGTTCGAACAGAAAGCTGTCGAGAAAGGCCGGTTCGAGCAGCGTTTCCAGCGGCTGAATGACGCCCATCTCGACCAGGGGACCGACATTATCGTTGGCGCCCCAGAAGAGTTCCGGACCGGATCCCCCCAGAGCCGAAATGATATAGTTGGTGCGTGCGGTCTCATTCTGGTAGTAGAGTTCACCAAAAGTCCAGCCGGGATGGCGCGTGCCAAATCGGGCAAGTTCGGCGCGGAGCAACTCCGCTTCTACCGGCCGCATCGAATGCCAGACCAGGATCCGCTTTTGATCCCGCTTACTGCAACCCGTGAGCAGGAGCATCAGCAGCGTGATCAGGAGCAGGGGAAGAGTATTACATCGTCTCAAGGTGCGCAAGATCAAGGTATACCTCTTTGAAAAAGATCGGTTCGGCTTGGTGGAGCGTCGACCCCTCCGGCGAGAGTCAGGGTGCCCCTGCCGCATCCAGCTGCTGCTGCAGTTTGAGCACCCGCGCCTCCCCCGGCGCTAGATTGAGGGCGATCCGGGCCTCGGAGCGCGCGCCTGCGTAATCGCCGCGCTGCGCCAGCGCCACCCCGAGCAGATAGTGAACCCGGGATAGGTCCTGACGGGTGAAATCACGGCTGTTCCCGGCCAGGGCGATTGCCTGCTTGAGCACCGGCATGGCCTTGTCCGCTTCGTTGCGGTTCATATAATAGACCCCCAGCTTGGCATAGGCGAAGGGGAGGTTCGGGCTGCATGCCGCAGCCTGCAGCAGCGCCGCTTCGGCTTCATTGTCTTTGCCCATCTGGGTGAGGAGCGTGCCGAGGAAAAGATAGGGGTAATAGTTACCGGGCACGACGCGGATGACCGCGCGGTACTCCTGCGCGGCTTCGGCATAGCGCTGCTTGCCGGTCAGCCAGTCGGCGACGCGGTAGTGGGCTTCGCTCCAGCTCCATTTGCGCTGGAAGAGCATTTGCACCGCACCCTGCAGCACCCTTTCATACTCCGGCTCGGCCACGGCCTTGATCAGATGCTCTTCGCGGAAGGGATAGCGGCTGGTCAGGATGCGGATGCGCTGATAGGCGATCTCCTCTTCGAGCGGCGTGACGCAGGCCTGTGCGAGCATCTCCTCGGGAGCGGGATCGCGGGCCCAGGGCCATTGCGCCGCCGGGACGATCAGATCGTGGGCGGCCATAGCCCGGCAAAAGGCGTCGGCCATTAGCAGGTATCCAGGCGCCCCGGGATGGAGATGATCGAGCATCAAGGTATGGCCGACGAGCCCCTGAGGCGCGGCCTGGATGAAGGCCGCCTCGGTCTCGACCACCGGCGTTTGCTGTGACCGGCAGACGCTGCGGATCACTTCGTTGAAATCCGAGCTGGCCCGGAAACGTAAGGCATCAAGGTCACGCGCCCGTTCAAGCTGACGGCGCGCAACGAGCGAATCTCCCAGCAGACGCTGGCACTGCCCCATCTTGTAAACGATCAGGGCCGGCAGTGAATCCAGGGCGGCGGCTTGCCGGTACCAGGTCAGAGCCACAGCGGGATCCTTGCGGTTCAAGGCGGTATCTCCCTGCTGCACCAGGGTGTTCCACTCCGATTCGCGGTGGAAACCGGGCGAGAACGGGGACTCGAAGGGCGGCTGGTCCGCGATATTGCTGACCAGGGTACTCACCAGGACCGGTACCCCTTTCTTATGGATCATCGCCAGGATTTCACCGAGATTGGCGGCGAAATCGGCGCGGGCCCGGCGGTATTTGGGACTATCCAGCAGAATCTTTTTGTCGCCGACCATACTCTCCATCAGGGTTTCATGCGGCCCCGCAGCCGCCGGGGCGCGGCGCAGTCGATTGAGACCGTCGCGCAGCAGCTGGAGCAGCCTGAGGCGTTCCAGCCGCATATAGACCTTGATCAGGGGTCGGCTGAGGCCGATGCTCCGGGTGCTGGCTGCCCCGAGCGCACCATAAAACTCGTTGTGCCCCATATAAATCAGAAAGAGGTCGGGTTGATAGCGCAGCAGCTCGCGGGTAAAATCGAGTACCGAGTAACTGTTGATGGCAGATATGCCGACGTTGATGACCTCAAAGTTGCGCTGCGGGAAAAGCCGGGCGAGGCGCACCTGCAGCTGGCTGGGAAAGCCGGCATTGTGCTGGAAGGGCCAGCCGGCGGTGGTGGAGCCGCCGAGGCAAAAGATGCGATAGGTTTCCGGTGTTTTGATATAGGCAAACGCCTCGCCGCGGGCATCGGGAATGGTGTTCTCCCCGCCGCCGAAATAGCGGCGCGCTACCTGGCGGTTGATCTGATAATAGCGCTCACCGTACTCCTTGCGTAACAGCACCAGATCATCCTCCCCCCCATAATGGAGGAGGCGCAGGCCGCCTTCAAGCAGCAGCAAGAAGAGGACAGGAAGCGCGACCAGCAGGACCCAGAAAAGCCGTTTGCGGGATGGGGAGAGCGGGTTGCGCCTGGTATGCCGGTCGCCTTTGCGCACGCGCCAGCCCTTTAAAAAAGGGTATAGATGAAGGGTGCCAGAGCGGAGCCCTCAGCGAAGACGATCAGTAGCCCGAGCAACAGCAGGAAAAAAAGGATGGGACCTAACCACCATTTTTTACGCTCGCGCAGAAAATACCAGAATTCTTTGACAATGGAGAGTTTGGACATACCTTCTACCCTGTCGCTGAAATGAAAGCGTTGCGTTTCCCCTCGGCGCCCGCAGCTAAAAGATGAGGCGAGAGACGATGAGGCGGCGTCTTAAGACTTTAAAGTAGGAAAATCGCGGTTGAATTTCAACTGATTTCGCGCGCTGATCCGGGCCTATTTGTTAGGCAAACCCATCATATCGATGCGTTCTCTACCGGAGGGAAACTCGGCGGCGAGGGCGTCGAGTTGCTTCTCGTTGCGGCGGATCTTTGCCTTGCGGAGCAGCTCCGCGGCCATGTGTGCATAGATCTGGTCATTCTTTTCGCTCAAGACCTCCTCGCGCACCCGGCTCTGCAGGGCCGGGATGAGGGCGAGCGAATCCGGCGAGAGCAAGCCTTGGGGACGGTTCTCTAGGAACTCCCGGTAGCGGCCCGTATGGGAGGCGAAAAAGGCCGCTTCCTCCGCCGGGCTTACAGTCAGGGTATCCCGCACGCGCTGCCACAGGGCGCCAAAAAGATAATCCTCACGCCACTTGCGTACCCCTTCCTGAACCTGGGGATCCTTGTCCAGATTCTGCCGTTTGGCCTGCTGTACTAGCAGCTCGCGCATGGCGAGCTTGCCGATATCGAACCGGAGGTGACCCGGCGTATCGATGCGCGGCCGCTCGCTGACCGGCAGAGACTCCACCCGCTGGAGAAACTCCCCGAGTGTCAACCGGCCCCCTTTCCATACCACCAGGACCTTCTGGTTATGGCCGCCGACCCCTTCGTTCATCTGCATCATCTCCCGGCCGCCAAGCATCGGCTGGTAATTTGGCACCTTCCGCTCCGCACCGAGGACGACTTCCTTGACGCTCGCGGCAAGGAGGTTGAAGGTCGCGTTGATCATCTTGACCTCGAGAGCGCTCATCATTTTGTCGACATAGGCGCCGGCCGCCTTTTTCTCGAGCTTGCGCCGCAGATCCTCGGCAAGGGCCTGGCGCTGCTGTTGATACTCGGCTTCGCTATTGAAAAGTTGCTGGCGCCGGTTGTCGACGCGCAGGATATGCCAGCCATAACGGCTCTGAACCGGCGGCGAAATCTGGTGTAGCGGGAGCGCAAAGGCGGTTTCGGCAAGTTTTTCGTCGATATCATCATAGCCGACATAACCCAAATCCCCTCCGCTGCGGGCGAGGGTGCTGTCATGAAACGTGCGCGCGGCGAGCATCTCGAAGGGGACGCCCCGATCGAGCTGCTCCTTGAGCAGCAGGGCATCGACCTCGGAACGGGCGAAGAGATGCCGCAAATGCACCTGTTCGCGGCCGCGTAAAAAGGCGGCACGCAAATCCGCCTCACCCAGCTGCACCTTGTTGCGTACCTCATCGCGGTAGAGCGCCTTGATCATCTGATCCCGCTCCGCCCAGTCGACGACCTGGCGCACCAGGGGATTCATCTCCAGCCCCTGCCGCCTGGCTTCCTGGGCGAAAAGTTTTTTCTCGATGAGCAGATTGAGATGGGCATCGACCAGTTCCCGGCCCTTTTTGTTGCGCGCATAAAGGGTCATGAAGTGGATGTTGTTGCGAAGCTCCTCGATGGAGATCGGTTCGCGGTTGACCAACGCGGCGGTGCGGTCATCGAGGGGGGTGAGGCTGCAAGCGAGCAGCAGAGCGGTCAGAACCAGGACTTTTTTCATAGCATACCGGAAAGTGAATCAAAGGGTCAGCATGAGAAATGGCAAGAGGGGAGAGAGCCTCCACTCTCTCCCCTCTGCACCCAACGATCAGCAACGTCCCGACTGGCGGCGCCAGCAATGCCGCGACGCTGCGGCCGGAAGATCAAAAGCCGATGCCCAGGGTGAATTTCTGGACATAATCAAAACGGCCAAAGGCCTCGTAGGCATAATCGAGCTTGAGGGCCATTCTGCCGCCAAAACCGTATTGCAGGCCGCCGCCCAGGGTCAATCCCTGTTCGGCATCCTTGGAGAAGAGCGAGGCATATCCGCCGCGGAGGAAGAATATCGAGTCGTAGGCGTATTCGGCGCCAAGGTTGACCGATTCGACGTTATCGCTCGGGTGCACAGCATCAACTGCAACCCAGAGCGCGTGTTTCTTGGTTTCCTGCAGGACATTGTAGGAGAGGCCGACGCGCAGATAAAGGGGCATTTCGAAGGAATCGGTGGCCATATTGGCGTTGATCTTGTCGTTATTGCCCGCGCGCAGGGGATCGGTATCATGCTGCACGAGCAGATCCCGGCCAGACATGCGCATTTTTGTGCCAAAATTGCTGATCGAGGCCCCGAGGCGCAGGCCGCGGAACTGAGTGGTGAAGACCGTGCCGATATCAAGGGCGAGGCCGTCCGCGCCACTGTTCATGATATATTCATGGACATACTTGACGTTGGCACCGACCGCAAAACGGTCGGTGAGTGCGCGTCCATAGGATAGGCCCATTGTATAGGAGCCGGAATTGAAGCGCTGCCCGGTTCCTTCGGGATAAAGCTCGGTAGTGACATCCATCTCGCCGATGGTCATAAAGTTGCCGAACAGACCGACAGAACCGATATTACCAAGGTTCAGGGCGACCCCGGCAAAATCAAAGTTGATGTCCGCGATCCATTCCGAGTGGTTGAAAACCGCCTCGCTGCCCTGCATGGTCGCAATGCCCGCCGGATTCCAGTAGAGGGCGGTGGCGTCACTGGCCATCGAGACGTAGGCGCCACCCATGGCGATGGCGCGTGCCCCCTGCCCGACATTCAGGAAGGAGGCCGCCGTGGTTCCCACCTTGGTCACGTTTTGCGCATAACCGTCCATGACCAAGAGAAGAAGGATGAGACCTGAAAAAAGTATTTTTTTCATAATAACCTCAAGATGTTTTCGTTCCCAAACAGCCAGGATCTCATGGTTCTACTTGATCACGGCAAATTTGCCGACGAAGCTGCCCAAATCCCCGGCATCGACGTGGTAGACGTAAACCCCGTAGGCAATGTCGAGATTATCCCTGGTCAGCATGTTCCAGGCCTGCGTGCCGTCGAAAAAGGGAGAGTTGTGTTCGACGGTGGCAATCAGTTCACCCTGGACGGTATAGATGCGGATGGTGCATTTCATCGGCAGATGGGTGAAATGAATCTCGCGCGAACCGCGCCCGGTGGCGTAGGGATTGAGTGGTTCCCAACCGGCCGAAGCAACATAGGGATTGGGTACCACCTTGATGTTTTTCAGTTCCGAGGCGGCTTTCTTGGCGTCGACTGTGGCCGCTTTGGTAGTGAAACGGAAACTGTCATGGCTGCCGAAGGGACGGGTTGTCACGATGCGCAGGGTATCGCCTGTTTTAGGATGGTAGGCCGTGGTGTCGTTGCCGGTGAAATAAAGGCTCCAGGTCACCTTGGTCTCCGACCCCACCTGCTCGAAAAAGATGATGCGGTCAAAATTGGAGAGCTGGCCCGGCTGGATGAAGGTGGGCCGCTGCACGTAATCGAGGAAGGCGTAGGGGATCTCCTGCTTGGTATCCATGTTGACTACCTTGAAGTTGGTCGTGACCGCTGGAATATTATAAGCGGCGCCCATGGTGCCATTGGGATTCTTCTTGTGAATGGTCAGGGGCGCGGACCGGCCGTTGAAATCGTCGGTTGCTACCACTGCATAATTGATGGGATATTCGACGCCTGTCTCATAATAGCCGCCGAACTGGAATTTGGTCAAGACGTAGGAGTAGTTGAAGGGCGCCGTGGTGCGGATCACATTCCAGTTAGAAAGCGCGAGGATCCGCTCGATCTTGGTGGCATTCTCGATGTTGAGGCGCATGCCGTAGAAGAAATCACGGCCGCCGTCGATATCGCCGCTGCTGTCCACCACCGTATCCGGGCTGGCTGAACCTTCGGCCAGTTTGATGAAGGTGGTCTGCACCAGGGTGTCGACGACGCCGGCTCGGGTGATATCATAGACACCGTAGCCGGTGGTCATGGGCACCCACTCCTGCAGGTCTTTGTTGTCGAGGTTGGGTTCACCGGGTGTCGGCACGCCATCGCCTTCACCGGGATCGCCGGTTCCGGCGATCCCGTCCGCGCCGAGGTCATCGGTAGCCTTCTTCCAGTCGCCGTCGTTGTCCACACCGTCACTGGCGGTGTCGGTGAACTTGACCAGGATCTCGCGGTTCTCGGGGATCCGCTTTTCATCGACGATGGTGGCGACCACCGAGCCCGTGCCCATCGTCCCGGCGACTTTCTGGAGCGGGATGGTATGGTCGCGCTTCACATAGCCGGCGACTTTTGCGGCGGGGATCACCGCCACCACATTCGAGCCGAGCGAAACATTGCCAGCCGCATCGATGCTGACATCGATCGGGCATTCGACCGGGTTGAAGCCGTTGACCAGGTCACCGCGGTCATAGGAGGTGACGGCATAATAGTACTTATAGCCATTCACCACGGTGGTATCGCGGAAGGAGTGGGCCAGACCCGAATCGTTGCCAAGGTAGAACTCGACGCCGGTTCCGGGATAAGCTTCGGGATAGAATCCCGAGATGCCGTCGGCACGGTCGTACTGGGCGAGCGGCACGGACATCAGGCGGCTGCCGAGATAGTTCGTGATGGGAGTGGCGTCTTCAAAGCCGGGATCCGAGGCACGATAGATGCGGTACCCTTCAAAGTCGTAGCCGCTGACCGCATCGTAAGAGTATTCGGCAGTATCATCCCAGTAAATCGTCACTTCGCCGTCTCCGACCGAGGCATAGACCTTGGGCGGATTAGGGGCCTTGGCAAAGTTATAATTCTCGTCATAGATGAACTGAGCCGTCCCTTTTTTGGCGACGATGCCGCTGCGCGGGTCGCCCGGCACCCAGGCGGAATAAAGAATCGCGGTGGAAATGCGCTCGGTCTCGCCCGGTTTGAGGGGGAAATAACCGGAGGCGTAGATCCAGTCGCCGTCGACGTTGTTGCCGACGCCGTTGACGAACGAACCCGGGGTCGTATAATTCCAGAGTTTCTCGTCCTCCTTGAGACCGAACTTGTTGAATGGATAGAAGAAATAAAAACTGGTCAGGCCGAGCTGGTCGGATTCGCTGACGTCGGTCTTGTCGATGTGGGGCTCGCCCGGCAGACTGGTGCCGGCGCCCGAAGTCGGCAAGCCGTCCCCTTCGCCGGCATCCATGGTATTGAACTGGCCGTCCATACCCACGTCGTCGGTGATCGGATTCCAGTCGCCGTCGTTGTCGATGCCATCATCGCGGCGTTCGTCGATGAGTTTGTTGTCCAACCCCTCACCAGTGAGGTAATCGATGTACTTGAGCCCGACGTAGACGTAAGTTTTCTGGGTAACGCCGGTAGTGATCTCGATCTCGTTATAGTTGTTTTCGTCGATCAGGCCGTTGAGGTTATCGTCGATGCCATTGAAGCGGATCTCCTCGACCTGCTGGCCGGGCCGGAAAACGATCCGTTTATTCTTCGGACCGATGATCACGAGGGAATCGGCAGGCATCTTGGTGACGCTACGGGCGTAATCGCTGTAGTTGATCTTGACGACATCCTGGCCGGCTTGGAGGGCCTTCGGCTTGAACATCTCCTCGTTGATGGTCTTGCCCGAACCGCTGGTGCCGTCGCCGTCGTTGTCGATGCCATCCCGGGCATTGCCGGGGCTTTCGAGGAAGGCGCAGCCGGCAATGTCGACCGGCGACCAGCCGCCGGAGCCGATGCCGTCATAATCCCAGGTATAGGTCAGGTTGATCGATCGTTCAAAGGTGCAATTGTCATCCTCGCCATCGCCGCCGGCCATATAGCCGCAGATGATGCTGAAGACGACCTTGTCGTAGCTGGTGGTGCCGATATTGGTGATGTCATAGATGAAAAAGAGGGCGTCCTGGGCCAGGACCTGAGCCCATTGCAAGCCGCGCGCCGAGATCTTTAATCCCAGGCCGCGGCGGGAAAGATCGGTGGAATCGGGGTAAAAATTGTAGCGTGCGTCGTTATAGTCATCCATGACGAAATAGCTTTCCTGGTCGGCATTGAACTGGTTCTTGCCAAAATAGCCGTTCCAGGCCGCATGCTTGGGATCGCTGTCAAAGGCATCGTTACGCCAGCCGGGATCATCCACGGCATCTTCCTTGTCGGGCCAGAAGACCGGCCACGACTTTTTGATATGGCTCATCGCCACCACCGTGGTATCCTTGCCGGCGTAACCGGGCAGGGCCTCCCAGGTGTACCAGGTGAGACCGTCGGAGGAGCGGTCGCCCATGCGCGGGTCGACCTTGGGGCCGCGCGGTGTGACGACCGAGTGCTTGACCTGGCCGTCGCGGTCGATGATCTCGGCGCCGACCATGGTCAGCTGGTCGCCGATGTAGAGATGACCCGAGCCTTTGGGCCACTCGCCTGCAATATCCTCTTCGATGCCGGAGACGCGGCCGATCAAGCCTGAGTTGTAAAAAGTGGTTTGAATACGGTTGCCGTTATGAAAGCCTTTGCGTTCCTCGCTGAACAAGCCATGGGGCTTGGGCTGGCTGAAAGCCGCGGTGCAGAGCAGCACAAGTCCCAGGATGAGCGTCAACATCACTATTTTTTTCATGCGGTTTGTTTCCTTTTTTTGTCTCATTTCGCTCGTATACACCCGTGACCGGCCGGATCAGAAGCCCAAAGAGAAGCCGAGCTGCACCTGCCGCGGTTCGACGTACCACTCGGGGTGATTGGAATTATCCTCGAGTGTACTCACCCGGTTGGCATCGTAGCTCGCATTGCGGGTCTGCAGGGTGTATTTGGGACTGCCGGTGTCGCTCCAGACTGCGGTGGCAGCGCGTTGATCAAAAAGATTGTAAATATAGGCGAAAGCCGAGATGTTCTGTTTGCCGATGCGGAAAGTCTTGAAAAGCCGCAAATCCGTGGAATTGATCGCCGGCTTGCGGGCGCTGTTCTCCGCCAGGCCGCTGAAAGAGCTGCTGCCCGAGGCGAGCCCCGGCGGGAAGGTCGGCGTGTAGGGGGTGCCGGTCCAGTATTTGAGCAGCAGGCTGGCCCGCCAGGAACTGGTGCCCACACTCAGATTGCCATTAAGGGTGTGGCGCTGATCCCAGCCAAGAGGCGAAAGCTGAATGCGCGGCGCTTTGTCGCTGAGACGGTCGTTGTAAGAGTCCTTGGGGTCGGAGGCGCTGCCCTCAGCCACCATATAGCTGTAATCCAGGCCCGCTTCGAAAAAGTTGGCGTAGCGCTTGGTCAGGGAGAGGGTCACGCCCTTGACATTGGAGTAGGCCTTGTTCTCAAACTGGGTATAAGCGACGCTGGCGAGATAGGTGGAGATGGGATAGCCCGCCTCCACCCAGTCGCGCACATCGCGGTAAAACATGGTCAACTCGGCGCCGAGGTCGGTCGTGATCTGCTGCGAGAGACCGATCTCGTACTGCACGGTACGCTGTGGCTTGAGGTCGGCGTTGCTCAGGAACGTGCTGTTGCCGGAAGTGGTCGCCACCTCAAGATCGGGATTGGAGTTATCGGTTCCATCATTGGCGCCAAAGAGCTGGCGGAAAGTCGGAATCTGGAAGAAATGGCCGTAGGAGAAGTGGATGACGCCGCGGTCGGTGATCGGATAGGCGATGCCGAAGCGCGGGCTGAGCGCCATCTTGGCCGTGGCATCCTTGTACCAGAAGGCCTGGCGTTCGGCCAGGGTGTAGGGGATCAGCTCCGCCTCGGGAGTATCGGGCGTATAATTCTTGTACTTGTTTTTAGGATTGAAGGGATCGTAGATGTTGGGATCCTTGGGATCGGCCAGGATCTTGCCCTTGGAGTTGAAGTAATCGAAGCGCAGGCCAAAATTGACGATCATCTCCTTGAATTCCATCTTGTCCTGGGCATAGAGCGAGAACTCAACCGGCTTGTGGGAATAACCGTTGTGGTCGGGGGTGCTGCGCGCCGGGATCGCCGGTTTGAAGGGAACGATCTGCTCGTTTCCCTCTTCGGCCGGGATGATAGTGAATTCATCCAAGGTCAGCTTGTTGAACCGCGCTTCGGCTCCTATCTTGAGCTGATGGTTCTTCGTCGCCTGGCTGGTGAGATCGAATTTGGCGACATCGTAGGAGGTATTACGTTTGAAATGCTGCATCTGGGTGCCGGCATCGGAAAAGCTCCAGTTGGAGGGCGCCGTCAGCGAATCCGCATGGACATACCCCTCGGTATCCCCGGCGATGTGGTAGGAAATCGATTGGGTGCCATCAGCATTCAGGATTGTTTCGGCGGCGTAGGTGACCGAGTTTAACGGATTTTCATAGAGATAATGCTTGTAGTCGGTCGAGGAGTGGGTATATTTGACCTCATAAAAAGTGCGCATATTGACCGTGTGGGTGAAGGTCAGGGTATTGTTGAGGGCGTTCTCAAAACGGTGGTAGTTGGCATCCGGATTGTACTTGTAATAACTGTCGTACCACTTGAACTCATTCTGGTTGCCCATCAGGCCATAGGTCAGTTTCATGTTGCCGTTTATGCGGTAGGCGATCTTGGCCTGGCCGCTGAATTTCTGGTAGGGATTCATCGAGACCAGCTTACCGTCGCCCTTGAGTCCCTGTGGCGTGAACCAGCGCTTGCCGTAGAGGTAGCCGTTATTGCTGAAATAACGCCCGGTGACAAAAAAGGTCATTTTGTCCCCGATCAGCGGCCCACTCAGGCTGCCCTGGAGATTATAGACGGGGTTGAACTTGCGCAGGGGATTGGTCTTGGTGTAGCTGCCGGGCTGTGGCGAACGGATGGCTGCGAGGTCACTGGATTTGGGTTCGAGCACCCAGTAGGTCTTGTCATCGTTGCTGACATAGTCACCGACGTAGGTCGAGAGCTCGCCGTGTAGCTTGTCGCCGCCCTCCTTGGTGACGATGTTGACCACGGCCGACATCGCTTGGCCGTATTCAGCATTGAAGGTTCCGCTGATGACCTGGAGTTCCTGGACCGAGGAGTTCTCAACCTGAACCCCCATGTTGCCGGAGTAGCCATCGGTCGCGGCGATGCCGTCGACCCAGTAGGCCACCTCTCCAGAACGACCGCCGCGGACGTGAATGCCACCGACGCCGTCACGCACCAGACCGGCCTGGAGTTCGAGGACATCGGCCACTTCCTGAACCGGCATAGCCTTGATCTCATCCGAGCTCACCGCCGCCATCGAGGAGGTCTTGTCCTTCTGGACGATCGGCCGCTCGGCGACGACCGTCACCTGTTCGCCGACATCGACGACGGTCTGGCTCAGGCTGACATTGACCGTGGTGGTCATGTCGACGGAGACCTTGACGTTCGAGACCGACTTTTGCTGATACCCGATCATCTTGACCTGCATGGTGTAGGTACCTGGTGGAACATTGATGATCATGAGGTAGCCATCCATGTCGGTTACGGCGCCCAGCATGGTGCCTTCCAGCACCACATTGACGCCGGGGAGGGTCTCGCCTGTTTTGTCATCCTTCACAGTGCCGACGATCTTGCCGGTGGTACCGGCGAAGGCGACCAGGGGGAGGAACAGGCAAAACAGCACGAGCCCGCACAGATAGTTTTGTAGCGCCTTGTTCGTCATAAGTTTCCCTTGCTGCTGGTTAAAGATGATGGATTTCAGGATTCTACCGGTATTGAAGACGGTTCGGTCCGGACATGAAAGGCCTGACGCGAACCGCAGCTTTCGCGAATGATGAGTTCGGCCTCGAGCTCGCGGTGAAACTCGCCCGTTTCTGTTCCCAGGATGCGGTCGAGCAGGCGGGTCACCGCCATCCGTCCCATGGCGGCGATGGGTTGGCGCATGGTGGTGAGGCCGACGAATTTGGCGAATTCGATATCATCAAAGCCCACCAGGGCCAGATCATCGGGTATGCGCAATCCCGCCTCCTTGGCGGCGCGCATCACGCCGAGGCACTGGACGTCGCTGGCGACAAAGAGCGCGGTGGGCAGCGGGTGGTTCTGTGCGATCAGCCGCTGCATAGCCAGATAGCCCGCCGCTTCATTGAAGCCGTGCTGCCCCGCCCGTGCATCGCAGATAACCAGGGCGCGTTCGTCCAGGGGCAGGCCCGCCTCCTGCAGCGCGGCCTTGAATCCCTGCTGCCGCAGAACCGCCGGATAGCTGGAGAGGTGGCCGTTGATCATCCCGATGCGCCGGTGCCCGAGGCCGATAAGATGGCGGGTCGCGGTGAGAGCGCCCGCGCGGTTGGCAATGGCGACCGAGTCGATCCGGTCGTGCAGGTGATCGATCAGGACTATGGGCAGATGCGCCTCAATGAATTTTTCGGCATACCCCTCCATCAGCCCTAGGGAGATGACCAGGACGCCGTCGCAGCGCCGTTCCGTCAGGACGCGGTCGAGCGTGCTGTCACGGCGGTTCATGCGGTCGACGCTGTAGAGGATCAGATCAAAATGGGAGCGGGAGATGGCGTGCTGGACGCTTTTGAGGAGTTCAACGAAAAAATAATTGGTGAAGAAGGGGACGACGCTGGCGATGGTATTGGTTTTTTTGCGGGCTAGGCTTTGGGCGAGGGCGTGGGGCTGGTAGCGGAGTTCTTCGGCGACGTGGAGGATGCGTGCTTTGGTGCGGGGGTTGATATGAGGGCTGTCGTTAATGGCGCGGGAGACGGTGCCGATGCCCACACCCGCTTTTTTCGCCACATCGTAGATGGTCGCTGCCAATCCGCTCTCCGATCGGTTGCCTGCTGCTGCGGTGGAAATCCCTCCCCGGCCCTCCGCGTCCGGAACAGAACAGGAAGCGCTTCCAAGTTTGCGCTTTCATTTTACTAAATATCAAGTTGATTGTCAAGCATTTTTTGTACCTGACATTATGCTTGATTAAAGGAGCAAAAAAAGGTATATTGGCCATCATGTCCAGTCTGCGATTCAAAATAGGCGCCGGTTACTATACCCTGGTCGCCATCATTCTGGTGCTGAGCTTGATCGCCGTCATCAGCTTTTTCCGCATCAGCCGCTCGATTACCCCCCTTCTCAAGGAAAATATCCCGACCGCGGTCGCCAGCCAGAATATGCTCAAGGCCCTCGACGAGCAGATCCAGGACCAAACCCTGATGCTGCGCGGTGATATCAATCTCGCCTATGCCAGTTACCAGGGCAGCCGCGACCGCTTTCTCAACTGGTACCAGCGCGCGCTTGACGCCAGCCTCCCGGAACCCGACACCGCACTCCTCGACAGTATCCTTTACGTCTATCGCGTCTATCTCACCAACTCGGAGGCCTTTTACCGGCTCTGCCGCGACAACAGCCCGCTCGCCCGCCCCTTCCACATGGACAGCATCGTGCCGATCGAACAGCGGTTGCGGAGCCAGTGCCTGCGCGTCATTGAACTCAACCAGTCCCTGTCCACCCAGACCGTCGAGATGACCCGCGCGGCCATGAACCACAGCATCATCCTCGTATGCACCTCCGCCGCCCTGGCCCTCTTCTTCGCTTTCTGGTCCAACGCCCAGGTTTCCCGTAACGTCATCAAACCGGCCGCCGCCCTGGCCCGCACCATCCGCCTGATCAGCCGCGGCCAGCTCAACCAGAAGATCGATATCACCAGCAACGACGAATTCGCCGAACTCTCGAGCGAATTCAACAAGATGACCGAACGGCTGCGCACCTACGAGGAGATGAACATCCATCAGCTTATCGCCGAAAAAGTAAAGTCGGAGACCATCGTCGCCAGCATCGCCGAACCGCTCATCGTCACCGATGCCAATCACAAGCTCGTGCTCATGAACCTGGCCGCGGCCGCCATGCTTGGCATCCCCCACGACGAAATCGAGGGCCGGCCGGTAGCCGAGGTGGTCAAGAATAAAAAACTCCGCCGTCTTCTCCAAAGCAATGAACTCCAGCTGCGCGAAACCGCCCGCAGCGACTTTCTCCTCAAGATGGAGAGCGGCAACAGCGTCACCTACTACCGACCACGCCAGACCATCATCGCCGACGAAGCAGGGAACAGCCAGGGCATTGTGACCCTCTTCGAGGATGTCACCCGCTTCAAGGATCTCGAACGCCTTAAAACCGAGTTCATCGCCACCGTCTCCCACGAGTTCCGCACCCCCCTGACCTCGATCAACATGACGATCGACATCCTGTCTCAGGAACTGCTCGGCCCGGTCACCCTCCGGCAGCGCGAACTGCTGACCAATGCCAAGGTCGACTGCAGCCGGTTGACCAAACTGGTGCGCGAGCTTCTTGATCTCTCCCGCCTCGAGACCGGCCATTATCAGATGCAAATGGTGCCGATGGATTTCTCCAAGATGCTCCACGAGACCCTCGGGCCGCTGCGCCTGCCCTTCGAGGAGAAGGGTATCACCCTGATCTGCAGTCTGGACGAATTACCGCTGCTGTTCGGAGATCCCCAACAGCTCAGTTACGTGATCACCAACCTTCTCAATAACGCGCTTCGGCACACCCCGGAGGGCGGCCGGGTCGAGATCCACGCCGCCGCCAACGCCGAGGAGTTGCTGATCTCGGTAACCGATACCGGCTCCGGCATCCCCCTCGAAGCCCAGTCGACCATTTTCGACAAGTTCGTCCAGATCAAAAAGGAGAGTGAGACGACGCCCGGCAGTGTTGGACTGGGGCTGGCGATCGCCAAGCAGGTCGTCGAAGCGCACGGCGGCCGCATCTGGGTGGAGAGTGAACCCGGGCATGGCAGCGCCTTTCATTTCACCCTGCCGCTGAGGAGGAACCCATGAACAGCCGCCCCGCCGCGCGGGTGCTGGTCATCGATGACGAGTTGCATATCCTTAAAACCATCGGCATCAGCCTCGAGTCGATCGGCTTTACCGTCACCCTCACCTCTCGGCCGCAAGACGCCCTGGAGATCGCCTCCAGCGAGCATTTCGACCTGGCCTTCGTCGATCTGCGCATGCAGCCGATCGACGGCATGGAGATGCTGGAGCGTCTCCGCCGTCTCGATCCGGATCTGACCGTGGTGATCATCACGGCGCACGGCACGATCGACAGCGCCGTTGAGGCGGTCAAAAAAGGGGCCTATCATTACCTGCAAAAACCCTTCGACCTCAAGGAACTGCAGATTTTCGCCCAGAAGGCCTGGGAGCACCATCATCTGGCCAGTGAGGTGCGGGCCTTGCGCGAGCAGGTAACACAGGTACCCGCGACCGGCGAGTTCATCACCCGCAACGCCGAGATGCTCGCCTTGCTCGAGTTGGCCGGCCGCCTCGCCGACAGCACCATGAGCGTGCTGATCGAGGGCGAGAGCGGCACCGGCAAGGAGCTCATCGCCCATTTCATCCACAACCGCAGCACCCGCGCCGACAAACCCTTCGTCAAGATCAACTGCGCCGCCCTGCCGGAGGAACTGCTCGAAAGCGAACTCTTCGGTCACATCAAGGGCGCCTTCACCGGCGCGACGCGCGACCGTCAGGGGCGCTTCGAACTCGCCGACGGCGGCACCATCTTCCTGGACGAAGTGGCTGAGATCTCGCCGGCGATCCAGGCCAAGCTGTTGCGCGTCATCCAGAGCAAGGAGTTCGAGCGGGTCGGGGAGAGCGTGACCCGCAAGGTTGACGTCCGCATCATCGCCGCCACCAACCGGGACCTCGATGAGGCCTTGCGCGAGGGCAGTTTCCGCGATGATCTTTTCTATCGTCTCAATGCGGTCCGCCTCAAGGCGACCGCCTTGCGACAGCGGCCGGAGGATATCCCGCTGCTGGTGCACCACTTCATCCGCAAATTCGGCAAGGAACCGCCGGCCGAGATCACGATCGAGGCGATGAAGGCCCTGCGCCTCTACCGCTGGTTCGGGAATGTCCGAGAGCTGGAAAATGTAATGGAACGGGCGGTGCTGCTGGCCGGGGGCGGAACGATCGAGCTCTCCCACCTCCCCGAGGAGGTGCAGCATGGTGAGCAAACACCGGTCTACGCCCTCTCGCTCGAAGAGGTGGAGAAGCGCCATATCATCCAGGTGCTCGAACACGCCCAGGATTACGACGAAGCGGCGCGCATCCTTGGCATCGATCCGGCCACCCTGTGGCGCAAGCGTAAAAAATACCGGCTTTGAGCCGTCTTGCAGAATTCAATCCGGGCCTAATCTCTTGGATTACAATCCGTTTCATCCGCTCGTTCGCAGTCAGAGGGGAGATCGGATTGCAATTTGCAAGGGAGTGCGCGGGCGCGGCCAGCAGGGCAAAGGGAACAGCCTTGTTTTTTAAAGCGGAATTTTACTTTGCATTTTGGCATAAAAGTTGATATAATAGCAGCGGAAGGATGTGCAAATGGTGATTGTCCGTGTGAGGAGGTATCCGCTTTGGCCATCAAAGTCATGACCATGAACAACCTGGATATTGCCATTGTGAGCCCGCGGGGCGCTCTGGTAGGCGGAGAGGAGAGCGACGCATTGAAATCCGTCGTCGCGGACCTTTATGAGCAGGGCAACCGCAAGCTTATCATCAACTTGAGCGGCGTCACCTATTGTAACAGCCTCGGCATCGGCACGCTGGTAGGGCTGCATACCATGTACACCCGCGGCGGCGGCCAGATCAAGCTCTGCGAGATGGGCAGGGGGATCCAAAACCTCTTTGTGATCACAAAGCTCATCAGCGTCTTCGAAGTGGAGGAGAGCAGGGATGAGGCCATCGCCAGTTTTCAAGCCATGGAGTCCATTAACCACTAATCCACTATTCCCCTCACATCAAAGGAGAAAGCACCATGAAACAAGGTCTCTTCATCACCATCGTCATGGTCGTGGCGTTCATCGTCGGCCTCATCGTTTTCCAGTTTTTACCTGATTACATCAAGCAAGGCGGTATCCTCGTCCCCATCCTGATCATGATGATCCTGATGCTGCTCACCTTCATCGTCGAACGTCTTCTGGCCCTTGGCAAAGCCAAAGGGAAGGGTTCCTTGCCCGCTTTTTACCGTAAACTCCAGCAGGAGATCAAGGCTGGTAATATCGATACCGCCATCGCCACTTGTGACAAACAGCGCGGCACGCCGGCCAGCGTCCTCCGTGCCGGACTCGAGAAATACAAACTGCTGAAGGCCTCCGGCGCTCACCTCTCCGCCAAGGAGACCATGGAGGAGATGCAGCATGCGGTCGAAGAATCAATGATGTTGGAAGTTCCGCTCCTTGAGAGAAACCTGGTGGGCATCTCGACCCTGGCCTCGATCGGTGTGCTCGTCGGTCTGCTCGGTACCACCCTCGGTATGATCAAGTCCTTCAAGGCCCTGGCCAAGTCGGGTGCCCCCGATGCCATCGCCCTGTCGCTGGGTATTTCTGAAGCCCTCATCAACACCGCTGGCGGTCTCATCACGGCCATCCTGGGTATCGTAGCGTTCAACTATTTCAGCACCCGAATCGACAACTTTACCTACATGATCGATGAATCCACCTACTCGATGGTCACCACGCTGGCCGAAAAAGAAAGCAACAAATAACTGATGAGGTAAACAGCCATGCAGCATAAAAAAGGGCGTAGCAATATCAGGATCGACATGACGCCCATGGTGGACATTATGATGCTGTTGTTGACCTTTTTCATGTTGACGACACGCTTCAAACCACCTGCAGAGGCCGAAGTCGTCCTCCCCTCGTCGCATTCGCAGTTCAAGCTGCCTGAGTCGGACGTGATGACCATCACGGTGACCAAGGATGACCGCTATTTCCTCGGGTTGGATTCCCAGCGGCTCCGCGGCCGGCTTTTTGGCGAAGAGAATGCCCTGCGCTCGGGTATTCAGCTTCAGGATAAGCAGCAGCTGGCCGATTTGCTGATTCAGGCCCGCATCGCCAATCCCAAACTGCGCACCGTGATCAAGGCTGACAAGGAGACGCCATACGGTCCGATCGAGGATGTGATGAACATCCTGCAGAAGGTCAAAATCACCCGATTCAACCTTGTAACGGAACTCGAAAAAATCTGATGGAGTTAAAGTATGGCAGGAGCAGATGTTGTTGCCCCCAAGGAACCGAAAGGCAAGGGCGGCAAAAAACATAAAAAACGCGTAGGGGTGGGTATTGATATGACCCCGATGGTGGACATCATGATGCTTCTGATCACCTTCTTCATGCTCACCACGGTCTTCAATACACCGCAGACGATGGAGATCAACCTGCCGCCTGATTCCGATGTCAAGGTGGAGGTTGCCGAAACCAGTCTGCTGACCATTCGCGCGACCGCCGATGGCTCCATTTATGTCAATATGGGAATGGAGACACCGCAAAGAATTGAATTCAAGGAATTACGCCCTTTGATGGTCGACCGCAGCAAGGCCAATCCCAAGCTGGTCGTCCTCATCAAGGTGGAACGCCAAGGAACCTACGAATTGATGGTCAATATCATGGACGAGTTGAACCTGGCCAATATCACCCGGTTCTCGATCGCTCCGTTCAAGGAGATTGACGGTCAGCTTGTCGCCAAGGCGATTTAACTTCCTAACATGCGGAGAGTGTCATGACAGAACTTGCGGAAAAAGCAAGACTCCCCTATGGAGCCACCGAGCTCAAGGAAGTCAAGCAAAAGTACATGATATACGGCCTGATCATCGCAACCCTGATCGAGTTCCTCGGGCTCGGTATCTATTGGGCCACGACCCTGCTGGGCAAAGAGGAGGCGCCGGTCCGCACCGTGCGCATCCTCAAGTACAGCGAGCTGGGTCCGCCACCCTCGATCCAGGGCGCCAGCGCCGCGGTCGCTCCCTCGGTCTCAGCGGCGGCGCCGATGGCCAAACCCAGTGTCGGTATCCCCGTGCCGGTTCCTGATGCGGAGGTCAGCCCCGAACAGACCTTTGCCTCGCAGACGGAAATGAGCTCAGTGACCGGCCCGGTAGGTGAAGGCGTTGGCTCCGGCGGAAGCCAGGTGATCGAACAGGACGTGAATGTACAAAACATCGAAGAAGAGGAGGCACCGCCTCCCGACTTCGTCCCCTTTGAAAAGGAACCCCAGGTGATCAAGCGCGTCGAGCCGGTCTATCCGGAACTAGCGCGCAAGGCCGGCCTCGAAGGTACGGTCTGGGTCAAGCTGTGGGTCGACAAAGAGGGCAAGGTCAAGGATGTGGTCATCCTCAAGAGCGCCTCGGAGATCTTTAACCAGCCGGCCATCGACGCGGCCAAGCAGTGGATTTTCACCCCCGCGATGATGAAAACCGGCCCGGTTTCGGTCTGGATCTCGCTCTCGTTCAATTTCAAACTCAATTAACCACCAGGGGACGATGCTTCTCGAACCTGGAAAAGTCTTCGCGTTCGCCATCGCCGGCATAACCTTTTGTGCCGGCGTGGCGATCGTCACCGGGCTGCTGCATTTTGACGTCCTGCCGCAGGTGCGCTACACCTTCGGCGTGGTGCTGATCCTGATGAGCATTTACCGTTTCCTGGTCACCTTCTGGAAACCCAAACCCTCAAAGTACAGGAGATATACCCATGTGGATGAGGAGTAAAGTGCTGCTGTTCGCCGCCGCAGCATCCCTGCTCGTCTGGACGGCCTGTGCGATCAACTCCAAGCCCAAGGAAAGTCCCACCAGCGGCAAGCTGAGCCTCTATGTTTCGGATTCGCATGCGGCGCTGGCCGCCAAGGAGGCGGATCTCTTTTGCAGCCTCTACAACGATGCGCATATCACCCTCTACAGCGCCTCGACCCGTGAATGCCTGGTTCATCTGATCAACGATAGTGTCCGGATGGTCCTGACCGACCGGGCACTGAATGCGGAAGAACGCCGCATCATCACGCAGGAAAAACTCAAAATCGATTCACTCCAAGTGGCCGTGGATGCCCTCGCCCTGCTGGTCAACCGCGTCAACGACCTGCAAGCCCTCTCCATGGCGGAACTCACCGGGATCATCGATCAGCGCCTCACCACCTGGCAACAGCTGCCGGGCAGCGGATTGACCGGCCGGCTCGAACTGGTCACCACCGGCAAAAACTCGGGCGCCTACGAACTGCTCAAGAACCATTTTCTGCACCGTATCGAGGACTTTGTGCCAGCGGTGATGACCGCCGCTCAATCCGAGGTGGTAAAGTATGTGGCCAAACATCCGCAGGCGCTGGGCATCGCCTCGCTGGCCTGCCTCAAAGAGGATTCCCTCAAGGCCCTTTCCGAAGAGCCCGATGGCGCCGTCCGCACCCTGGCCTTCACCGGGACCGACTCGACCGGAGCTCTGGTGCATTACAAGCTGCACCAGGCCAATGTGTATCTGAAAAAGTATCCACTCTATTATCCCTTGCATGTCTATTTCAATCACAAATCACAGCTTGCTGCCGGATTCTGTGCCTTCATCGCCAGCGCCCCGGGCCAAAAGCTGATCCTCAATTCCGGTCTGGTCCCGACCACCATGCCCATCCGTCTCGTTCAGATTAGATAGGAGTATTGACCTCATGAAACGATTGTCTGCATTGCTCTCCCTGGTGCTGATCCTCCTGGTGTTGCCCGCCGCCGGCCAGGACAAGGTTGCTGAAGGCCTGGCTCTCCTCAACCAGGGCAAATTCGACCAGGCCGCCGAACTCCTTCAGAAAGCCGTCGATCTGAATCCACGCAATGCTGCGGCCTTGAACGCCCTCGCCAAAGCCCAGCTGTTGGGCGGCAAGCCTGTTCTCGCGGAGGCAACCGCAAAGAATGCCTTGCTGGTGGACGAGAAGAATCCAGCTACCTGGCAGCTCCTCGTTCAGGCCCAGATGGCCCAGAACCACAACGCGGAGGCCTACGCTTCGCTGCGCAAAGCCATGAAACCGACCAAGGGCAATGCCGAACTCCTCATCCAACTCGGCTGGCTTCACCTGGCCGCGGACTCGACCAACCAGGCTGAGGTAGCCTTCTCCCAGGCCAAGCAGCAGCTGCCCAAGAATCCCGAGGTCTATCGCGGACTCGGCGAGGCCTATCTCAAGCTCGGCGCCGAACCGGTGGCCCTGATGCAATTCGAGGAGTCGCTCAAGTACGATTCGCTTCAGGTTGAACTGCGCGCCAAGATGGCCGACCTCTATCTCAAGGACCGCCGTTACAATGAAGCAGCGCAGATGTACCGTAGTGTCCTCTCCCATCAGCCCGAAAACGACAAGGCTGCACTGGAAGTGAGCCGGATCTACATGCTCTCCAAACAGTACAAGAACGCCACCCTCTATCTGGAAAAATACGTGATGCGTCACCCGGAGGACCAGGCGTCCTGGTCGACCTATATGGAGGCGCTCGACAAGAGCCGGCAATATGAATCGGCCTTGAGCGCCGCGGAACATTTGCTCAAAAGCAACCCCAACGACCCGGTGGCCCTGCGCCTGGCAGGCAAAGCCCACTACATGCTCAAGCAATACCAGCCTGCGGTGGAGAGCTATAGTAAACTAGCCGCTGTTGACACCCTGGGCTTTGAGGATGCCAAACGCTTCGGCAAGAGCTACTACGCCCTGAAAAATGACAGCCTGGCCCTGCTCTACATGGAGCAATCGCTGGCCAAGAATCCGGACCAGGATGACCTCTACAACGACATGGGCGCCTCCTATATGCGGACCAAGCAATGGGAGAAGGCAGCGAAGATGTTCGAGAATCGCATCAAGTCCGATTCGACCTATCCCAACGGCTATATCAACTTTGCCCTCTGCAAAATGGCCTTGGAGGATTTCCAGCCGGCGACCAAAGCGCTACGCACTGCCATCTCGCTGCGTCCCAATTACATCGCCGGTTATCTCTATCTCGGCCGCGCGCTCCGTGGCGCCGATTCGCTCAAGGCGGCACGCCAAGCCTATGAAACCATGGCGAGTATGGCCGACACCGTCAAGAACAATTATAAAAACGAGCTCGGCGAAGCCTACAGTTTCATCACTTTCTCCTACCTCGTGGAGAAAAACAACGCCCAGGCCATCAACGCGGTTACCAAAGCGATCGAGTTCAAACCGAACGACATCGAGTTGAACCTCTGGCGCGCGCAGATTCTGCACGCCTTGGATCGCCGCGATGAAGCCAAAACCCAATACGAAAAGGTGTTACGCCTGGATCCCAAAAATGCGGACGCCAAAAAAGGGCTGGATATTCTCCAGCTCTATAACTGACGAAAATCACTTGTTCAGCCCCTTAACCCAATCAGAAAGGGACTCTCATGAAGAAAAGCATGGCGTTACTTCTCGGCCTCTTGATGCTCATTGGCTGCGGCAAGAAACAGGAAGTGACCACCATCACCGCATTCGAAAAGTTCCAGGAGCCTTTCCTGCGTATTTCGTTCAACCACCCCCAGGGCTGGCAACTGCAGCAGGATGGCCCCAAGATCGGTTTTTATTCCTCCGCCGACGGGCTCTACAAGTTCAATCCCTACTCGGTCGAAGGCAAGGATGCCGCCCGTGTGATCGTCAACATGGACAAGATGGATACCTTGAAGACCGTGGATGAGGTCGTCCGCAGCGTTACCAGCGATCTGACTTCCTCCGGTTTCGATGTATCCTCGCCGGTTGAAAAGAAGCTCGCCGACCTCGGCGGCAAGCTGCTCCACTACCGCGGCGCCCTCGACAACAAGAACATCATCAGCGGTGATGAAGTCGTCGCCATCAAGGACTCCATGCTCTATACGGTGATTTTTGAAGGATTCAACAAGATGTATGACGCCAACAAGGCCGCTCTCGATACCGTCCTCGCCAGCCTCCATCTGCCTGTAGTGCAAGCCCAGGCACCCGGCGTCGATCCGGCTATCCCGGCCGAGGAGATGGATACCTTTGAAAACGAATTTCTCAAGATTTCCTATCCGGTCAATTTCCAGCCCTCACCGGCCAGCATCAAGGATCCGGTTCAGTTTGCCCTGAATATCTACGGCTACCGCAAGGACAGCGGTCTCTACATCGACGTCCGCCCGGCGCAAAAACTGACCCTGGACAAGCTGGTTGCGCAAAATGCCGCCCGGTTCAAGGAGAGCGGCCGCGGCACCGCCACCATCGACGGCGTGCCCGCCACCTGGCTGAATTATACCGGCGGTAAGGATATCTCCAGCCGCATCTATTTCCTGGTCAAGAATGACAAATTCTACCGCATTATCGTCAATACCTATCAGCCGATGAAGAGCACCTTCCAGCAGGTCTTCGACAAGATGGTGGCCTCGCTGGTGACCAAATAATCTCTCTCGCAGCATAAAAAAAGCCGCCGGGCTTGAAGCCGGGCGGCTTTTTTTATGTGTACTGCGTCACCGGGTGGCGTCCAGAGCGGGGGTGTACGGCGGCTCAGAGCCGGCTGAGCAGCTCCGTAAAGGCCTTCTCCACCGCGGCGCGCATCCCCGCAACAATGGTCGCCGCATCACCCGGGGCGATAATGGCCCGGCCTTCGATATAGCCGGTTCGATCCCGCTCCCCCTCCCCGTTCGTCAGCTCGAACCAGAACCGCACAACCGCCTGTCGTTTTCCCGCTTCGAAGGCTTCGTCGAAACGCACCAGTTGCAGCGCGAGGGTTGCGAAAGCCTCCTGGCGCGGCATGATTGTCGCCACCGCGGCATAGCGGCCGGAGGCGCGCAGCCAGGCCACCAGGCGATCCCGCAGCAGCTCCGGTGGAGCCGCGATCCAGCGGCGGTAGGCATCGAACTGGATCTCCCAGGAGGCATCGCGATAGACCATACGGTCCTGATCGCTGGGGGGCAGGGCACTGCAGGGCTGTACCCAGAGGACTCCACCGGAGGGTACCGCGGCGGGTGCCGGCGGATCGGGCACTAGATCATAATAATGGACCCGGGGGACCCGGCCACAGGCCATGCAGAGGCCGAGGAGGGCCAGGATAAGGGTTCGGCGCATGCGTCACTCCTTGGGCAGTTTGCGTTCTTCAGGATAGTTCTTGCGCACCAGATTCCAGGGCTGTTCCTTGATCGTCTGGGTGAATTCGGTCAGGTTCCGGCTCAAAGTGCGGACATGATCGAGCGTCTCGCGGTAACTCTCGCGGTTCTGCACTATGATATGGTTGAGATCGCCCATGGTGCCGCTCATCTGCACGGTGAGCTGCTGAACCTCCCGCAGCAGCGCCTCCGCATTTTGCACGGTGCGCTGTAGCGTCGTATCGTTGGCTGCGAGCAGGCTGTTCACATTCTGCAGGGTCGTGTTCAGGGAGCGGGTCAGGTCGTTGAGATTGGCCAGCAGGGTTCGCAACTCACTGCTGTTCTGGGCGGTCATGGCGTTGAGGTTGGTGATGAGGGCGGCGAGGTTGGCGCGGTTGCCATCGTTGAGCAGGTCGTTGAGACGGCGCAGCAGCTCGGTGGCCTCCGTGGTCGCTCCGCCGATCGGACCGGACATCTGGGCGAAACTGGAGACCTCGCGGCTGGCGATGAGAGCACCCGGTGCGAGCAGCGCCGCGTCCTTCGATCCAGGTGCAATCTCGACATAAAAGGCGCCGAGAAGCCCGATCGAGGTGATGTAGGCATAACTGTCACCGCGGATCGGGGTGCCATGGTCCAGTTCGAGAGTCAGCTCGACCGGCGGCTGCTCGCCGGCGAGGACGCGATGGCCGCTGACCTTGCCGACCGGGACGCCGGCCAGCCGAACCGCCGATCCCGGTTCGATGCCGCCGACATAGGCAAAACGGGCACGGTAGAAGGCCTTGTGTTCCCAGCCGCTCACCCCCTTGATCGCAAAAAGAGAGGCAAAGAAGAGCAGCAGGCTGATGGCGATGAAGAGGCCCGCCTTGAGTTCGCTTTTATGATATTCCATCCTGCTCCTTATCGCACGGGTTCATGATACTTCCCCTACAAGGGAGGCGAGATATTTACGTCCATCGGGTTCGCCGGCGTCGGGCTGGCGTTCGAGGAACTGCCGCACCTCGGGAATTTGCGAGGCCCGGAGCGCCTCCTTGTCGCCGATGAAGAGAAAACGGCCCTCATGCATCAGCGCGATGCGGTCGGCGATCAGCCAGACCGATTCCAGTTCATGGGTGACGACGACGATGGTCATCCGGAAGGCTTGCTGCAATTTGCGGATCAGATGATCGATGCCTACGGCGACAATCGGGTCAAGTCCGGCGGAGGGCTCGTCGCAGAAAAGGATGTCGGGGTCCATGGCCAGGGCCCGCGCCAGTCCGGCCCGTTTTTTCATCCCGCCCGAGAGCTGGGCAGGCATGAAATGATCGAAACCGGAAAGGCCGACCATCTCGAGTTTGAGCCGGGTCATGATCCGGATGGTGGAGGGCTCGAGGCGTGTATGTTCCTCGAGGGGGAGAGCGACGTTTTCGCCGACGGTCATCGAATTGAAGAGCGCCGCTCCCTGGAAGAGCACGCCGATTTTTTTGCTGACGGTGCTGCGTTCCGTCTCATCCGCTGCGGCCATGTCCACCCCCTTGACCAGGATCCGGCCGCGGTCGGGCCGCTGCAAGCCGAGAATATGGCGCAACAGCGTGCTTTTACCGCAGCCCGAACGGCCGAGGATGACCAGGGTTTCATTGGGATAGATGTCGAGGTCGATCCCCTTGAGGATCTCCAGGCGACCATAAAGGGCGTGCAGGCCGCGTATCTGAATGACGGGCTCGTTCATCCCTGAAATGTACGATGCAGGAAAATAGGATTCAAGGCCTTTTGCGCCCTCCGGCGGGGGGATCCTCTTGCGCGCACCCCGCCATTCCGGCCGACGGCCCGGCGTCCGCACGGGATCCGCAGGCAAAATCTTGCCGGTGCGCAACTTTTTTGCATTGTGGCGCACATTTAACTTGACAGCAACCTATTTTTTTCGTACAATGTAATCGTTTACATGTTGTCAGCCTCATCTTCAAAATTTTTACTGTTATTTCTTATCTTAAACATGTAAATCGCTTTCACTTCAAGACTTAAGCGGAGTCTCCCCTTGACCGCAACGCGAGTAAAAATCCGGTTCTGTTGCTGCCGAGCGACCAATGCACCCCCCTCTGCGGCACTCGCTTCTCCTCCGCTCATGGTCGTTCTAAGCGGCTTTTTCCTTCCCATCATGATCTTTCAGCCACCGCAGACGGTTTTAATCGTTCCACTCCCTTATCATTCATCCTCACAACCCTGCAAAAGGAGGTGAACCTCTCACCAGCCTACAGCAAAATGCATCGTCATGGCCTGTTTTGTCACGACGCACCGTTGGATGTGAATTTGTGATTAAACTTTGGAGGAGACATGCACAAAAGAGAGGCACTCTGGCTGTGTTTGATGGCGCTGCTGCTGATCTTCACAGCGTCGGCGATCGGCCAAACCATTAGCCGTCCCGATGTGATCTGGGCGCGAACCAGCGACACCCCGATCACCCTTGACGGCGTCCTCAGCGAGACCGCATGGGCCTCGGCCGAATCGCTTCATGTCCGCTATGGCGTGCCCGATGCGCCCATTCCGGGCAGCGGTTGGGCCAAGGAAGGCGGCGTCGATCCCAGCGATCCGGTCGATGCCACGCTCAAGTTTCTGATCCAGGGCAACAGCCTCTATCTTGCTGTGGTGGCCAAAGACTCCTCGGTCGGCGGTGGGCTCTGGGCGAAGTTTGATGCTATTCTGATAAACATCCGCAATGCCGCGGCTGCCAACCGCCCGGCCGCTCCCTTTGAGTATTTCTACGGCTGGGTGGCTGAGAGCTGGGCCGATCCCAACACCGCCAATGTCGGCGCCAATCCCGGCTTCTTTGGCATGGCATCCTCTGACCGCACGGTCTGGGATGCCGTCACCAAGGTCAACGGCATGACCAATGACGATTCCACACCCGATCACGGGTATACCACAGAATTCAAATTCGATCTGACTGTGCGCGGCTATGACGCTACCGCCGCTGCCGGCACCATCATTCCCTTCAACATCTCGATTTATGACTGCGACTGGCAGTGGCCGATGAACGAGGCCAAGTTCAGCAGCGGTCGCGCCTGGGCTCAGGGCCCGTGGGGCAACGCTTCGGCCTATGCGGTGATTCAGATCCATGCCAATCCCCGTGTGGGTCTCACCGGCGCTGTGCCGTATATCGGTCCCGATTTTATCATTCCCAATGCCGATACCCATCCCCAGCCGGTCATCGACGGTGTGCTCGACGAAGCTGCCTGGGCTGTCGCCCCCGGCATCGATCTGCGTTTCGGCGACGACGCCTTGCGCGCCTCCTATCCCGGCGTGGGCCCGCTGCTCTCCGGCCAATGGCAACCCGAAATCAACGGCGTCAGGGCCCCGGTCCTCGATCCGGCGGACGCGACCATCAAATGGTTCACCCGCAACGATATCCTCTATCTTTCGGCCGATGTCCGCGATCAGGCGGTCTGGTCGAACGAGGCCTATGACCAGTGGGACGGTATCCGCTTCATCATCAATGACATCAGGGAGCGCGACCCCTACGATCACAACCTGCTGCGCCGCGATCTGACCGTCCGCCTGGATCCGACCGGCAAAGCCCTGTATCAGGACTATCTGACGGTGGTGATCGACAGCCTGCATATGGGCGCGGCGGCGGTTACCCTTAAACCCGGCACCACCATCAACGATTATAACGACATCGATACCGGCTATCGGATCGAAGTGGCGGTGGACCTCAAGGCTCTTGGCTACAATCACGGCCTGCTCGAGGGGAACCTCTTCATCAGCGCCACCCTCTTCGACGGCGATAGCTTTCCCAATGCCGCCGACAATTACGGCCAGCGCGTCTGGTTTATGCGCGAAGGCGGATGGAATGCGGGCCCGGCCTGGGGCTACATGGATCCCTACACCACCCTGCCCGGCGGCGTGGTGAGGGCCAATGAGCGTCCGGATATGGTCTGGGCGCGCACCACCGCTGCACCAATCACCGTCGACGGCAAGATGGATGAACCGGTCTGGGCGAAAGCCGAATCCGTGCGTTTGCGCTACGGCCGCAGCAGCAACATCGTCCCCGGCTCCGGTTTTGCCAAGGAAGGCGGCGTCGATCCGAGCGATCCGACCGATGCAACCCTCAAGTTCCTCGTCAAGGACAACAAGCTTTACCTCGGCGTGGACGTCCAGGATGCCTCCGTCGGCGGTGGCCTCTGGGCCAAGTTCGATGCCTTCCTCTTCAACATCCGCGACCACAGCAACGCCAACCGTCCGGCCGATTCCTATGAATTCTTCTACGGCTGGGTCGCCGAAAGCTGGGCTGATCCCAACACCGCCAATGTCGGCGCCGGCCCCGGCTTCTTCGGCCGCTCGCCCGCCGACCGCGATCTCTGGAACGCTGTTACCGTCGTCGACGGCACGACCAACGACGACACAACACCCGACAAAGGTTACGTCACCGAAATCGTCATCAATCTTGCCAGGCTCGGGTACGATGTGACCAAACCGGGCGGGGACCTCATCGAATTCAACTTTTCCATCTATGACTGTGACTGGCAGTGGCCGATGAACGAGGAGAAATTCTCGAGCAACCGTGTCTGGTGGCAGGGCCCCTGGGGCAATGCCTCCGCCTACGCCATCGCCCGCATTTACGCCAACCCCGCCGTCACCGAGGATTCAGCCCTGCCGATGATCGGTCCCGATTTTATCGTGCCCAACGGCGCCGATCATCCCGTACCCGTTATTGACGGGCGTCTCGATGAGAGCGTCTGGGCCAACATTCGCGGCCTCGACCTCCGCTTTGGCGACGACGAACTGCGCGCCTCCTATCCTGGCATCGGCCCCTGGCGTTCCGGCCAGTTTCAGCCCGAGATCGACGGAAAGCGCGCGCCGGTCCTCGATCCCGCCGACGCCACCCTTAAATGGTTCTTCAAAGACCATATTCTTTATGTCGCCGCCGATTTCCGCGATCAGTCGGTCAACGGCCTCGAGACCTATGACATGTGGGATGGTCTGCGTCTAATCATCAACGACCGCGCCGCCCGCGATGGCGACAACGTCCTCGTACGCCGCAATCTCACCATGCGCGTCGGTCCGGCCGGCCCGATACCGATGGATTATCTCGAGACCTTGGTCAACGAAGGCAAGGCTCAAATCGGCTTTGCGCTTAAACCCAACACCACCATCGATAATGCTAATGACATCGATGAGGGGTATCGCATGGAAATGGCCATCGATCTTACGGCGCTGGGGTACGCAGCTGACCGAGGTGACGGCGCACTCTTCCTCAGCGCTACCCTCTTCGATGGCGACACCTTCCCCAACGCCGCCGACAACTACGGCCAGCGCGTCTGGTTCATGCGTGAATCCGACTGGCCCGCCGGCCCGGCCTGGGCGTTCATGGATCCGAAAGTCTTTGTGCCCGGTGATCCCCTCAACACCATGGAGCGTCCGGACGCCCTCTGGGCTCGTGTCGCTTCGGCGCCACCCACGTTGGATGGCAAGATGGATGAGCCCGATTGGGCCAAGGCCGAACAGGTGATTCTGCGCTACGGCAGCGCCAGTCTGATGCCCGGCTCCGGCTTTGTCTCGGAGGGCGGTGTCCAACCGGTTGATCCCACCTTCGCCACGCTCAAGTTCCTCGTCTACGGAAACAAGCTTTATATGGGCGCCCAGGTCAAGGATGCCTCGGTCGGTGGTGGCCCCTGGGCCCGCTTCGACGCCTTGTTGATGAACATCCGCGACCACAACGGCGCAGGCCGCCCGGCTGGCCCCTTTGAGTATTTTTACGGCTGGGTCGCCGAAAGTTGGGCCGATCCCAACACCGCCAACGTCGGCGCACTCCCTGGTTTCTTCGGCTGGGCCGCGGCAGACCGCACGGTCTGGGACGCCGTCACTGTCGTCGATGGTATTACCAACGATGATGCCACGCCGGACAAGGGCTATACCACCGAGTTCGTCTTCGACTTGACCCCGCGCGGCTATGACGTCACCAAGCCAGGCGGCGACATCGTCGAATTCAACATCTCAATCTACGACTGCGACTGGTTCTGGCCGATCAACGAGGAGAAATTCTCGAGCAACCGTGTCTGGTGGCAGGGCCCCTGGAGCAACGCCTCCGCCTACGCCATCGCACAACTCCATGTCAATCCATCAGTCACAGTCAACAGCGGGACGCTTCCGGTTATCGGTCCCGATCTGATCATCCCCAACGGCGCCGATTTTCCGGATCCCGTTGTGGATGGCAGTCTCGATGAAGCGGTCTGGGCCAAGGCCCCCGGCCTCGACCTCCGCTTCGGTGACGACGCCCTGCGCGCCTCCTATCCCGGCATCGGCCCCTGGCGTTCCGGCCAGTGGCAGCCCGAGATCGACGGCAAGCGCGCGCCGGTTCTCGATCCTGCTGACGCCACCCTTAAGTGGTTCTTCAAGGGTCACATGCTCTACGTCGCCGCCGATGTCCGCGACCAGTCGGTCTCCGGCCTGGAGAACTATGACATGTGGGACGGTCTGCGCCTGATCATCAACGATCGTGCGGCACGCGACGGCGATAATGTCCTCATCCGCCGCAATCTCACCATGCGCATCGGCCCGACCGGGCCTATGGTGATGGATTACCTCGAGACCCTCTTCAACGAGGGCAAAGCCTGGGTTGGATTCGAACTCAAGCCCGGCTCGACCATCAATGATGTCAACGATATCGACACCGGCTACCACATGGAGATAGGGATTGATCTGACGGCCCTGGGGTATCCCGCCGATCTGGGCGACGGCGCGCTCTTCATCAGCGCCACCCTCTTCGATGGCGACACCTTCCCCAATGCCTCCGACAATTACGGCCAGCGCGTCTGGTTTATGCGTGAATTCGACTGGCCTGCCGGCCCGGCCTGGGCTCTGCTCGACCCGAACACCAAACTTACCGGTGTCAAGCTCAACCCGGCAACCCAGCTGCCGGCCGAATTTGCCCTCATCGGCAACTATCCCAATCCGTTCAATCCGACCACAACCATCCAGTTTGCTTTGCCCGAAGATGGTGTGGTGACCCTCAAGGTCTACGATCTCCTCGGCCGCATGGTAACCGAAATGGCGCTTGGGCGCCAGGTCGCCGGCATCCGGGAGGTCTCCTTCGATGCTGCCAGAATCAGTTCGGGCGTCTATTTCTATCGTCTCGAAATGGCCGGCGTCAAATCGAAGAAGACCGTGAGAACCAACGTGCAAAAAATGCTGGTGATCAAGTAAATCCACCAGCCGATGCCATCCCGCAGGCGGGGGCCAGGCGATCCTGGCCCCCGCAGCAATTTCTCCGAATCCCCCCAAGGCTGTCGTTTACTTTCAGGAAAGGAAGGCTATGCGCGGATTCTTTGACAGGACGCCCCGCCCTCGACCGGCCGGTGCCGTCTGGCGCGCCCTCTTTGTGATGAGTATGGTGCTGCTTGCGGCCACAGCCGCCATGCCCGGCACTACCGGCAAGCTGGCCGGCCGCATCACGGATAAGAACAAAGAACCCCTGCCAGGAGCCAACATCGTACTGGCCGGCACGCAACTGGGCACAGTGAGCGATCTGGATGGGTATTACGCCATCCTCAACATCCCCCCCGGCCGCTATCAGGTCCGCTATGCCTTCATCGGTTACAAGACCACCACCATCAACCAGATCCAGATTACGGTGGACCACACCACCACCCAGGATGTCCAGCTGGAGCAGAGTGTGATCGAGGGCGAGACCGTTCAGGTCATCGCCCAGCGGCCGATTGTGGAAACCAATCTGACCAGTTCGGTGGCTACTGTGACCAGCGACGCCATCGCCATCATGCCGGTGCAGGATTTGCAGGAGGTTGTCGATCTCCAGGCCGGCGTCGTTGACGGCCATTTCCGCGGCGGCCGCAGCGGCGAAGTGCAATACCAGATCAACGGGGTCAGCGTCAACAACAGTTATGACAACAGTTCCACGCTGCGCATCGATCGTTCTCTGCTCCAGGAAGTCCAGGTCATCAGCGGTACCTTCGATGCGGAGTACGGCCAAGCGATGAGTGGGGTGGTCAACGTCGTCCTCAAGAGCGGCTCCGACCACTTCGCCGTCAGCGGCGAGGCCTATACCAGCGACTATATCTACACCAGCGGCGACCGGCGCAACGCGCCGGACAAATTCCGCCCCCTCGCAATCCAGAACTACCAGGCCAGTCTAAGCGGACCGGTGCCCTTTTTTCCGAAAACCTATTTCATCTTCAGCGGGCGCCGCTATGCCAACGATGGCTATGTTTTCGGCAAACGTCTCTTTCTGCCCACCGACCGCGCCAATTTTGAGAACAAGATCTACACGCCCACGGGTGATGGCAAGGAATTCCCCCTCGAGACTTCGCGTGAATGGTCGGGTTTGGGAAAGCTGACCAACCGCTCCCTGAAAAACATCACCTTTGAGTATCAGGCGATCACCAACGCTATCGCCGGCAAACGGTTCAACTATGCCATGCGCTTCAATCCCGATGGCCGCGCCGAGCAGAAAACTTTTTCGATTGTCCACGGCCTGGACGTCAATCACACGCTTTCGCCCAGCACCTTTTACAATATCAGCCTGCGCCAGAACTATTTTAATTACTCCGACTACAAGTACGAAGACTTCTATGATGCCCGGTACGATTCGGCCGGTCCCTCCATGGGCGACAGTAACTATGAGGATGGCGCGAGCATCCAGGGCGTCGAGCTCGGGCGCTTCAAGCAGCAGACCAATACCCTGCTGCTCAAGAGTGCGCTGACCAGCCAGGTCAGCCGCAGCCACCAGCTCAAATTCGGCATCGAGCTGCAGAAATCGGAGCTCAAGTTCGGTTCCCCCGGCTACCTGGTCAATACCGGTGGCACGATCCTGGTGCGCCACATCAACGAACCGCCCGATTATCCCGACATCTCGGTCTATCATCCGGTGGCCCTGGTGGCCTATGGCCAGGATCAGATCGAATGGCGCGACCTGGTGGTCCGCGCCGGCGCCCGCCTCGAATATTTTGACGCCCGTTCGACCCTGCCCAGCGATCTCGCCAATCCGGCCAACAGCATCGCCGGCGCCCCGGCTTCGGTGGCCAAAGATACCCGGGCCAAGACCTCGATCTCGCCGCGCCTGGGCGTCTCCTATCCCATCACTACCAGCGCCTCGCTCTTCTTCGCCTACGGTCATTTCTATCAGATGCCGGCCCTCGGGCAGATCTTTTCCAACTCGGATTACACCATCCTCAAGGATCTGCAGGCGGGCGGCATCAGCTACGGCGTGCTCGGCAATCCCGATATCAAGCCGGAACGCACTGTACAATACGAGTTTGGCTACAAACAGGCCATCGGCAGCCTTCTTGGAATCGATGTCAGCATTTTTTACAAGGACATCCGCGATCTGCTCGGCGTCGAGTTCGTCTCGACCTACACCGCAGCCGAATATGCGCGTCTGACCAACATCGATTTCGGCAATGTGCTCGGCTATACCATCGCCCTTGATCAGCGCCGCATCGGCATGATCAGCACCATGATCGACTATACCTGGCAGCGGGCCCAGGGCAACTCCAGCGATCCCCGCGAGACCGCGACCCGTGCCTCGGCCGGTGAGGATCCCCGGCCCCGCCAGGTCCCCCTCAGCTGGGATCAGCGCAACACCCTCAATGCGACGGTCACCGTCGAGTCGCCCGGCCAATTCGCCATCAGCACGATCGTGCGCTACGGCAGCGGTCAGCCCTATACGCCGGCCCTGCGCGCCGGATTTGGCGGCGGTCTGGAAACCAATTCGGGCCGCAAGCCGGCGGGCATACGCGTCGACCTGCGCGCTGAAAAATATCTCCAGTTCGCCGGCCTGCGCGCCAGCCTCTTCGCCCGCGTCATCAACCTCCTCGACACCCGTTTCGTCAACGGCTTCGTCTTTGATGACACCGGCAGCCCCGATTACTCCCTCAATCCCATCGGCCAGCGGGCGACCCTCGCCAACCCCGGCCGCTACTATCCGCCGCGCCGGCTTGAAGTCGGCTTCACTTTTGGCTCGCTGTGAGCTTGGAGAACGACCCTATGCGTTGGAAAATAGTGACAACCGCCGCGATGATCGCCGCGAGCGCCCTGGCCCAGCAACTCAAGCCGGTCGTCCCTCCCGAGCAGCGCGGCAGCATCGATGCCGAGCGCATCGGCTATCACGACGCCGCCAACATCCGCACCATGTTCTACAACTATGGCATGGTCGGCGGCTACCCCGATGACCCGGGCGGCGTCGATCTCAGCGTCTTTCATTCGGTGGAGGTGCCCAAAGGCAGCGGCATGAACTACACCGACGGCACCACCCCCTTTGTCCTCGCCAAGATCAAGGACCGCAAGGGAAGGGACCAGTATATCATGGAGACCGGCTACCGCGAACGCCAGGCCACCAGCCCGACCCGCAACAAGGTGATGCGCTTCGAACCGCGACCCGGCTATTTCCAGGCCGATCCCGCCATCAACAAGGGGCGCTCCCCCGCCATCAGCAGCGATCCCCGCACCTGGCCGAACTTTTGGCCCGACAAGATGGATGACCCCGATGACCCCGGCTGGACCGACGAAAATGAGGATCCGGAGATCAATGACCCCGGTCAGGCCGCCTGGAACGGTTATTTTGGCAAAAAACCCGCAGCCGACCAGGAATCCTATACCGTGATGGATGACGACTTTTATGACGCCTGGGACTATTACCCCGACAGCCGCGATCCCACGCGCCGCGGCCTCGGCCTGCGCATCGAGGTGCGCGGATTTCAATGGGCCAACCCCCAGGCCGGCAACGTCATTTTCTGGCATTATGACATCACCAACGAAGGCACCACCGACTATAATGACAACATCATCTTCGGCATGTACATGGACTCCGGCGTCGGCGGTTCCGCCCTCTCCTGCGACGGCATCTACGAGTCCGATGACGACAATGCCTATTTCGACAAATCCTTCGGCCTCAACCTGGTCTACACCTGGGATAAATTCGGCCACGGCCGCAATCTGCTCAGCAACTGCGGCACCACCGGCTATCTCGGCTATGCTTATCTAGAAACCCCTGGCAACCGTTTCAACGGCATCGATGACGATGACGACGGCATCGTCGATGAAAAACGCGACGGCGGCCCTGGGCAGCTGTTGACCTCCACCGACCAGATCTGGGCATACCTCAAAGCGCACTATAACCTGGACAAGTTCACCAAAGCCATCGGCACCATCTCCAGCCGCCCGGCTTTCCGCGCCGCAACCTGGTGGACCGGCGATGAGGACATGGACTGGGTGGCCGAACTCAACGACACCGGCGCCGATGGTGTCTTCGGCACCAACGACACCGGTGAGGGGGACGGCATCCCCACCCTCGGCGAACCCAACTTCGACCGCACGGACCTCCAGGAATCCGACCAGATCGGCCTCACCGGCTTCAAGATGAACCGCATCGTCGCTGGTCAGGGCAATCCCAACAAGGAAGTCGACAACATCGTCTTCTTCGATGACGGCAAGGAATGGCCACGCCGCCTCTATGAACGCTTCACCCTGCCCGATTTCAAGGCGCGTTTTGACTCCGCGGTCTTTCTCAACTATAACATCGGCTTTCTCTTCGCCTCAGGCCCCTTCATCCTCAAGGCCGGCCAGACTGAGCGCTTCAGCCTCGCCCTCGCCTACGGCGCTGATCTCTACGAATTGCGCTCGACGGTCAAGACCGTGCAGATGATCTACAACGCCAACTATCAATTCGCCGTGCCACCGCCCATGCCCAAGCTCACCGCGGAAACGGGGGACGGTTGGATTCGCCTTTCCTGGGATGACGCCGCCGAACGCGGCATCGATCCGGTCAGCCTCGAGAACGACTTCGAGGGCTACCGCATCTACCGCTCCACCGATCCTGAATTCCGCGATCCCAAACTCATCACCACCGGGCGCGGCACCGGTCCCATGGGCAACGGCGTGCCGATCAAACAGTGGGACGTCATCAACGGCCGCCGCGGCTTCTCGACTCAGGTCGTCGAAGGCGTCGCTTATTACCTTGGCGATGACACCGGGCTGACGCACAGCTGGACCGACACCACGGTGACCAACGGCCAAGAGTACTATTATGCCGTGACTTCATTCGACCACGGCAGCGATTCCCTCGGCTACTATCCCTCAGAAAATGCCATCGCCGTCTCGCGTACCCCGCGTGGCGGCACTATCCTGCCCAAGAATGTCGTCGCCGTCCGGCCCAATCCGCGCATCTTCGGCTTTACCGAGGCGGCCGCCTCAGGCGTGACCCAGATCGCCGGCAGGGGCAAGGGAGATATCCGCATCGATATCGTCAACTCCAACCTGGTACCGGACAACCATTACTTCACCCTCACCTTCCACACGCCGTCGCCGGACTGCGTCCGCGCGGTCACCTATGATCTGATGGACAGCACTACGCGCAAGATCCTCTTCCGCAACGGCTATGACATGGACGGCAAGGGCATCGGCCAGGTGGGCCTGGGCCTGCTGCCGGTCGTCAATACTGCAAAAACCGTGACGGTCGACACCCTTACCAGCGGCTTCACTCCAGAGAGCCGGACCAACCTCCACCTCAAGGCCTCCTACCAGTACCAGCAGCCGATCAACCGGCGCCGGCCCGGCTTCCCATCCGACATCCGCATCACCTTTTACGATACCTTCATGGATACCTCGCTGCTGGCCATCGGTCTGCCGGCCCGGCCGGCCAAGTTTCAGGTGCATGCAGTCGATGAGACCGGCACCGCGATGCGTTTAAAGTTCCGCTTCCGCGATATCGACCGCGACGGCACCCCCAATCAGTCCAGCGAGTTCATCGACGTCGCTACCTTTGTTGCCGAGAAGCCGTCCATACCGCAGATCACCTGGCGCATAGACGTTGATACCACCGGCCAGGCGGCGCGCGGCGCTATCCTCCCGCCCAGGGCGGGGGATCTCTACTGGCTGCGTCTGAATTACCCCCTGGAATCCGGCGACGCCTTCATTTTTTCGACGACCGGACAGAGGAACGATCCGGCCAAAGCGCAGGCGCAGTTCAGGGAGGAACCCTATGTGGTGCCTAATCCCTATGTTGGATCGGCCAGTTTCGAGCCCGAGCGTTTCGCGGTTTCGGGCCGCGGCGAACGGCGCATCGAGTTCCGCGCCTTGCCGAAAAACTGCACGATCCGCATTTTCTCCGTCCGTGGCGAGCTGGTGCAGACTCTGCATCATGACGGCTCGGACAATGGCTATATCGCCTGGGATCTTCGCACCAAAGACAACCTCGACGTTGCGCCTGGTCTCTATATCTTTCATGTCGATGCCGGCACGATGGGCACCAGGATCGGCAAATTCGCCATCATCAAATAAGGAACAGGTGGAGTATGAGAATGGATCATGAACAATGGCGCGCGCTGGTTGGGCTCACCCTCGGTTTCCTGCTGGTTGGCATCGGAGGGAGCAGCCTGCCGCTTTACGGCCAGAGTAAGACCGGCACAACCATCGGCCAATTCCTCCTGATTGAACCCAGCGCCCGTACGACGGGGATGGGCAACGCCGGGGTTGCCGCAACCGAGGAACTCCTTGCCGCCTATTATAATCCCGGCGCCATCGGCAGCTTTAAAGGCTACGGCGTCCAATTCACCCACAGTCTCTGGCTGGCGGATATCACCTATGATTACGCGGCCGCGGTGGTAGCCATGGGGAGTTATGGCAACCTCTACCTGAGCGCCACCGCCCTCAACTCCGGCGAAATTGCGGTCCGGACCGTCGAACAGCCGCTCGGTACCGGCGAGAATTATTCGGTCAACGACTTCGCTTTTGGCCTCGGCTTCGGCCGCCAGTTGACCGACCGCTTCACCGCCGGCTTCCAGGTCAATTTTATGCAGGAGACTATCTGGCACAGCAGTCTCTCCACCTTCACCTTTAACGTGGGGACCGTCTATACGCTTTCGGGCAGCGGCATCCGTATAGGCGCCAGCATCTCCAATTTCGGCTTGCCGGGCAAGTACTCGGGCCGTGATTTGCGCATCGTCTACGACAAGGATCCGGCCAAGTATGGTGATAACAGCAATCTGCCCGGTCTGATGTATGTCGAAGATTATCCGCCGCCGGTTCTCTTCCGCGCGGGCATTGACTGGCCTATCAAGATCAGCCGCCGCAACGAGGTGCATCTGGCGGTCAACGCCTTTCATCCCAATGACAATACCGAGAGCATCAGCCTCGGCGGGGAGTGGCTTTTCATGAAAACCCTCGCCTTGCGCGCCGGTTATCAGAATCTCTGGCTCAAGGATTCGGAGGTCGGACTGACCCTGGGAACGGGAGTGATCTTCGATTTGGGCGGCACCCTGTTCCACGTCGATTACGCTTGGGCGGACCACGGCCGCCTCGAAAACACCCAGCGTTTCACCCTGGGCCTCGACTTTGAATGAGCGGATGGAAGGAGCAGCAGCGGCGATGAAATTCGCGACGCCCTATGGCCACTTCAGCGACGATGGTCTGGAATACATCATTACCCGGCCCGATACCCCCAAGCCCTGGATCAATGTCATTTCCAACAGCGACTATGGCCTGATCGCCTCCCAGGCCGGCGGCGGGTTCAGCTGGCGCACCCACGCCAACTTTAACCGCCTGACCCGCTGGAACCAGGACCTGGTCCGCGATGAGTGGGGTAAATTTCTCTATCTGCGCGACCGCACCTCCGGTGCGCTCTGGTCAGCAGCCTTTCAGCCGGTCAAAAACAAGGCCTGTTCCTATACGATCCGGCATGGCCTTGGCTATTCCGTCTTCTCATCCCGCTTCGATGGGATCACCTGCGACTGGACCCTCTTTGCCGCCGCAGACGATCCGGCCGAAATCTGGATCCTCCGTCTGACCAACGAAAGCGGCGGGGCACGCGAGATCGATCTCATCAGCTATTTCGAATGGAATCTAGGATTCGCCCCGGACAATCACCGCGAATTCCATAAGACCTTCATAGAGACCGAATTCGATCCCAGCGCAGAGATCCTATTCGCCGGCAAACGCCTGTGGGAGATGACGGATGAGAAGGGCCGCCACTGGAATGTCAACTGGCCCTACACCGCCTTTTTCGCTTCCTCGGAACCGGTCGCGGGTTTCGAGGGCGACAAGGAGGCCTTTTTAGGGCGCCTCGGCGACCTGCGCGCCCCCGAAGCCGTGCAGAACGGAAGCTGCCAAAACACGCAGGGGAAATGGGGCGACGCAATCGCCAGCCTGCAGCTGCGGCTGGATCTCGCCCGCCACGAGAGCAAATCCCTGACCTTCGTCCTCGGCGCCGCCGATTCCATGCCGCAAGCTCGCGAACTCATCACCCGCTATCGCGACCCCATTCGGGCGCAGCAGGAACTGGAACGGGTCCAAAAGGGGTGGCGCGAACGCCTCGCCCCCTTTCAGGTCAAGACCCCCGACCCCGCCTTCGACCTGCTCAACAACATATGGCTCAAATATCAGGCGATCTCCTGCCGGCTCTGGGGCCGCGCGGCCTACTATCAGCAGAGCGGGGCTTATGGCTTTCGCGATCAACTCCAAGACAGCCTGCTCTGGCTGCCGCTCGATCCCGGCCGCACGGCCGATCAGATCCGCTTGCACGCCCGCCATCAATTTCAGGATGGCTCGGTCTGGCATTGGTGGCATCCCTATACCGAGCAGGGTCTGCACAGCGCGGTCTCGGACAATCTGCTCTGGCTTCCCTTTGTCGTCGCGGAATACTTGAAGGAGAGCGGGGAGTTCGCCCTGCTACAGGAGCAACAGCCCTTCGTTGATGATCCTGTGCCGCAGCCGCTGTGGGAGCATTGCCGCCGCGCCCTCAAGCGCGGCCTGGCCTGGCGCAGCGACCGCGGGTTGCCCCTGATCGGCGCCCATGACTGGAACGACGGCCTCAACGCCGTCGGCACCGGGATGAAGGGAGAGTCGATCTGGATGGGCCATTTTCTCCACCGGATTCTGTGTGAATGGGCGGAGATCGCCCCGCGCGCCGGCCTTCAGGACGAGCTGGCCTTTTGCAGCCAGGCAGCGGACCAGCTGCGGGCGGCCGTCGAAGCATACGGATGGGACGGGGCGTGGTACTGGCGGGCGACCAAGGATTCGGGCGAAAAAGTGGGCAGCGCCGCTTGCGCGGAAGGCAAGATCTTTCTCAACGCCCAGACCTGGGCGGTGATTGGCGGGACTGCCTCGAGCGAACGCGCCGCGCAGGCGATGCAGGCGGTCGAAGCCCATCTCGACCGCGAGTATGGCCCCATACTCTTTTCCCCGGCCTACACCCGTGTCGATCCCGACATCGGCTATCTGTCGCGCTATGCGCCGGGCCGCCGCGAAAACGGCGGGCTTTACACCCATGCCGGCGCCTGGGCGGTCCTCGCCGAGGCCCTGATGGGACGGGGCGCGCAGGCCTATGCGATGTATTGCCGGATCAATCCCATCCTGCGCGGCATGGACCCCGATCTCTATCAATCCGAGCCCTATGTCACCCCCGGAAACGTCGACGGCCCCGCATCTCCGCATTTCGGCCGCGGCGGCTGGAGCTGGTATACCGGTTCGGCGGCCTGGCTCTTCCGCGCTGCACTGGAGGGCATCCTCGGCTTGCGCGCCATGCACGATGGCCTGATGATCGATCCCTGCATCCCGCCGGCATGGGAAACCTTCACCGTGCGGCGCCGTTTCCGCGGCGCGGACTACCAGATCAACGTGCGGAATCCCCATGCACTGGAGAAGGGCACGCTGGAGATCGAGCTCGACGGCCAGCCCTTCAGGGAGCGTCAGGCGGATGGCCGCTGTCTCCTACCGCCCTTCCCGCCGGGAACGGTGCACCAGGTGGATGTGGTCATGAAATGAGCGAGGAAAAATGAAATCAAGAATTTTACTCTTGTTGCTGGCGCTCCTGTGGGGCCTCCCGGCCAACGGCCAGGTGCAGCCGGAGCGCACGACCTCTGGCGCGGTGGAAGATTCCGTCTTCCTCGATCTGCTTCAGCGTTCGGCCGTCAATTTCTTCTGGGTCGAAGCCAACAGCAGCAACGGTTTGATCAAGGATCGCAGCGCCTCCTGGAGCGCCTGCAGCATTGCTTCCGTAGGCTTCGGTCTCACTGCCATTTGCATCGGCATCGACCGCGGCTGGATCCCCGCCGACAAGGGCCGGCAGCGGGTGCTCACCACTCTGAAGACCCTCTGGAGCAAGCCGCAGGGGCGAGACGCGCGGGGGTATTGCGGCTACAAGGGTTTTTACTACCATTTCCTCAACATGCAAACCGGGCTGCGCGATGGCACCACCGAGCTCTCGGATATAGATTCCGCCTTGCTGCTGGCGGGTATTATTTACAGCCGCGAATATTTCAGCGGCGAGGAGCCGGAGGCGATCGAAATCCGCGCCCTGGCCGATTCGATCTACCACCGCACCGACTGGCAGTGGATGCGCAATTACCAGCCTGGGCTAACCACCCAGTGGTCGCCGGAGAGCGGCTTCGGCAGCGGCTGGTGGAGCGGCTATAACGAAATGATGATCATGTATATTCTGGGTCTGGGCTCGCCCACCCATCCCCTGCCGGTTTCCGTCTGGAAGGCTTGGTGCGGGGGCTACAACTGGTCGACCCAGTATGGCCAGACCTATATCATTTTCCCGCCTCTTTTCGGCCACCAATACTCTCATTGCTGGATCGATTTCCGCGGAATCCAGGATGACTATATGCGCAACAAGGGGATTGACTATTTCGAGAACTCCCGCCGCGCCACCCTGGCCCAGCAGGCTTACTGCATCGCTAATCCCAAGGGCTGGAAAGGGTACAGCGCTCAGGTCTGGGGCTTGACGGCCAGCGACGGGCCGGACGGCTATGCGGCGCATGGCGCGCCGCCGCCCCAGGAGGATGATGGTACCATCGCCCCGACAGCTGCAGGCGGCTCCCTCCCCTTCGCGCCGGAGATCTGTTTGCCGACGCTGCACTACTTTTACGATGCCTTTCGCCAGAACCTTTGGGGTGCCTACGGATTCCGTGACGCCTTCAACCTCACCAGAAACTGGTGGGACACCGACGTGATCGGCATCGATCAGGGTCCGATCGCCCTGATGATCGAAAACTATCGCAGCGGCCGGGTCTGGAAGACCTTCATGAAAAACGCCGATATCCGCCGCGGCCTGGAACGGGCGGGTTTCCGGCCCACCGGCACCGGCGTGGACGCCCATCCATCCACACTGCCGCAGCACCTCGAACTGGAGCAGAATTATCCCAATCCCTTCAACAATGCAACGATGATGACCTATACGTTGCCCCGGACGGGCCGGGTTTCTCTGATGCTCTATGACGTGCAGGGCCGGATGGTGCACCGGCTCGTCGACAGCACCGAGGCCGCCGGGGTGCACCATATCATCCTCACCGCCGACCGTCTGGCCAGCGGCATCTATTTTTACCGTCTGGTCTTTGACGGAAGCGCGATAACGCGCAAGCTGCAGATCATCAAATAGGTCGAAGCCGGCCGGGAGAGACGCTCAGCGCCTGAATAAAAAAAGACGGAAGCTGTGTGCTTCCGTCTTTCTTTTTTATGCCGCTGCCGGCGGATGGATCCGCCTTGCCGGCCACGGTTACATGGCTGCGGACGGAGGCGCGGGCTCGTCCGGTCTGCCGGCGTTGCGGACCGGCACCATAATCAGGATCAGCGAAATCAGCAGCAGCACCACCAGGCCGATCGAAATCGGCGCCTTGTCAAAGATCCGCCACAGGTTGACCTGGGCGATCTTGAAGGGTGCGAACGCCAGACCGGTGAGCGCCTCGCCGGCGATAAATCCGGCCGCGAGCAGGATACCGACATTCTCGACCCGGGCCTTCTGTGCCGCATTGAACTTACGCCGTTCCGAGACCATATCGACGATTCCCTTGACCACGCCGCCGACGAAGATGGCGAAGGTGGTCTCGAGGGGCAGATACATGCCAACCGCGACCAGCATCGGGCTGCGCACCTGCATCAGGATGAAGGCCAAGCCCATCAGCATACCGCAGACGATCAGCGGCCAGGACATCTGCCCGCCGACGATCCCCTTGGCGAGCATGGCCATCAGACCGGCCTGGGGCGCGGAGAGTTTCGGGCTGCCGAAGCCGCCATCATACCCTTCCTTGATGCCCTGAGCGATATCGGCCTGGTTGAGGAAATGCAATACGCCGAACATCACCAGACCGGCCACGGCAACACCGATGAGATTGCCAATTTGCATCTTCCAGGGTGTACCGCCGAGGATATGCCCGGCCTTGAGGTCCTGGAGCATTTCTCCGGCAACCGCAGCCCCGACGCAGACAATGGCTGCGACACCCAGAACAGCAGCCACGCCGGCATTGCTCTTGCCAACGCCGATCGCCACCAGAATCAGGGCGGTCACCACCAGGGCGGTCAGGGTCAGACCGCTGATGGGATTGTTGCTCGACCCCATGATGCCAACCAGGTAACCCGAGATGGCGGCGAAAAAGAAAGCCAGGACGATCAAGACCGTGGCCGCCACCAAGGCGACCAGGAGACTGGTGCCGAAGATGAACTTGGTGACCAGAAAGGTGACCACGGCAGCGCCGAGGATCCCGATGACGATCCAGGAGAACTTGAGATCCTTCTCGGTACGCACATACTCGACCGCGCTCCCCGAGGCAGCTTTCTTGACGTCGCTGATCGAACGACTGATGCCGGCCCCCAGGCTCTTGCGCATTTTAAAAAGGGTGAAGCAGGCGGCCATCAGCATGCCGCCGATGGCGATCGGCTTGACAATATATCGCCACACAGCATACATCTGAAAAACCGGATCGCTCACCTTGGCCGTCGCGGCCGGGCCCGTCAGCGTGGAATCGAGGCCCATCAGATAGGTCGCCCAGCTCGTGATGAATTCAGGCGTGAAGGAAGGGGTGAGGAAATAGAGGATGATCGGCGTCAGCAGACCCCACGCGATGAGGCCGCCGGAAAAGTTCAGGGCGCCGAGCTTGGGCCCAATGATATAACCAACCCCCATGTAGGCAGGACTGATGCCAGGCGAACTGAGCAAGAGTCCCCCTTCGCCGGGGATCGCCGTGCCGGTGATGGTCTTGCGCGCGAAGGCGACAAAATGCTCCCAGGTCTCGGCGAACAGCTTGAATTCGGCCAGCATCTTGACCAGCGCTCCACCCAGCATGGCGCTGAAGAGGAATTTGGAGCCGGTTCCCGAAGCACTGCCGGCCTTGTGGATTTCCGCCGCGGCGACCGATTCCGGATAGGGCAGGCTTTCGTCCTCGACCATTACCCGGCGCAGTAACGCGACGAACATGATGCCCAGGATGCCGCCGATAATGAGGATAACCGTCGCAGTCAGATAGTTGGCGGTGGAGAAGAAGGGACGCCAAAGACCGGCAATATAAAAAGCGGGCAGCGTGAAGATGGCGCCAGCAGCCACCGATTCACCAATCGAGCCGACCGTTCTGGCAAAGTTCTGCTCGAGCATCGTACCCCGTTGGCGGAAAAGACGCAGCACGGCCATCCCGATCACAGCGGCGGGATAGGTCGCGGCGATGGTCATGCCCGCCTTCAAACCGAGATAGGCGTTGGCCGCTCCCAGGACGACGCACATGATGAGACCGATGATCAGCGAGCGGAGGGTGAATTCCGACATCTTGGCTTCAGGCGGGACGAATGGCTTGAATTTCTTCGGATCGGACATGAGAGTCTCCTCTGCTGGTGAAAGGCGTGCGGGGGAAATAAAACAGGGCTTTCATTTCCCGTGAAAAATGAGTGATAGTGGGCCTGATATGTATTATATTCAGCTAAAGTAGCATATCAGGAGGAAATAGTCAATCAAAAAAAGCACCCTGATGCGCTGGAGCGGCTGGCCGCCGTCCATCAAATCCTTCTTTTCTTCTTTGAGGTCTGGCATGCGAAACGTCATCCTGTTCATTCTCGCAATTCTGGGTGCGGCGGCTGCCGCGCAAGAGACCACAGCGCGGGCCGGCGCGCAGGATCCCTTCCTCACCGAATTGCAGCGGCGGATCATCCGCTATTTCCTTGACACCACGCCGCGCGAGAGCGGGCTGGCTCCCGACCGCTATCCCTCCAAAAGCCCCTGCAGCATCGCGGCCACCGGATATGCCCTCACCACCTTCCCCATCGCCGTCGAACACGGCATGCTGACCCGCAGCGAGGCAGCGCAGCGAACCCTGAACGCCCTGCGCTTTTTCCGCCAGCTCGCCCGGCATCCCCGCGCCGAAACCACCACCTGTTACAAGGGATTCTATTACCATTTCCTCCGAATTCCGAGCGGCGAACGCGAATGGCAGTGCGAACTCTCCAACATGGACACCGCACTGTTGATCATGGGAGCCCTCTTCTGTCAGGGCTATTTTGATCGCGACTCCCCAGGCGAACACGAAATCCGCGCCCTGGCCGATTCGCTCTACTTCGCTGCAGACTGGAGCTGGTTCATGAACGGCCGCCAGACCATGCCGATGGGCTGGCACCCGGAAACGGGTTTCAATTCCACCACCTGGACCGGCTACATGGAAGCGATGATGCTCTATATCCTCGGCCTCGGTTCTCCCACGCACCCCCTGCCGGATGGTGTCTGGGAGGCCTGGTGTTCCACCTACCTCTGGGCCGATTTCTACGGCCAGGCATTCATCAGTTTTGGCCCCCTCTTCGGGCACCAGTTTTCGCATATCTGGATCGATTTTCGCTCCATCCAGGATGCCTATATGCGCAGCCGGGGCATCGACTATTTCGAGAACTCGCGGCGTGCGACGCTCTCGCAGCGAAGTTATGCCATCGCCAATCCCGGCAACTTCCGCGATTACGGCGCCAACATATGGGGATTCACCGCCTGCGACGGCCCGGCCGACCGGGAGCTGCTGATTGATGGCGTCCGGCGCAAATTTTTCACCTACGCCGCCCGCGGCGTCTCCTTCGACTGGATCAACGACGACGGCACGATCGCCCCTTACGCCGCCGGCGCCTCCATGCCCTTTGCCCCCGAGGTCGCCCTCCCCGCCCTCAAGGAGATGCGGCGTCGGTACGGCGCCCGACTGTGGAGCCGATACGGTTTTCTCGATGCCTTCAATCCCACCTACCGCGAAGGCGCCAGGAATGCCTCCGGCTGGTTCAATCCCGACTACCTCGGGATCGACCAGGGTCCCATGTTGGCGATGATCGAGAATTACCGCACCGGATTGATCTGGAAGATTCTCTCCCGCAATCCCCATATCCGCTGCGGCCTGCGCCGCGCCGGCTTCGCCGGCGGCTGGCTCGATTCGGCACCCCTCGACGATTTAGCAAAACCGCAGGAGTGGAAGGTCATCACCTCGGATGGCACCAGGCTGCAGGTCAGCCCGGCCGCCGGTACCTCCGGCCAGGCACTTCGCCTCGATTTCGAGTTCGTCGCCGGCGCGGGATACTGCGGAATCCAGAAAAAGATCCCCGCGACGCTGCCGGACAATTTCCGGTTCACCTTCCGGATCCGCGGGACCGGCTCCGCCAATAACCTCGAGTTCAAACTCGTCGACCAAAGCGGCGACAATGTTTGGTGGAACATCAAACGGAATGTTCCCTGGCCGCAGGAATGGACTCCGGTAACCATTAAAAAAAGCCAGATCAGCTTCGCCTGGGGTCCGGCCGCGGACCAGACCCTGCGCGTCATGGATAAAATCGAATTCATGATCTCCTCCTCCAGCGGCGGCAAGGGGAGCATCTGGATCGATGCGCTCTATCTCGAAGCCTTGCCCCCGGATAAACCGCCAACCCCGGAGGAGATCGCCACGGCTGCCCGCAATCGCGATATCGGCTTCTTCGAAACCCCCGAAGCCTTCTACAGCGCCGCCGCCCGGCAGGCACGCCCCGGGCTCTACCCCCGCTACTTCCTCGGCGAACAAACCTTCTGGACAGTCGTTGGGGTCAACAACGCCCACCAGGAAGCCCTCATCAACACAGATGGCATGGTGGAGGTCGACAAAAGCCATTTTTCGCTCGAGCCCTTCCTCGTGGTAGAGGATTCGCTCTATACCTGGCATGAAGCAGCAAGCCGCGCTACGTTGGAGGAGGGCTATCTACCCATGCCCGAAGTGACCTGGATGAACCTCCCGGTGCGGCTCTCCGTCCGGGCCTTCGCCGATGGCCCAGAGCGCGACTCCCTCTTCTCCAGCGGCCAGGACCGCCTCTACCTGACCTACCGCGTTGCCAATCGTGCGCCATCCCCCCACAGGGTGGCCCTCTATCTCGCCCTGCGGCCTTTCCAGGTTAATCCGCCCTGGCAGTTCCTCAACTGGCCCGGCGGGACCGCCTCGGTCAAACGCATCGAATTTGCCGACGGGCACGCCCTGGTGAATCGTGAAAAAAGCCTCTTTTTCATCACCCGGCCCCTAGCCTTCGGCGCGGCTGCCTTCGCCGCCGGCGATATCACCGGATTCATCTGCAACGGCCGCCTGCCCGATTCCACTGCAGTCGACGACACCCGGGGGCTGGCTTCGGCGGCAGCCCGCTACGCCTGGGAGCTCCAGCCCGGAGAGGAACGGCAGGTTGAGGTGGTCGTCCCCTTCGCGGCCACCTCCCTTCCTTTCGAGGCGCTGCCTGACACGATGACGACCGAGTCCCTGCAGGCGGTCCGCACGGCCACAGCCGCCTTCTGGCGCGGAAAGGTCCACAGCGTGGGGATCACCCTGCCACCCGCAGCCCGGGAGCTGATGGAAACCGTCTATGCCAACCTCGCCTACATCCTCATCAACCGCGACGGCCCCGGCATCCAGCCGGGATCGCGCTCCTACGAGCGATCGTGGATCCGCGACGGCGCACTCACCTCCGCAGCCCTGCTCCGTTTCAATATCCGTCAGGAGGTCAGGGATTACCTGGATTGGTATTCCGGCTATCTCTATCCCAATGGCAAGGTGCCCTGCGTGGTGGACCGCCGCGGCTCCGATCCCGTCCCCGAAAATGACAGCAACGGCGAGTATCTCTTCGCCATGCACCAATACTACCTCTTTAGCGGCGACAGCGCTTTTCTGCGCACCCATTACCCCCGCATCCGCGCCGCGGCCGCCTGGCTCGACACCCTCACCGCGAGGCGCCGGACCCCACCCTACCAACCGGCGGGCGACGATTCGAGTGATGCCTTTTACGGCCTCGTCCCCGAATCGATCTCCCATGAAGGCTATTCCGCCAAGCCGATGCACTCTTATTGGGACAATTTCTTAGCCTTGCGCGGCTACACCGATGCCCTTGAGATCGCCGCGCTGCTGGGTGAAAAAGAGGACGCAGCCTGGCTGCGCCGCTCGCGCGACCGCTTCCGCGAGAATCTCCTGGCATCGCTGGCACGGGCGATCCGTTACAAAAAGATCGACTATCTGCCCGGGTGCGTTGAGTTGGGCGATTTCGATGCGACCTCTACGGCGATCGCCCTTTACCCTTGCAACCTCGGCGGCCTTTTGCCCAAGTCGCCGTTGCAGAATACCTTCGATCGCTATTTCAGCTTTTTCACCAGCCGCCGCGATGGCCTGCTGTTATGGCGCGATTACACCCCCTATGAGGTGCGGCTGATTGGCGCCTTTGTCCGGCTCGGCCAGCCCGACCGCGCCCGGGCACTCCTCGACTTTTTTCTGCAGGACCGGCGGCCGCCCGGCTGGCGCCATTGGGCGGAGATCGTCTTCCCCGACCCTAAAACCCCGCGATTCATCGGCGACATGCCCCATACCTGGGTTGGATCTGATTTCATCAACTCGGTGCGGACCATGTTCCTCTATGAGGACGAGGACCGCAACTGCCTGATCATCGGCGCTGGTCTGAGTCGGGAATGGATAGCGGGGGAAGGCGGCGTGCGCGTCGAGAATATGCCCAGCTATTATGGACCGGTGCGGTACGAGTACCGGAAACAGGGCAAAGGCTATCACATTGTGGTGGGGGGAGGAATCCGGGTTCCTGAAGGGGGTATCGAGGTCGCGCATCCGCTCGGCCAAAAGCCGGCCCGTGTCCTGATCGACGGCCGCCAAGCCCGCTTCTTCGATGAGCGGATGGTCCGCTTCTTCAAGGTCCCGGCTGTTATCGAAATAGTAGCAGCCGATCAGAAAGTGGAATAAAAGAGGGCCGTGAACAGGAGATCCGCGAGGATGATGAGGAAGATCGAGCTGACCACCGAAGCCGTGGTCGCCTTGCCGACCCCCTCCGCTCCGCCGGACACATTAAAGCCCTGATAGGCCCCGATCAGAACGATAATCAGGCCGAAGATCAGGCTCTTGAAGAGGCCGGTGAGGAAATCGGCGAGCACTACGGCACGGATGGTCTCGTTATAGTACGCGATGAAAGGGATGTCGAGGGTGGTGACCGCCAGCACCAGGCCGCCGAAGATGCCGAGCAGATCGGCGATGACCGTCAGACAGGGCAGTGTGATCATCAGGGCGAGGGTGCGGGGGACGACGAGGAATCCGACTGGATTCAGGGCCATGACGGCGAGGGCATCGAGTTCCTCGGCGACTTTCATGCTGCCAATCTCGGCGGTGATCGCCGAGCCGCAGCGGCCGGCCACGAGGATGGCGGTGATCAGGGGCCCCAGCTCGCGGGTAATCGAGACCCCGACCAGATCCGCCACATAAATGGCAGCGCCGAACTGTTCGAGCTGGTGGGCCGATTGCATGGCGATGATCAATCCGACAAAGAAAGCGATCGTGCCGACGATGGGCAGGGAATCAACCCCCATACGCACCATCTGGGTCATTGCGGAACCCCAACGGATGCGGCGGCCACGGAAGGCGGCGGTGAAGAAGAAGCCGAAGGTAGACGCGGTGAAGCGCCCGAAACGCGCCAGGTGGACGAAGAAGTGGGCCAGCCGCTGGCCCGGGAACCCGGTGGACTTCACGAGGTGATCCATTTCATTGCAGTGGGGGGATCGGGATAGATGGTGAAGACGGTGTCGAGGCGGGTGAGCTCAAAGACCTCCTTGACCGCATCCCTCAGCCCGGTTACCGCCATCCTCCCGTTATTGCGGTTGAGATGCTGCAGCCCTTCGATCAGGGTGGCCAGCCCCGAGCTGTCCATATAGCTGACCCGGTCCAGATTAACTACCAGCCGGACGTCACGCGCCGACACCAGTTTGAGGATTTCCTTGCGCAGTTGGGGGGAAGAGTAGAGGTCGACATCGCCGCAAATGTTCATGACCGCGACATTCCCCATCTGCTCGGTATCCAGATGCAGACTCATGATGCCCGCTCCTCCCTGGGAAGAAATTTCGCCATAATCAGGCGATTGCCGATTCTGGACAGATTCTCGTAATGCACCTCATCCATGACCGTGCGGATGATGTGTACGCCCAACCCGCCCGGCCGCAGCTCGTCAAGAGGCCGCGGCTTGATGCTCTTGATATCCGCCGGTTCGCCGAGATCGATGATGACGATCTCGAGCTTGATCGGGGTGATGCGGCAGGTGACATAGATCGGCTGGCCGCCGATGTTATGATAGGCATGGCGGATGACATTGGAGCAGGCCTCATCGACCGCCAGGATGATTTTGGCCCCCTCTTTGCGCGTGAATCCGGCCAGAACCGCAATTTCATCGATCGCAGCCCGCAGAATCCGTAGGAATACCGGGTCGCTGGTGATTGTGATCCGGACACACCGCCCCGGCAGCCAGCGCGGTCCCAGCTGCTTGAGAGTGAAGTATAATCGGGCGACTCTTCGTTTGATTCCCATGCGCGCTTCCATGGTACGGAACAGTTCTGTTAACTTCGCGTGGCCCACCCCGTTCACCGCCCATCACCGCAAGCCCGCCGCCCGGTACCCCGTCGCCTGGGCGGAGCGCTTTAATGCGCCTCCAGCCAGTTGTTGCCGACCCCGGTTTCGACTTTGACCGGCACCTCCAGTTTAATGGCGCCCTCCATCTCGGCGCGTACGAGCGCGCGCACCGCCTCGATTTCGTCGCGCGGTACCTCGAAAACCAGCTCGTCATGGACCTGCATGATCATCCGGGCGGCGCATTTCTCCTGCTCGAGACGGTTCTGAATACGAATCATCGCCACCTTGATCAGGTCCGCGGCGCTGCCCTGAATGGGGGTATTGATCGCGGTGCGTTCGGCGAACTCGCGGATGCGACGGTTGTCGCTGGCGATATCGGGCACCATCCGCCGCCGCCCAAGCAGGGTGGTGACATAGCCGTTCTGCCGCGCCTCTCGCACCGTGCGTAGCATGTATTCCTGCACCCCCGGATAGCTTGCGAAATAGGCGAGGATAAACTGCTCCGCTTCGTCGTTGGCCAGTCCGAGCCGCTGCGCCAGACCATAGGCCCCCATGCCATACATGATGCCGAAGTTGACCTCTTTGGCGCGGCGGCGTTGCTCCGGCGTGACCTCGTCCTGGGCCACCTTGAAAACCAGCGAAGCGGTGCGAGCATGGACATCCTCATCAGCCAGGAAAGAGTCGCGCAAGGTCTTGTCGCCCGAAAGATGGGCCATGATACGCAGTTCGATTTGGGAATAATCGGCATCGAGGATGAGATGTTCCCGGTCTCCGGGGATGAAGGCGCGGCGGATCCGCCGGCCTACCTCGGTGCGGATCGGGATATTCTGAAGATTGGGCTCGGTCGATGAGAGACGGCCCGTGGCGGCCACCGTCTGGTTGTAGGAGGTGTGGACCCGCCCCGTGGCGGGATTGATCAGCCGCGGCAGGGCATCGACATAGGTCGATTTGAGCTTGGCCAGCTGACGGTAATCGAGGATGCGCTGCGGCAAGGGATGCTTGCCGGCGAGTTCCTCGAGCACCCCGACATCGGTCGAAAAGCCGGTTTTGGTCTTGCGCGCCGATGGGAGTTTGAGTTCATTGAAAAGAATCTCACCCAACTGCTTCGGCGAGTTGATGTTGAAGGCGTGCCCTGCCAGTTCGTAGATCGAGTTTTCGATCACCCCCAGCTCCTGTTCGAGCTCTTTCGACATGGCTGCCAGATGCTGCTCGTCGAGTGCGACGCCGTTGCGCTCCATTACCACGAGGACATGGATCAGCGGCACCTCCACATCGTCGAAGAGCGGCCTCAGCCCGAGGGCCTCTATCTTGGGCATCATCACCTGTTCCAGCCGCCAGGTATAATCGGCATCCTCGCAGGCGTACTCTGCCACTTGCTCGATCGGCACCTGGTCCATGGTGCGCTGGTTCTTGCCGGTGCCCAAAAGCTGGGTGGTCGGGATCTTTTTCAGGCCAAGATGCTCGAGACTGGCCGAATCGAGATTATGCTGAAATCCAGATGGATTGATCAAATAGTCGGCCACCATGGTATCGCAGGCCAGTCCGGCCACCTCGATGCCGTTGCGGGCGAGGACGATGAGATCGTATTTGGCGTTGTGCCCGCTTTTGCGAAGATCCGGATTGGTCAAGACAGGGCGCAAAATGGCCAAAACCTCCTGCAGCGCCAGGGGGCGATGCGCGGCGGCCAGATCCTCCGGCCCCTTGACCGGAACATACCAGGCCTCCCCCTCAGCGCAGGAGAAAGAGAGCCCCACCAGATCGGCACGCATCGGATCGATGGAGGTCGTTTCGGTATCGAAGGCAAAGGCGCCGCTCTGCTGCAATCTCTCCGCGAGCGCTTCCATGCCGGCCCGGTCCATCACCAGATGATAATGATGATCAGCAGCGGCACGGCTGCTGAACTTGTCGGCCAGGGAGGGCAGATCCATCTTGCGGAAGAAGGCCGCTGCTTTCTCCGCGGGAACCGGCCGCGCCGCCAGAGATTCGACCGTGATATCCAGGGGTACGTCGCAGTGGATGGTGGCGAGCGTTTGCGATAGCCGTGCCAGATCGGCATGTTCCTGCAATAGCACGCGATGCTTTTTGGCCTCGATCTGCTCGGCCTGGTTGAGGAGCGCCCCGAGCGAGCCGTATTGCTTGAGCAAGGCCAGGGCGCCGACCGGACCGATGCCTGGCACCCCGGGGATATTGTCGGAGGCATCGCCGCAGAGCGCGAGATAATCGATGATCTGGCTCGGCGGAACGCCCATTTTTTCGGTGACAGCCGCGGAATCGAGCCACTCGATTTTTTCCCCGGCCCGGTGGGGATAATAGACCAGAGTATGGTCGTCGACCAGCTGCATGAGATCCTTGTCGCCCGTCACCAGCACCGTTTCCAGTCCCTGCGTCGCGGCTCGCCGCGCCAGGGTGCCCATAATGTCATCAGCCTCAAATCCTGGTTTGCGGATGAGCGGGATATCAAGTGCCTCGAGGAGCTCCTCGAGACGGGGAAGCTGGTCGGCCATGTCCTCGGGCATGTGCTGGCGCTGTGCCTTGTATTCGGCATACATCTCGTGGCGGAAGGTGGGCTCAGGCGAATCAAAGACCACCGCGACGAGGTCCGGTTTCTCCTGCTCAAGCAAATTCAGCAGAACCCGAGCGAATCCGAAAATGACGCTGACATGCTCACCGCGGGAGTTGACGAGGGGAGTGCGGGCGAAAGCGAAGTAGGTGCGGTACGCCAGTGCGGCGCCGTCAATAAGAAAAAGCCGTTTACGGCCGGCGGAATTCGGCATGGTTAATCCCGGTTTAGAAAGAGAACGCGAAAATGGGCAGCAGCGGCCCAGGCAGCGAAACCTTTGCTTCGTGGCGCCGTTTTAGTCCTATCGGAATGTAAATAAATTGCACTTAACCTGCAATGTAAAAATTGCTGCCCGTTTCCTCATGACCTGTCAAGATACGGGTCCTGCCCGGCGCGAGACGCGCAGCGCCGGGTGGGCTTCAGAGCGCGGGGGGTGCGAGGCAGCGGGGGGTTCATCAGAGTATGGGGGCACAAGGTGGCAGGTGGGTGCCAGAGTGCGGGGAGCACACCCGGCTGAGATTTCTGTTGGGAATTTTGTTTTTTTAAGCTAAATTTACAGTCAAAATTCATGAGAAAGGCAGGCCATCCCATGCCCCAAATCCCCCAGCAGCAATTGAATATCGAACTGGGCGAAAAGGAAGCTGAAGGCATCTATTCCAATCTCGCCGTCATCTCCCATTCGCCTGCAGAATTCGTCATCGACTTTACCCGCATGGTGCCGGGTCTCCCGAAAACCCGGGTCTATGCGCGGATCATCATGACGCCGCAGCATGCCAAATCCCTGCTCAACGCTCTCAAGGACAACATCGGCAAATATGAGGCCCAGTTCGGCGAGATCAAGATCTATTCTGAACCGTCCAGGGAGAACGTCCCGATGGGATTCCATGCTGAAACCGAAGAAAACGCTCCGGATCAGACGGTCGCCCGCTGATGCTGCGGCTCTGCCGGCATATGGCCCTGGTGCTGATGATCGCGGCGGCAGTCGCTTGCGCTGCGTCACCGCCTTTCCGGGGCTCCCTCTCCCTGCAATCAGGCGTCTGGAAACCGAGCGCCCTCGATCTGGAGCCGAGCAAACCTCTCCAGCCGGTCTCCGGTTCCGGATGGAGCTGGGGAGGATCGGTTTGCAGCCCCGAGGTGGGCGGCTTCGCCCTGCGGTTCAGCGGCTGGCATTGGCAGCAGGAGATTACCTTGATGGACAAGGCCGACCGTGTCGAATTGCGGCATCTCGCTCTGGATCTCAAATACCAGCTCCTCGAGCCGGCGGCCATCGGCCCCTATGTCTCCTACGGCGCCGCCGCGGTCTTTGGCCGGGAAACCACCCGCCTGCCGACCCCCAGCGACCCGGAGTGGTCTTACCGCGGCTATACCCTGAATATCGGCGCCGGCATCGATCTACGCCTGCTGCGACGATGGGGTTGGGCCGCCGAATATCAGTACCTCTATACCAATTTCGATAAGAACCTGGGCCTGACCAGCCGCTACAGCGGACCCATGCTGACCTTCAAGCTCCTCTATCTCTTCTAGGCGGCCCGCCTCTGTTTCGCTGCTTCTGTTCAATCCTGATTCAAGAGTGTCTACGCCTGAAACAAAACCGGCCCTGATGGGAGGCTCCCTTCCAATGACCCGGTCGTTTCCATCCTGCCGAAATGAGACTCTTCGTTCTTCACGCTGTTATTCAATGAGTTAGGCCTCGCCAAAACAGAAGAAATAGTGTAGCTTCCGCCAAAATTTCCGCGCTTTTTCGCCTGATGGGTACAAAATTTGCGGGCAACCCCGTGTCCCCCACTCTGTGCCGGGGGCAGGAAAAAGTCTGTGCAAGTGATGACATGCCCGAATCCACGGGCAGCCTGTATGGGAGGATGTGCTTTGTTCTCGTTCAATAGTTGGCGGCTTCGCAGCTGGCTGGTGGGGCTGGGCATCATGGTGGCGGGCTGGGCGCCCGGACTAACCGCGCAATGGAAAATTATGCCCATCGGCGACTCGATCACCAAGGGCACCGGCAGCACCAGCCAGGCGGGCTTCCGCCCCTATCTCTATGACAAGCTGAATGGGGTGAATTTTACCTTCGTCGGCCCCGACGGCGCCTCTCCCTACAATGGCCATTTCACCGCCGGCGCCAAGATCGAAGAGTTCTACACCGGCGGCTTCGGCACCGGCAGCCGCGACATTGCCTCCTCCATGAATACCTACCAGCCCGATATCATTCTCATTCATCTCGGCACCAACAACATGAACAATGATGCCGCCGCTCCTTATTCGGAGAACTCGGGCATCACCCTGCGACAGACCTCCTCCGGAAAACTTGCCGAGTTGCTTGCCTATGCCTCACAGTGGGCCAATGGCACCAGAGGAGACTTTCTCAAACGCATCATCGTCTGCAAGATCATCCCGCGCCTCGTCAACGGCTCGCTTGATGCCAAGGTGCCCGAATTTAACGCCGAGATCGAGCGCATGTTTTTCGAGAATGCGCCTGGCCTTCTCGTCAGCAAGATCACCATCGTCGACATGAACAGCACCGTCCTGATCTCCGATCTTGGCGACGGCGTGCATCCCAACGACGCCGGCTATAACAAAATGGCCACTGAATTCAACCGGGTCCTGCGCGGCGTCATCGCCGGCGACGCCTCGGCGCCTGCGGCCAATTCCTGGCTTGGGGCCAATCCCCTCGATGGCAATACCGCCGGACTGACCTGGCAGTCGGTCGGCGACGACGGCAACAATGGCCAGGCCAACCTCTACGAAATGCGCTACGCCACCTTTCAGCTCACCACCGCCAATTTCAACCAGGGCATCCTCGTCTCCCTGCCGAAACCGAAAACCTCCGGCAACATCGAGTCGGCCAGTGTCTCGGGTCTGGTGCCCGGGATCAGCTACTTCTTTGGCATCCGCACCTATGACGAAATGAACAACCGGGGTCCCCTCTCCTTCTCACCGCCGGTGGATATGGCCGATACCGCCAACACCGAGTATTGCGACGATTTCACCGACCCGCTCGCCGCAAATTGGAGTCTCCATTCCGCGTATCGCATCGATGTGACGCGTGGTGAACTCGTCAATAGCAGCACCACGACCGGCTGGAATTATCTCGCCACCTACAAAGCTGCGCGGTATACCAGCGGCGTGCGCGGCGTCCGCGCCGCCATGCAGTGGTCCGACATCGCCGACGGCAACGGCATCAACGCCAGCGGCATCGCGATGATGCTCAACGCTCCAACCGCGCAGGCGAGCGGCTACCTGGTCCGCGTCCGCAATCGCACCGCCTATCTGACCGAGATCGTCAACGGCACCGTCGCCACCACCAACCTCTCCTCAGCGGCCTTCCCCACAACGGCGGCCGATCCCAAGCCTGGGGATGTGCTCGAAATCAAATACAATCCGAGCACCGCGACGGGCCATGCCTTTGACATCTACCTCAACAACGTCTATCTGAACGAGGTTTTCGATAAATCGAAGCGCCAGGGCAATGCCTCCCAGCTCTATTCCGGCATCGTCCTCTACGGCGGCCAGAACAACAGCATCGACAATTTCTGCCTCCAAGTACCGCCCCTGGCAGCCGATGCCATGTATATCGCCGCCGGCGACAACAAACATGGCACCGTTACCCGACGCCTCGCCGAACCCCTCGCCGTGCGCGTAGTCGACGCCAACAAGGTTCCGGTCAGCGATGTCCAGGTCCAGTTCAGCGTCGTCTCCGGCCAGGCCACCCTGAGCACCGACTCGCTGGATGTCAATTTCAACGGCAACATCTGGATTGAGGCGGAAACCGGCGACCTGCGCGCCCCCTATGTCAGCGGCAGAAGTCCTGATGCTTCAGGCAACGAATATATCTATGTCCCCTATGCTGCCGGTAACAGCAACGTCGGCCTGGCCGTGTACCAGATCTATATCCCCAAGGCCGGCACCTACCGGCTCTACCTGCGCGGCTATGGCCCCGATGCCAATCAGAACTCGTGCTACTATACCTTCGGCGGCGACACCATCCAGGTCAACTATACCAATTACAAGAGTTGGGAGTGGGTCCTGGCCACCAAATCGGCGGCTCTCCCGAAGGGATTCGTCCAGCTGACCCTCAAGAACCGCGAGGCCGGCCTGCAACTGGATAAGCTGCTGCTGACCAGCAACGCCAGTTATGTCCCCGCCGGAACCGGCCAGACCACCCAGCGTTTCTCCAACATCACCGATGCTTCGGGATCGGCCTACACCTTCGTCTCTTTCAGCTCCACCGCCGGGCCGGTGGTGATCAAGGCCTCCGCCCCCGCCGTGCCCAACAATTCAGAGCTCAATTTCACGCTCTATGCCGACGCCCTCGATCCCCTGGCGCTGCAGTATGCTTCGGAGACCGTGCTGACCGGCGCCGCCGGGCAGACGCTCAGCAAGGCCTTTGCGGTTCTCCTCCAGGACCAGTACAATAACTATTGTGTCGGTGTGCCGGTCCAGTTCACTGTGACAGCAGGCGACGGCAGTTTTTCGCGTCAGGACAGCATCCGCGTCTCATCGAACAGCGCCGGCATTGCCAGCGCCGTCTTCACCCTTGGATATACGGGCGCCACCAACATCATCACCGCCTCCCTGCCCGAACAGCCCGGCGTCGCGCCGTTGACCTTCCAGGCGGTTGCCGGCGAAGGCATCCCGGTTTCCATCAGTGCCCTATCCGGTGACGCCCAGGTGGATACGGTGCAGCAGACCTTGGCCAAGCCTCTGGTGGTGCAGGTGCTCGACGAAAAGAGCCGGCCTGTTCTCCACTATCCGGTCCGCTACGAAATCATCCGCAACAACGGCCGTCTCAACAACACCGCCGCCACGGTGATCGATTCGACCGACAGCGACGGCAAGGCCAGCGTCACCTGGACGCTGGGCGATTCCGCCGGGACGAACAACAACGTCGTTCGCGTCAACGTCCCGCTCACCGGGGCCCCGATCTATTTCACCGCCTCAGCCCTGCCAGAGGCGCCGACGATCATGACCATCCTCTCGGGCGATAACCAGAGCGGCTACGCCGGCGAGGAACTGCCGCAGCCCTTGGTGGTTCGGGTCAGCGACCGTCTCGGCAATGGCCGGGAGGGTCAACCGGTGACCTTTGCCGTGGTGACCGGCAGCGGCACCTTCGCTGGCGCCGCCACGGCGACGGTTACCACCGATGCTCAGGGCCAGGCTGAGGTGCGTTTCCTCGCCTCCGGCAAGACCGGCCTGCATCAGATCAAGGCGGAGGCCGACGCGCGGCTGGGTATTGGCGCCAAAGTCTTCGCCAATCTCACCATACTGCCGCCCCGCGCGACCGCCCTCAGCGCGGTCTCAGGGATGGGCCAGGAGGGGCTGATTCTCACCGCCCTGGCGAATCCTTTCAAAGTCAAGGTTACCAATCCCTTCGGCGCCGCGGTGCCTAACGTCCCAGTCCGGTTTAAGGTCCTGAGCGGCGGCGGTGCCTTTAACGCCCGTGATTCGGTCGAGGTAAAGAGCGGCCCTGCCGGCGAAGCGGAAGCCTTGCTCACGCTCGGTACGCTGGCAGGCATCGAACGTCAGAAGGTCCGTGTCTCGCTGCCGGGCTATGCGATTGCCGCGCTGGAATTCGCAGCCACGGCGCTTCCCGGTCCAGCGGAAACGATCGAACCGGTATCGGACATCGCCTTCAGCGAAAAGGCGGAGATGATCGTCCCGCTCACCGTGGTCGTAAAGGATGCGTACGGCAACGCGCGTTCCGGTCACCTCGTCGCCTTCACGGTGACCGATGCCGGCAACGGCGCCTTCACTTCCGGGAGCCGCTATGTCGAGGTGACCACCAACGGCGGCGGTCAGGCCACAGTGCAATACAAGATGGGAACCAATTCCGCGGTCACCAATCTCATCGCCGTCACGTCGGCCAAAGTGAACAGTTCTGTGCAGCTCACCGGTTCGCCGATCCTATTCACCGGCAAGGTGATATCCGGGGCGCCGCGGTATCTCGCCGCGATCACGCCGGCCGCCGGCATGGCGGCAAAAATCAACAGCACCCTGCCGCAGCCCCTGACCGTAGAGGTCCGCGACCTCCACGGCAATCCCTCACCCCAGAGCGTCATCGTCAATTTCAAGGTCATCTCGGGCGAGGGCAAATTCGCCGATGCCAGCGAGCTGGATCAAAACAGCGATGCCAATGGCCGGGCTTCCGCCTGGCTCCGCGTCGGCCCCACGGCCGGCGTGAATAATGTCGTAGTCCGCGTCACCGTCAGCGGACATGTCGAGATCCTACCGCTCGATTTCACGGCCACTACATTGGCCGGCGACGCCGATCAGCTTCTTTACGGCGGCGATCGAAGCTGGAGCGGCCGGGTTCAGGCCAACTACACCGCTTATGCGGTGGTCAAGGATGTGGCGGGCAACCTGATCGAAGCTCATCCGGTGCTCTTCCGGGTCACCCGCGGCGGAGGCACGGTCAGCAGTGCCGCAGCGACAACGGCGCGCGATACCATGACCGTTTATACCAACAACCGCGGCGTCGCCGCCGCTTTCTGGACGGTGGGCAGCAAGCCCGATTCCAATACCCTGGTTGCCACCGCAGCCTTTCAGCGCAGCCCCCTGCGGGGATCACCGCTGACCTTCACCGCCACCGCAGCGGCCCAGGATCCGGTGACCTTGCAGCGCGTCTCCGCAGCGACCGACACCGGGGTGGTTCACCAGCCTCTGGCGCGTCCCATCAAGGTCCGGATCGTCGACCGGCTCGGCAATCCCGTCCCGGGCCAGCCCGTCCTTTTCAGCGTCAAATATCCTACTACCGTCGGGCAGCAGGGTAAACTTTTCACCTCCAGCCTAGCCGACACCGCATTGAGCCAGACGGTCAATACCGACGCAAACGGTTACGCTGCAGTCCATTATCTCCTCAGCCCGCTGCGCGGCTCGAACCACGTGCGCGCGGAGGCCCGATTCAACGGCGCAGCCCTCGTTGGTTCGCCGGTCGATATCCTCATCGAAGGGCTGGCTAGTCCGGCCAAGAGCCTCGTGCTGCTCAACGGCACCTCCATCACCGGTCCGGCCGGCGGCAGCGTCGTGATCAAGGTACGGACGCTCAACACCGAAGGCAAGCCGGTCGGAGGCCATCCGGTCCAGTTCTCTGTCAGTGACAGCTACAGCGCCATCGGCGCAGCAGGGATCAAATGGCTCACCCTGAACACCGACCCCATCAGCGGCGAGGCTGAAGCGAGCTGGATTCTCGGCGGCAAGACCGGTACCCAGATCAACAGTCTCAAGATCGACGCCGGCGGGCTGGCCAATTCGCCGCTCGTCGTTCTGGCGACTGTGACGCCGGGCGCGCCCTGGGCCCCGGCCTGCAAACTGACCGCCACGGATTCGGTCACCGCCGACAACCTCTCCACCAGCCGGCTCACCGTCACCCTGAAAGACAGCTTCACCAACCCGGTCCCTGGCAAACAGCTCCTGTTCACCTCCGCTGATCTGGGATTGACCTTCGAGCAGCCGGGCCAGCTGACCAATGCCCTTGGCCAGGTAACCGGCACTGTCCGCTCCAGCCGCTCCGGCGCGAAGACGATCCTCGTCAAATTGAGCGACAGCGGGGTGACGGTCGCGTCTGCACAGCTCACATTTCTGGCGGGTCCTCCGAAGCAGTTGGCGGCCTTCTCGAGCAGCGCGATCACGGTCAATGCCGGCACCCTGGCGCATGATTCCCTCGCCGTCCTGGTGACCGACGCCCTGCAAAACCCGGTCGCCCACGTTCCGGTCACCTTCACGCTGACCTCCGGCAGCGGCTACCTTCTCGAATCCCGCCTCGCTACCCTGGTCACGAGCACGAACACGTCGGGTATCGCCCGCGCGCATCTTATCGCCGGCCAAAAAGTCGGGGAGGCCACGGTGGTGCAGGCCAGCAGCAGCCATCCCCAACTGGTGAACGCCAAGGTCAATTTTATCGCCACTGTAGTCAACGGCATCCCGGCTCGGGTCCACAAGATCGGCGGCGATGGCCAATCGGGCCAGGTGGGAAGCGAACTGCCCGTCCCCTTGCAGGTGCAGGTGCTCGACAGCAAGAACGATCCGGTCGCGAACGTCGCCATTCGTTTCTCGGCACAGGACTCCGGTGCCGCCATCACTTCCGTCAATCCGGTGCTGACCGATTATCTAGGTCAAGCGAGCGCGCGTTACAAACTCGGTTATCGTGCGGGAGAACCGCCGCAACTCATCAGCGCCCAGATTACCGGCACGACACTCTCGGCCAGTTTCATCGCTTATGGCAGCGGCGAGGGGGCGAAAAAGATCGAGCTCTATGCGGGCAACAACCAGGAGGGCGTCGCCGGCAAAACGGCTCCGGAACCGATGCAGGCGCGCGTCACCGATTCCTACGGCAATGGCGTCGCCAGGGTTCTGGTCCTTTTCCGCCGTGCTGATCCCTCCGGCGGCGGCCAGACCCTGATCGACTCGATGCGGACCGACCTCAACGGCATCGTCCGCCTGCAGCCGGTCTTGCCGACCTTGACCGGCGAGTACGTTTACATCGCCACCGCGCCGCAACTGCCAGCCCAATCCGCCGCCTTTTACATCACCGTTGGTCCGGATGCCGCTTACCGGCTCGACAAATATGCAGGCGATTACCAATCGATGACCGCCGGCCGTGAGCTGAACTACCCCGCGGTTGTCCAGGTGACCGATCAATACGGCAACCGTGTGCCGGGCACCACGGTGCAGTTCGTGGCCAGCGCCAGCAGCGGTCAGGTCCTGACCCCCGCCGTCATCACCGACGGGAAGGGTCTGGCGGCCTGCCGCTGGATCCTGGCGGCCAAGCCTAAAACCGACACCCTGCGGGCCTTCAGGCTTGGGCTGCACAATAGCCCCCTGCAGTTCACCGCGCTGGGCGTGCTCAACAGCTTCCCCAACTTTATCAATCTCCCGGCCCAGCCCGTGCGTATCGAGTACAACAAATCCTTCGCGCTCACCCTGTGGGCCGAAGACGGGGACGGCGACCGTCTGCATTTCACAGCCCAGCTCGCTCCCGCGGTAGCCAATGCCAGCCTGGATACCACTCTGGGCGCGGTGTTCACCTGGAAACCGACCGTGCGCCAAAAGGGCAGCTATCAGCTCAACCTGCGGGTTCATGACGGCCGCGGCGGCTTCGATGTCGACTCGCTTCTGGTCAGTGTGATCGGGGATTCGGCGCCGGTCTTCACCTCCCTCTATCCCGCCGGCGACCCGCCACCGCTCGCCGAGGGCGCGACCCAGATTTTCACCTGTGCAGCGAGCGATTACGATGGCGACCCCATAACCTTCACCTGGTATGTCGACGGCACGGCCAAAGCCAGCGGTCCGCGCTTCGAACTGAGCGCCAGCCGATACGGCAAGGGCCCCCACCAGGTCTATGTCATCGCCTCCGACGGATTCAAGGAGACCCGCTCGCGAACGTGGGACATCAGGACCTCGGTCGAGCTGAATGCTTTTTCAGCAGCTGCTGAATCCTACCAGGGAGTGATTATAAGCTGGCGTACGACCCGGGAGACCGATAACCTCGGATTTGATGTATTGCGAAGCACGGTGGAACGCGGGGGGTATATCAAAATCACATCCAGACTGCTCCCGAGCCGGGAGGATGGCGCTTACACTTTCCGGGACAGCAGCGCCGTGGCTGGTACGCGGTATTTTTACATGCTTGAGGACCTCAGCCGCGGCGGAACGCGTATGCAGCACGGCCCGGTGGCCGTGACGCTGCAGTTGCCCGATCGCTACAGTCTGGAGCAGAACTTCCCTAATCCCTTCAATCCAGCGACCGCGGTGCGGTTCCAGCTGCCACGGGCGGACCGGGTGCAGCTGGTGATTGTCAACACCCTGGGGCAGCAGATCCGGACGTTGGTGGCGGGCCGGATCGAGGCGGGATACCATGCGGTCATCTGGGATGGCCGCGATGATAGGGGTGAGCGGGTGGCCTCCGGGATTTACTATTGCCGGCTGGTTACCGCGGGCTTTCAGGCTGTCAAAAAGATGCTCCTGATCAAATAGGCTGCACAGGCGCCGGGGCCGATGGTCCCGGCGGCCGAACTTTCTCGTACCCACCTGCCTGCCCGCAGGCCCATACTCTGTCGCCGCCCCGGTTACTCCCGCGCCCACCCGCTGTACTCTCGCGCCCATCCGGCGGTCGTACCCTCTTGTGCGACGTGGTCAAAGGCCGGCGGGCGGCATCCGGTCTCCGCGGTACTTTTCCCTCTCCCCATGATATTTTTTCTTGACAAAAAACCAACAGTTGCCTATTTTAAGCGTGGCCAACTTCCGCAAACCGCCGTCTGCCGCCATGCAGACAGGCCGCCTTACCTCGCCGCGAAAGGATAACCTATGAACCTCACCGGGCTGGACTGGGGTATAGTCGCCGTCGTTGTTGCCTTCATCTTCGCCAGCGTTTATACTAGCCGGACCTTCATGCGCAGCGTCGCCGACTATCTCTCCGCGGGGCGCACCGCCGGACGGTACCTCATCAGTGTCTCCCAGAGCATCGCTGCCCTCGGCGCGATCACCGTCATCGCCAATTTTGAGATGAACTATCAGGCCGGCTTCCCCATGACCTGGTGGGGTTTCACTATGGGTGTCGTGATCCTTTTCATCACCGTATCGGGCTGGGTGGTCTACCGCTTCCGCGAAACCCGCGCCATGACCATGGCCCAGTTCTTCGAGATGCGGTACTCGAAGAATTTCCGCATCTTCTCGGGCGCCCTCGGCGTTGCCGCCGGTATCATCAACTTTGGCATTTTCCCGGCGGTGGAGGCGCGTTTTTTCATCTATTTCTGCGGATTGCCCGATACCTTCTCTCTCTTCGGCCTGCACCTTTCCACTTTCGCTTGTACGGTCTTTCTGCTGCTGGCGATTTCTCTCTATTTTGTCTTCGCCGGCGGGCAGGTGGCGATCATCATCTCCGATTTTATCCAGGGCGCCTTCGTCAACATCACTTTCGTGCTGATCATCCTCTATTTTTTCTCCCTTTTTTCCTTCGACCAGATTTTTGCCGGCCTGCAAAACGCCCCGGCGGATGCCTCGCTGCTCAACCCCTACAAGACCAGTCAGGCCAAGGATTTTAATTTCTGGTATTTTCTCATCGGTGTCTTCGGCGCCATTTACAGCGTTCTCTCCTGGCAAGGCACCCAGGGCTTCAACAGCTCGGCCCGGAACGCCCACGAGGCCAAGATGGCTGGTGTTCTCTCCAACTGGCGCGGTATTCCCCAGGTGATCTTTCTGCTCTTCATCCCGGTGGCCGCCTACACTGTTATGCATCATCCCGATTTCTTCGCCCAGGCCGCGCACGTCCATAACGTGCTCGGCACGGTCAAGGATTCTGTCATCGAAAGCCAGCTCACCGTGCCCCTGGTTTTGACGCAGTTACTGCCCAAGGGATTGATGGGAGCGTTCGTCGCGGTGATGCTGATGGCCTCGATCAGCACCCTCGAGTCCTATATGCACTCCTGGGGCAGCATCTTCGTCCAGGATGTAGTGATGCCGCTGCGTCGCACGCCCTTGACCCCCAGGCAGCATATCAACATCCTGCGGCTCTCCATCGCCTGCGTCGCGCTCTTTGTCTTCGCATTCAGCAATATCTTCCGCCAAACCCAGTACATCCTGCTCTTCTTCGCAGTGACCGGCGCCATTTACGCCGGCGGTTCGGGCACGGTCATCATCGGCGGCCTTTACTGGAAACGCGGGACCACGGCGGCCGCCTGGGCGGCGATGATCACCGGCTCGGCGGTCGCCGTAAGCGGCACGGTCATCCCCTCGATCCTCAAGGCCTTTCCGTCTACTGGAGAGCGGATTCCCCTGCTCGCCACCCTGGGGGCGATCAACGGCCAGGTTTTCTGGTTCCTCGCCATGGCCAGCGCTATCCTCATCTATATCCTCGTCTCGCTCTTTGGGCCTAAGCGGGAATATGACATGGACCGGCTTCTCCACCGCGGCCCATATCTGGTCAAGGAAGACGCCATAGCAGCCGCCGCCGAACCGGTCCGGGGATGGAAGATGCTGGGCATGGGCAAGCTGTTCACCCGCGGCGACAAAATCATCTACATCGCCACCTATGTCTGGACCTTTATCTGGTTCGCCGCCTTTGTCATCGGCACGATTATGGCCCTGACCAGCCCGATCAGCGATCGCGGCTGGATGCGTTTCTGGTATCTCTACCTGATCGTCGGCGTCGTGATCTCGAGTGTGGTCGTGGTCTGGTTCACCGCCGGCGGCCTCCGCGACATGCGCCGCATGTTCACCGAACTGCACACCCGTGTCCGCGACCACAACGACGACGGCACGGTTCGTCACGACGCCGACGCCCGGTGAGAACCCGAGCACCCCAGGACTATCGCGCGGGCGGTTCCGGAACCGGGCTCTGGTCGACGTAGATGAGCTTATCGACCGGAAAGTTCAACGCCCGCGCCTTTTCCACCAGCTGAGTCAGCACCTCCCGGGGAAGCCGGGGCTCACGGGCCAGAATCCAAAGGTATTTTGTGCTGTTGCTGCAAACCAGCACCCGCGAATAGCCTTCATCAAGTTCGATAATGTTGTAACCGCCGTAAAAGGGCCCGAAAAAGGAGACCTTCAGCCGTCCGACGCTGCGGTCGCCGACGAATTTGGCCTTGCCCACCACCTCCTTCCACTTTTTCTTCTCATCCTGGTAGCCCCGGTTGACCACCCGCACGGTGCCGTTGTCATTGAGGGTATAGTTCGCCGTGATGCGGCTGAGCCCCCTCTCGAAGGAGTGATCCAGACGCGCGATTTCGTACCAGTTGCCAAGATAGCGGTCAAGGTCAAAATCCCTGACCGGAACAGCGCCCGGAGGCAAATTGCCGGCACAGCCAGCAAGTCCCGCCAGCAGGACCATACAGAATAATGGTTTCATGGTTTGAACTCCTTGTAATAGATATTAAAATAGGAGGTACGGTGGCAAAGGTGATAATAATATGGTAAAATAAATCCTCATTTCAAGGGCCATTTTTCCGGGCTCACCAGGTTGATGGGGTGATTGGAGTACGCAGTGCGAGGCTTCAGGTGCAAGTCGGATTTCGGGGGGCTCCTGTCCGGCTAAATCCTTGCACAAGTAATCAAAAAGTGTTACATTGCATCAGTTCATCCATCCAGCAAAGGAGATGTTTTATGCGGACAATCCCCGCCTCCCTGGCGCTTCTCATGATTTGTATGCTTGCGGCGCTGGCGTTTGCCCAGCAGGGCTTTCAGCGCACACCCGATTTTCTCCCGGTCTCGGTCTGGTACAGCGGCGGCATCGCCCGCGCGCCGATGCTCTCAGCCATCACCCCGGAATCGCGTGATCAATGGCGCCGCGATCTGACACAGATCAAATCTCTTGGTTTCAACGCCGTCCGTACCTGGGTCGAATGGGCGCATTGCGAGCCCCGGCCTGGGGAGTACCATTTTGAAAATCTCAATCTGCTCTGCGAGCTCGCGCGCGAGCAAGGCTTGCGCGTCATCTGCCAGTTGTATGTCGACTCCGCGCCCGATTGGGTCGTAAAACGATTCCCTGAGGGCCGTTTTGAGGCGCAGAGCGGCGACAAGGTTACGCCCCAAGCGGCGCCAGGATGCTGCACCGACCATCCCGGCGTCCAGGAGGCGGTCCTCAATTTTTATACCGCGACCGCCAAAACCGCCATGCAGCATCCCAACTTTTTCGGCTGGGATCTCTGGAGCGAGCCCCACATCATCAACTGGGCCTATATCAATTACGTCCCCAATGCCAGCTTTTGCTATTGCCCCTTCACGATGAGCGTTTTCCAGCAATGGCTGCTGAAAAAATATGGCAGCCTCGATGCGCTTAATCAAGCTTGGTATCGCAATTTCAGCGACTGGAGCGAGGTGAGCGCCCCGCGCTTCGGCACCATCCTCAGCTATACCGATTTTATCGACTGGAAAAATTTTATATATGAAAAATTGGCGCACGACTTGCGCCTGCGCTATGAAGCCATCCGCAAAGCCGACCCGGTTCATGTGATCACCTCCCATGCCGCGGTTCCCTCGATCTTTTACTCGCCCTATGTCGGTGCCGGGGCGACCGACGACTTTCTGATGGCGGAACAGATCGATTTCTACGGTACCTCGCTCTATCCCAAACACAATCATCCTAGCAGCCATTGGGAGCTGTGGAAGTATCAGGTGGCGGTTGACTTCTCGCGCAGCGCCAATAAGAAGAATGGCGGATTTTATGTCGGTGAGCTTCAGGCGGGCAAAGGCACCTATGGTCTTAATATCGGCAATCCAATCACCCCTGAGGATCACCGTATCTGGATGTGGTCGGCGCTGGCCAAGGGGGCCAAGGCGATTAATATCTATGCCTATTATCCCATGTCTTCAGGATACGAGTCGGGCGGCTACGGGCTGATCAACCTGGACGGCAGCGTCACCGAACGGGCGGCGGCGGCCGGCAAGACGGCCGGAATCGTCACTAGGAATATGAAGCTGTTCCTCGATTCCAAGCCGATTCCGGCGCAGGTTGCCATCGTCTATAATCCACTGGCGCAAATGGTCGGCGGCGAACAGCGCACCGTCACCGCCGACTTACACCAGCAGTCGCTGCTTGGCTGGTACCGTTTCTTCACCGAGCGCAACATCCCGGTTGATTTCATTCATCGCCGCGACCTTGAAAAGGGCGAAGTATCCGGGTACCGCTTGATCATCGTCCCCTATCCCTTGATGTTCACAGAAGCCGCGGCGGCCGGACTGAAAAAATTCATCGCGGAGGGGGGCTATGCCGTCAGCGAGGCACGGCTGGCGTGGAACGATGAACGGGGCTATGCGATGCCTGCCATCCCGGGGATGGGATTGGACCAGATCTTCGGCGTGCGGGAAAGTTCGGTGAGAATGGATGAGCGGCCCGCACTCTCGCCGGTGGCCCTAACCCATCCGTTGCTGCAGGGATTCACGGCGGCGGATACCCTCTTCGGCGCCAATTTCGCCGAATCGCTAACCCTACTGCCGCAAACCGTGAGCAAGGTGCTGGCCCGATTGGCCGATGGCACACCCGCTGTAACCGCGGCGGACTATGGCAAAGGCGGCGCCCTCTACATCGGCACCTTCCTGGGGATGGCCAATCATCTCCAGCCGGCCCGCGGCAACGAACGTCTGATGAAAAACCTGCTGCAATGGAGCGGAATCGAGCGCCCCTTCACCAGTTCGCATGACGGCAAGGCGGAGGCACCGGTGGAGGTCCGGCTGCGCCGCACATCGGCAGGATTCCTGCTGTTTCTCATCAACCACAGCGAGTCCGTACAGCAGGTTGGCGTCGATTTGACGGTGGCGAAATCGGGGGTCTATACATTACGGGATTTGGTGCACGAACAACACCGGAACGCGACAGCGCATGGCAAACAGTTGAGCCTGCTGCAGGAGATCGCCGCACGCGATGTACAGGTCTGGCAGATCGAATAGTACAAGGTCGGTCCAGGCAAACGGGAGGCCGGCCAACCGCCTAGTTTTCGCCGAATAGCTGCAACCATTCGTCGAGATCCAGATCATTGCTGCCGCCATGCTTTTCCTGCAGATCGGCATCACGACCTTGTTCGAGTTTATGCCGCCATTGCTCGCTGGAGAGCAGCTGGGCGCCGCAGGACTGGACGAACCGTGCCAGCGGCTGGTCGGAGGTGACGACCAGCGTATTCCGCGGCTGCTTTTCCGCCTGGACCAGGCGTTTGATCAGCGCATCCGCATTCTCGGGCGGCCGGGAGTAGATAACCCTGATCTTTCCGCTCTGAATTCGCGCCGGTGGCCCCGCGTCGTTCTGGCCATCAAAGACCAGCATGACGCGCACCGTGCGCGCAGCGGCATACACCGCATGTTTGCGGATCACCTCCTCGCGCGCGCGCTCCAGTTCGCTCGCACCCAGCAATCCTTTCTTCCGGCCGCGCAGCAAGAAATTGTAGCCGTCCACAATGATCTGCATGCCCTGTCCTCTCTTCCTGGTTTCCGTGCACCCCGCCCCGTCTGGGACTGGAAGGTTAGCCCGCGCCTTCCAGCGATGTGGGCACCGGCGTCTTGCGCACCAGCCAGCCAATATACACACCAGGCCCTAGAGAAATCAACAAAAAAACGCGAATTATGCTTTCGCGAATGCCTGAATTTCACTACATTACATGATTAGTATCCATTTCTGGAGGAGCTATTGCCATACCAGGGCGAAATCGCCGCGCTGACCGCGGTGGTGCTGTGGAGCAGCACCGCCATCCTCTTCGAAAGTATCGGCAAGCGCATCGGTCCCTTTTACACCAACCTGATGCGCCTGACATTGGCCTGTCTCTTTCTCGGCGTCACCCTGTACCTTCAGGAGGGCTATTTCTTTCCGGTGGCTGCAAGCCGGAATCAAAAGTTCTGGCTTGGACTGAGCGGGGTGGTTGGATTGGCGCTCGGCGATGCCGCATTCTTCACTTGTCTGGTGATCCTCGGTTCGCGGCTGGCAACACTGCTCCTCTCGCTATCGCCGGTTTTCACTACAGTCTTCGCCTGGTTTTTCCTCGGCGAGCATCTCAGCCCCCTCGGCCTGGCCGGCATCGCCATCACCTTCATGGGCATCTTTTGGGTGGTCAATGAGGAGAATGAGGAACATCATCCACGAGTGAAATTCAAGGGGGTGGTTCTCGGGATCCTGGCGGCCATCGGCCAGGCCGCCGGAGTGATTTTGGCCAAGTACGGCTTCCGCACAGAGATCGGCGCGCTGGCGGCCACCATGTTACGCATGGTCCCCGCTGCTGGGGTAATGGGGATCGCGGCCATCATCCTCTACAACAAAGAGGCGGCCAGGATCTTGATCACCGACAAGAGGGCCCCGCTCTATATCCTCATCGCCTCCCTGCTTGGCCCCTATCTCGGAGTCTGGCTGGCAAACGTCGCCGTTAAGTACGCCGAGGCCGGTATCGCCGCGACATTGCTGGCGACTGTTCCGGTACTGCTCATCCCCCTTGTCTGGATCGTTCACGGACAGCGCCCCACCCTGCGTGCCGTCGCCGGCACCTTCATTGCCATGATGGGGGTGGCCCTGATCTTCCTGCGCTAATCGCACCTGCGGAGGTACAGCAGGGTAATGTCATCCTCGAAATGGACGGCGCTGGTGAACGCCCGAACGTCATCGACGATCGTTTGCAGACCGCTCCCCGCCTCTTCCCTGCCAAAGCGTCGCAGCAGGGACTCGAACCGCCCCGAATTCTGATAGAACACACCCTCGGGATCGGCTGCCTCCGTGATTCCGTCGGTATAGAGCAAGAGCCCATCGCCCGGCTGCAACGTAAAGATGCCGCTTGTATATCGGACCCCTTCCCGCAGGCAGCCCAGCGGCGGCCCTCCCTCCTGCGGCATCTCGATTTCCCCCGCCCTCCGGATCACTTTAGGCGGCAAATGCCCGGCATTCATATACTCCACCCTCCCCTCCATCGGATCCAGCAAAGCGACAAAGCAGGTGGTAAAGAGCATTGCGGTAGTAACATCATACATCAGCTGGTTCAGCCGTACCGCCATGGCCTCCAGCGGGATGGCGCTCTCCAGATAGGCATGGAGAGCGGCGTGCAGGCTGTTGACCAGCAGGGCCGAATAGATGCCCTTGCCTGCGACATCGGCGATAACCAGGGCAAAGCGGCCGCTGGTCAGGGGGATGATTTCAAAATAATCGCCGCCGACTTCCCTGGACGGGATGTTGAGCCCGCTGTTCTGATAACCGGGGATAACCGGCAGAATGGAAGGGAGAATCGTTCTTTGAATCGCGGAAGCCAGCTCCAGCTCGCGGGTCATGCGCTGCTTGTCCAGCATCTCACGAATATAGTATTTGTTCTCGATCGCCGCGCGGACCTGCTGGCTAATAAGATGGAGCAGCATTCTGTCCACCGTCTCGAATCGTGCCTGAGGATGATGATTTTCCTTGCCGATGACCATAAAGGTGTATTGATCGCCGAGGCACTCAAAGCCGGACTGGATGACATCACTGTTGATTTCAATCTCCTCCAAGCTGCCCTCCGGGAAGGCAACCTGCTCGAGCGTGCCGTCCCGCTTGCGGATGTGAACCAAGCCGCGGGAGGCGTCAGTCAGCGCAGTGGCGCGGCGCAGGGCCAGATCGATCAGGGATTCCGGCTGATCGATGCGGATGATATCAATACCGGTATCGATGAGCTCATGGAGCTGCAGGATCTTGTGCTGCAGACTGGCCGCTGTCTCCTGCAGTTTGATATCGCTGAGCCGCTGCTCGGTGACATCGCGGGCCGCCGCATAGAGGAGATCGCTGCCGGATTCAGGGAATACATTCCAGATCAGGTGCCGGTAATTCCCATGGATGCTGCGATAGCGGTTTTCGAAGGAGAGAGCAGGAACGCCCCGTAGCAATTTGCCGATCTCCTCAACGGTTCTGGTCTGGTCTTCCGGATGGACAAACTCCAGAAAAGGACGCGAGAGCAACTCCTCGCGCGACCAACCCAGGGTGCGGCTGAAAGCCGGATTGACCTCAATAAACACCGCCCTCCTGGCATCGGCGATGCAAAACAGGTCAAGAGAAAGTTCGAAGAATTTTCGTAAATGGTGGTCCATGATTACCGCCCATTGGCTGCGATTCGTTCAGGCCAGGAGATCCAACGCTTCGCGGACACTGTCCGCCTTAAAGGCATGACGATAGAGCCCCATGATGCTGAAGGTTTTCAGCAAGGCAGGCCGTGCGCGCACCAGCACCAGCCCCCCCTCCCGGCTCTTGAGCGTTTCCATGAGTTCCAGGAGCGAGGTGATGCCGAGGCTGTTGGCCGCCTGCACCTCCCCGACATCCAGAACGATCCTGCGGATCGCGTCATAGGCGGGATCACAGGCGGCCTTAAGGAGGGCTTCTCCGCCGGCACGATTGAGGTATCCCCCTGCAAAGAGGATGAGTGTTTGGCTGCAAAGCTGCGTTTTCACGGAGAAAGAGGACATGAGGGGGTCAATCACCGTCCTTAGGTCGGGAGTATGGTGCCCGGGTGTATGGATCATCTTCTGAATCCATCGTCCTCGTCCGGTTTCGGGCGGCCCGGGTGTGGCGCAAGCGCGCTTTATCTCTGAAGCCTGTAGCAGAGGGAATCCCGGACAGGAGGGATCCTTCACAAAAAGGTCCTATGTAATAGAACCCGGCGAGGGGTCGATAAATTTCTTCTTATAAACGAAATATTTCTTTTCTCGCATTTTGCTCCCATGGACCAGCCCGGAACCGCCGGTTGTTCTTTCGATTCCTGGCTTGCTTTTTTTAAATGCGATACTTATATTACGCCTTAATTACGCCGGCGCAGGTTTCCTTATAATCGGAGCAGAATCCATGACGCTCTCTCCTCTCGACATTGGCATTGTTATCGGCTACCTCATTTTGACCGTGCTTATCGGCTTCATCGTCTCAAAAAGAGCTTCCAAGGGTCTCAATTCCTATTTTCTTGCGGACAAGGGATTGCCGTACTGGATTCTGGGCGTCTCGGACGCTTCAGGCATGTTTGACATCACCGGGACGATGTGGCTGGTCTATGTCGTCTTCGTCTATGGCCTGAAATCGGTTTTCCTCCCCTGGCTTTGGCCGGTCTTCAATCAGGTCTTTTTGATGGTCTTCATGTCCAAGTGGATGCGCCGGTCGAATGTCATGACGGGCGCGGAGTGGATCGGCACGCGCTTCGGCGGCGGGCGCGGCGGGGTATTGGCGCACATCAGCGTGGTGGTCTTCGCTCTGGTCAGCGTCATCGGCTTTCTCGCCTATGGCTTCGCCGGCATCGGTAAATTCCTGGCCCAGTTTCTGCCCTGGGGTTTGCCGCCCAACTATTATGCCACCATCCTCATGCTCGTCACGGCCCTCTACGTCGTTGCCGGCGGCATGTATAGCGTGGTCATCACCGAGCTGCTCCAATTCTCGGTGCTGACCATCTCTTCGATCACGGTCGCAATTGTGGCCATGTCCAAGACCACCAACGCCGCCATCACCGCCGCCATCCCGGCCGGCTGGAAAAATCCCTTCTTCGGCTGGAATCTCAACCTGGACTGGTCCGGTTTGATCCAGTCGGTCAATACCAAGATTGCGGCGGACGGGTACTCCCTTTTCACTATTTTCTTCATGATGATGCTCTTCAAGGGCATTCTCGTCAGTCTGGCCGGCCCGGCGCCCAATTATGACATGCAGCGCATCCTCGCTACCCGCAGTCCCAAAGATGCCTCCAAGATGAACTTTTTCGTCTGCTGCTGCCTCTATTTCCCGCGCTATCTCCTGATCAGCGGCATTGTCGCACTCGGCCTGGTCTTTTTCAGCCCACAGATCGTCGGTATGGGCGCCAATATCGACTTTGAACGCATCCTGCCCTATGTGCTCAGCAACTTCCTTCCGACGGGGATCCTCGGGCTGGTGCTGGCGGGTCTCTTCGCCGCCTTCATGTCCAATTTCGCAGCCACGGTCAACGCCGCCCCGGCCTATGTCGTCAACGACATCTACAAGCGCTACATCAATCCCAATGCCAGCCATCGCAAACTTATTACGCTCAGCTACATCGTCTCGTTCGCCTTTGTCGCCACTGGCATCTTTTTCGGCTTTCATGCCGCCAATATCAACGAGGTGACCCAGTGGATCGTCTCCGCCCTCTGGGGCGGCTATACGGCCGCCAACATCCTTAAATGGTATTGGTGGCGTTTCAACGGCTACGGTTACTTCTGGGGCATGATCACCGGCATCACCAGCGCGCTGATCCTCTCCAAATTCCCGAGCTTGTTCCTCTGGCTCTATCCGCCCATCGTCGACAATCTGCACGCGCTCTACTCCTTCCCGGTCATTCTGGTACTTTCCAGCGTCGGCAGTATTCTCGGCGCCCTGCTCAGCAAGCCGGAGGAAGAAGAGATTCTAATCAAATTCTACAAGCAGGTCCGCCCCTGGGGCTTCTGGAAACCGATCCATGCCAGAGTCGTCGCCATGGATCCCTCGTTTGTATCCGATGCCAATTTCAAGCGCGATATGTTCAATGTCCTTATCGGCATCGTCTGGCAGACCAGCCTGGTGATCCTGCCGATCTTCATCGTCATCCGCGAGAAGGCGAGCATGCTCGAAACCCTGGGCGTGCTGATCGTCAGCTCTTTGATCCTGCACCGCACCTGGTGGAAAAACATCACGGATTAATAAAACACAACAAAAAAGCCCCTCCAATGGAGGGGCTTTTTTTATCTGGGCGGAGGAGATCTTTAGTATTCCGCCGGCATATTCTGCAACTGGCTGTAGGTGAAGACCGGGCCATCCTTGCAGACATAGAGCTTGCCGACGTTGCAGCGGCCGCACTTGCCGATGCCGCATTTCATGCGGTTTTCCAGGGTGGTATAGATATCGTCCGGCTGGAAGCCGAGCTTGAGCAGGACCGGAAAGGTGTACTTGATCATGATGGGCGGGCCGCAGACGATGGCGATGGTGTTCGCCGCCGCCGGGGCGATCTTTTCCAGTACCGTGGGCACAAAGCCGATCTCCCCCTTCCACTCCGGGGTTTCGCCGCCGGGATCGACGGTCGTCACCAGCTTGACATCCGGGCGGGCGGCCCACTCCTCCAGTTCGTGTTTATACACCAGATCCGCAACCGAGCGCGCGCCGTAAAGGATGGTGATATCCTTGAAGCGCTCGCGCCAATCCAGGGCGTTCCAGATGACGCAGCGCATCGGCGGCAGGGCGATGCCGCCGGCGATGAAGAGCAGGCTCTTGCCGCTCCACTCTTCGATGGGGAAAATATTGCCGTAGGGGCCGCGGAAGCCGATGATGTCACCCTCCTCGAGTCTGGAGAGTGCGGTGGTCACCCGCCCAGCCTTGCGAAAGGTGCATTCGATATAGCCGCTGCGGGTCGGCGAGGAGGCGATACAAAAGGTGGATTCGCCCTCGCCGAAAATGGAGTATTCACCAAATTGACCCGCCTTGAACCGGAAGGCCTTCCCCTCCTCCTCATTCTGGAAGAGCAGGCGGAAAGTCCGTACCTTGGGGGCCTCGTCGATGATCTTGTCGATCTTCATCAGGAAAGGTTTGTAATCGTTCTGTTCAGCCATGAGAAATGCTCCCAATAGTATCCCGGCTTATACGGCAGCGATGCAGGCCTGGGCCTGTTCGATCAGATTCATATCCGCGGGGCAGGCACGCAAACAGCGGCCACAGCCGACGCAACCCGGCACCTGCAGTTGCTCGGGCATGTAGCTAAATTTGTGCATCATGCGCTGGCGCCAGCGCTCGCTCTGCAAATGCCGCGGGTTGTGCCCCGAGGCGTGCAGAGTGAAGAGGGCCGAACCACACGAGTCCCAGCAGCGCAGCCGCGTCCCCTTCTTGTGCGAGCCTTCGTCCTGGATGTCAAAACAGGAGCAGACCGGGCAAACATAGGTGCAGGCGCCGCAGCCGATGCAGCGCAGCGAGGTCTCCTCCCAGAAGGGGCTATCGAAGGCCTTGCCGAGCTTGCCGCGCAGGACTTCCAGATCGAATTCACGCGGAACCTGGGCCAGATAGTCCTCCTTGTTCACCGCGGCGGCGGGGGCGAATAGCTCCGGTACCAAAGCCACCAGGGCCTCGCCTTTGGCGGTCAGCACCTCGGCCAGATAGGTCTCCCCCCCCAGCGGGGTCAACAGCAAATCACTGCCGCGGGTATCGCCGGGCGTCACGCCGACAGAGGTGCAGAAACAATCCGCATCGGCACGGGTGCAGCTCACCGTCACAAAGGTGGTCTTTTCCAGCCGTTTGCTGAACAACAGATCGGGCCTGTCCCCGGTAAATTGCCGCGTCAGATAGGTGACGGCAGCAGCGTCGCAGGGACGCAGGCCGAAGGCCACCGTTTCCGGGATGAGATCCACGTTGCGCTCGTCGATCTGTATCCCGTTTTCGTCCTGATGATAGCGTATCAGTTCCTCGACCGGCGGGAAAAGCACCGACTTGGCCGAGAGTGCGGTCTGGATATAGTCAAAGGAAATCTCCTCGACCGCAGTGGCGGGCTGGAAGTGGACCTGGTTCCCCTTGCGCTGCGGGGCGATGAGCCTGCGCTCAAGCTCCTGAATCCTGCGCAGCAGGGCAAGCAGCTGGGTGTGTTGGATAGTTCTGTTTTCCATGGCGATACCTTAGATGATGAACTGCTCTTTGTCTTCGGCGCGGAAGGAGGAGAGGGCATTTTCGGCCTTGGCCCTGACGCCGGCGCGGATCCCGAACTCCTGAAAAATCGACTCCTCCATCTTGATCGTCAGCAGATGGATGGGAATGTCGAGGGGACAGGCGCGGCCGCATGCCCCGCAGGAGACACAGCGTCCTGCCAGGTGCATGGCGCGCATCATATGCCATTCCCAGTTGCCAAGCTGGTGGGCGGGCACCGGAATCCACTGCGGCTGGTTGCACTCGACGGTACAGCGGCTGCAGTAGCACATCGGGCAGGCAGCGCGGCAGGCGTAGCATTTAAAACAGCGCGCTAGTTCTTCCTGCCAAAATTGCCAGCGTTCCTTGAGGCTCATCGCGTCGAGCTCCTGCAGCCGGGTGAGATCGGCCCCCTTGAGCGTCAGGTCGCGGGTGCTGACTGCGGCCTCCATCTCCTGAAGCGTAGTCATTTCGGTGAGTTCACCGTTGTTGACACCCAGTACGACGAGATCCCCATCCTGCACCTGGTTTTCCGAGGCCAATTGCAGCACGGAGCGGAGCACCGGCAGCGGGGCGACGATGGCCACCTTGCCCTTCTGGCGGACTTCCGGTTTGAAGAGATAGGTTGCCAGGTTCTGCTGGCAGGTATCATCCCATATCAGGTTTTCGGCCGCTTGCGACGTCTGCACGAAGAGGGCCCGGCTGCGCCCGTTGGAGCCCTGGCCGAAGCCAATGACTATCTGCACCGTCCCGCTTTCGAGCAGCTCGCGCGCCCTGGTTCTCAAGACATCCATTTCTCTTCTCTCTCCCTTTACATGATCCCGGCCGCTGCCATCTCGTGGTAGGCGGTATAAGGTCCCAGTTTGCGCACCTTGTCGACGGTGGTATTGACGACTTCAGCCCATTTGGCCCCTTCCGCGGCGGATACCCAGGAAAACTGGATGCGCGCCGTGTCGATCCCCATGAATTCAGCCAGCTCCATGAAGGCGATCCAGCGGCGGCGCGCATGAAAATTGCCTGAGGTGTAGTGGCAGTCGTTGGGATGGCATCCCGAGACGATCACGCCGTCGGCTCCCTGAGCGAAGGCCTTGAGCAGCAGCATAAAATCAATGCGGCCGGTGCAGGGGAAGCGGATGATGCGCACATTGGTGGCATACTTGATCCGGCTGGTGCCGGTGAGGTCCGCTCCGGCATAGGTGCACCAATTGCAGACAAAGGCAACGATTTTCGGTTCAAAGTCCATGATCTCTTCCATGGTTAGTCCGCCCGGAGTTCAGCCCGGGCTCCATTCCGGATTGCAGCGCTGCCGCGAATCGGGCGCCGTGGTGGTTCAAGCGAAGAGCTCCATTACCTCGGCATAGACCTGCTCGTGGGTATAGCCCTGGATATCGATCGATTTGGAGCGGCAGAAGGCCACGCAGGTGCCGCAGCCTTGACAGAGGCCGGGATTAACCCTGGCCACCGTCTTGATCAGCTTGCCGCTGCGGTCGCGGATCTCCTCCCGCTCGATTGCCTGGTAGGGACAGGCCGACTGGCAAAGGAAACAGCCGACACAAGTCGAGTAGAGTGGCGGGTCGCAGCGGTTGACCATGGCGATCAGCGGCTCGCGCGTCAGTTCATCCTTTGAAAAAAGCGCGGCCACCTTGGCGGCGGTGCCGGAGGCCTGACCCACCGACTCGGGGATGTCCTTGGGGGCCTGGCAGGCGCCGGCAAGAAAAACCCCAGCCGTATTGGTCTCGACTGGACGCAACTTGGGGTGGGCTTCAACGAAAAAGTTATGCGCGTCGTAGCTCACATGCAGCTTTTGCGCCAGGGCTTCCGCTCCTTCGTTGGCCACCCCGGCGGTCGCGAGGACGACCAGATCGGCCTCGATCTCGACCGGCATGGCATTGAGCAAGGTATCCGCCCCCTGGACGATCAATTTGCCATCGCGTTCATAAATGCGGGAGACCCGGCCGCGGATATAATGGACATGGTCCTCCTCAATGGCACGTCGGGTGAACTCGTCGTACATCTTGCCGGCGGCGCGGATGTCCATGTAAAAGACATAGGCCTCGCCATGGTGAACCTTGTGCTTGTAGAGCATGGCATGTTTGGCCGTATACATGCAGCAGATCTTGGAGCAGTACTCAATGCCCTTGGCCTTGTCGCGCGAGCCGGCGCAGGCGACAAAGACCACCTTTTCCGGAGTCTTGCCATCCGAAGGCCGCTTCATCTCGCCCAGGGTCGGCCCGGAGGCCGAGAGCAGACGCTCGAACTGCAGGCCGCTGATGACATCCTTGTAACGGCCGTAGCCGTATTCGGGGAAGAAATCGCTCTCCTTGACGTTGAAGCCGGTGGCGACCACCACGGCGCCAACCTCATGCTCTATGATCTCGTCGGGCTGATCGAAACGGATCGCCTGCGTCGGGCAGACCTTCTCGCAGACCCGACATTTTCCCTTGGTGTAATAGGTGCAGTGAGTCCGGTCGATGACCGGCTTGTTGGGCACCGCCTGAGGGAAGGGCACATAAATGGCGGTCCGCTGGCCGAGCCGGGCGTTGAATTCGCTCGGAATGCGCTTGTTGGGGCACTTGGTGGTGCAAAGGCCGCAGCCGGTACAGAGTTTTTCGTCGAGGCTGCGCGATTTCTTGCGGATGCGCGCCTTGAAGTTGCCGATGAAACCGTCGAGGCTCTCAAGCTCGGCATAAGTATAGAGGGTGATGTTGGGATGCTGGGCCACCTCCACCATGCGTGGTGTGAGAATGCACTGCGAACAATCCAGGGTTGGAAAGGTCTCGGAGAGCTGCGACATATGGCCGCCGATGGAGGGCTCGCGTTCGACCATGATCACCTTGTGGCCGGCGTTGGCGATGTCAAGGGCCGACTGAATGCCGGCGATGCCTCCGCCGAGCACCAGGGCGGTCTTGATCACCGGCACCTTGATCGGGAAGAGGGGCTGGTTGCGCTTGACCTTTTCGACCAGGATGCGCACCAGATCGATCGCTTTCTCTGTGGTCGCCTCCCCCTTTTCGTGTACCCAGGAGCAATGCTCGCGGAGATTGGCCATCTCACACAGATAGGGATTGAGACCGGCCTCCTCACAGGCGCGGCGGAAAGTGGGTTCGTGCATGCGCGGCGAACAGGAGGCGACGACTACACCATCCAGCTTTTTCTCGCGGATGGCCTCGCGGATCATGTTTTGGCCCGGATCCGAGCACATGTATTTGTAATCGATGCTGTGGGCGACACCGGGGATCCTGCCGCAGACCTCAGCTACCCGGCCGCAGTCGACCGTGGCGCTGATATTCTCCCCGCAGTGACAGACGAATACGCCGATTCGTGACATGTTCAGGACTCCTCTTGGGCGGAAACGGGCTTCAGAACGGGCTTGGCGGCGCGTTCCGGCAGACGTACGGGCACAATGTGACGGTGCAGTCCGAGTTTTTTGGGTTCAAGGCCGAGAGCCAGGCCGATGGCCTGGGTGATATAGAGGATCGGAATGTCATATTTTTTCCCGAGGGCCTTGTTGATGGCGCTGCGTCGCATATCGAGATTGCTGTGGCACATCGGACAGGCGACGATGATCGCCTCGGCCCCGCGGCTGACCGCATCTTCGAGGATCTTGCCTCCGAGTTTGCCGACGAGATCCGTCCGGGGAATCGAAAGTCCGGCGCCGCAGCACTCGGTTTTAAAGGCCCATTCGATCGGATCCGCCCCGATGCGCCGCATGATTTCGTCCATCACCTGGGGATCCTCAACACGGTCGAAACGGGCGATCCTGGGCGGACGCACCAACAGACAGCCGTAATAACAGGCGACCTTGTAGGCGAAAGGCTTGCGTAGGCGCCCATTCAGCTCCGGCGGAAAGATCCTTTGCAGCAAATCCAGAATATTCAGGGCCTGCGGCATGCGGCCGAGGGGCATTTCGATCACCCCTTCGATCTCGCTCCGCAGGGCATCGTCCTCCTCCAGCTCGATCCGCGTGGCGGCCAGGCGGCTGAAACAGGCAGCGCATGGGACGAGGAGTTCCGCGAACTGCTGTTTTTCAGCCAGACCGAGATTGCGCGCCGGCAGGGCCAGCGAGAGCTTTTTATTGAGATTGTGGGCCGCGCTCGCGCCGCAGCAGTTCCAGTCGGTCACCGCCTCCAGCTGCAGATCCAACTCGGCGGCGACGGCTAACAGGGATTCACCATATTCACGCGAGGAACCCCCGATGGAGCAGCCGGGATAATAACCCATCTTCATGACCGGTCCTCCTTGTCGATGCTCTGCTGGTAAAGCCGGCGCAAGGCGCGGCGGTTCTTCACCCGATGCGGCAGCAGCTCCAGTTTGCCCTTGAGATAAAGCACCGGGGCCATCGCCACATCCTGCAGCAGATTCCAGCTGCGGGATTTGTAATCGGCAATCAGTCCTACTTCGTAGAGCCGGCCGGTATAGTGGATGACATCCAAAAAGGACTTGTGGAAACGCAGAATATTCCGGGCCTGGCGATGGACCTTGTTCTGCCGCGCCGCTTCAGCGCGGAGAAAGTCGGCCACCTTGGGGATGTCGATCTCCATGGGGCAGCGGCAGAAACAGGTCTCGCAGGAGAGGCAGAGCCAGATGCTGTGCGAGCGCAGCGCCTTTTCATCCATTTCGGGCTGGCGAATCTGCAGCAGGCGCATCAGTACGCTCGAGGGATACTCCATCTCGGCTGCCAGAGGGCACCCGGCAGAACATTTTCCGCATTGATAACAGCGGTTGACATCGACTCCCGTGCTGCGATAGAGCCTGTCGGCCAGAGCAGTACTCTGATCAACGAGGGCGGCATGCGCACTCATGAAATACTCCTTTGCATGGCAAGAGGAAGTTTTTAAAAATGGATAAGGAATGATAAATGAAGGCGATAAGAGGGCATCTATAGCATATAGGGCGGCCAGTCGAGATCATGTAGAGCGGTGCTGCACGTTGATTAGAGTGGTTTCAGATAGCTGATTTATTGCCGAGAAATTACGCATCCCCGACAAATAAGTCAAGCAAATAATTAGCCGGGGTACCCCCATAATCCAGCTCCCCCTGACACCCCGGAAAGCGGTTCTCCAGGCGAGCCCCAGAAGGGCAGCCTTGCAGCTGCCCGATCATACCGGCGCCGCAACGAGGCGGCAGTATCACTCCGCTTTTTTCCCGTTGACCTGACAAAACATCACGCTATGATAGCGTCCGTAGGAAAAGTAGATGATGATGCCGATCAGGAGCCAGACGAAGAGCCGCAGCCAGTTCTCGACCGGCAGCGAAAACATCAGCACCAGGCAAAACAGGATGCCGAGGATCGGAAAGACCGGACTGAATGGCACCCGGAAAGGACGTTCAGCCTCCGGATGGGTGTAGCGCATCACCAGCACCGCCGCACAGACGATAACGAAGGCGAGCAAGGTGCCGATATTGACCAGCTCGGCAAGAATACGCAAGGGCAAAAAGGCAGCCAGGAGGCCGATGACTGTGCCGGTCAGGATGGTGGATTTCCAAGGCGTGCGGAATTTTTCATGGATCGCCCCGAAGAATCCGGACGGCACCAGTCCATCGCGCGCCATCGCCAGCAAGATGCGCGGCTGACTCAACTCCATGACAAGCAGCACCGAGGTGATCCCCGCCAGGGCGCCGATCGCAATGAGCAGCTGCGCCCAGGGCAGCCCCACCTGGCGGAAGGCATCGGCGACCGGGGCGTCGATATTGATCTGATTATAGGGCACCATGCCGGTGAGAACCATGGAAACCAGGATGTAAAGCACCGTGCAGATCATCAGAGAGGAGACAATACCGATCGGGACATCCTTGCGGGGATTACGCGCCTCTTCAGCATGAGTCGAGACCGAGTCGAAGCCAATATAGGCGAAAAAAATCACCGCCGCTCCTGCCAGCATTCCGAGCGGTTCACCGCCCGGCCCTTGCTGACCAAGAATCGTTTTGCCGAAGAAAGAGAGGCCGGAGTAGCCATACGGAGCGAAGGGATGCCAGTTCTTGGGATCGATATAAAAGGCGCCCACACCTATCACAAAAACGACGACCACCAGCTTGGTGATCACCATGGCCACATTAAACGAGGCGCTCTCGCGAATACCCTTGATCAGGATAATCGTAATGACGGTCGTGATGATCAGCGCCGGCAGATCGATGACGGCGCCGGTCGAGATGAACTGTCCGAGCGCCGGATCATAATCGAAGGGCGCTCGGGCGATGGACAGGGGTAGTTTCAAATTGAAAAAGGCGAGCAAGGCCTGGAAATAATGCGACCAGCCGTGCGCCACCGCGGCCGAGGCCACCGTATATTCAAGTACCAGATCCCAGCCAATGATCCAAGCGAAAAGCTCGCCCAGAGTGGCGTAGGCATAGGTGTAGGCTGAGCCCGCCACCGGCACCATGGAGGCGAACTCGGCGTAGCAGAAAGCGGCAAAGATACACGCCAAGCCGGCGATCATAAACGAGACCATCAGGGCCGGCCCGGCCTTGTCATGGGCCGCGATGCCGGTGAGCACGAAAATACCCGTGCCGATGATCGCTCCCACGCCCAGGCTGCTCAACTGAACCGGCCCCAGGATCCGGCGCAGCCTGTTCTCCCCTTTCATCTCCTCTAATAGCATCTCCAGAGGTTTGCGCTTGAAGTACTGAAAGGCCATCTCCAACCTCGCTGTTAGTTCGAAATCCTGCGGGAAATTAACTGGACTTCTGGAACAATCAAACTACTCAACCACGAAGAGAAAACCAGGCGATGGGCGAATCCCCGGACGGCGGAGCGGCCCAGGACTCAAAGATCCAGATCCTCGACCTCCAGTGCGGAACGCCACCAGTCAAAGTGATCGCGCTGCAGGACCTCCAGCGCGGGAAAGGGATAGTGGCAAAACTCCTCCTGGTCGCCGATATAAAAGCCGTTGCGGATGAGGGCAAAGGAAATGTCACCCTTGAGATAGCGGTTGATGGTCTTGGTCGGCTTTTCGGGCTGCTGCAGCAGCCCGATGAGGCATTCCCGCAGGTGCTCGATATGCGCATACGGCAGATCCTCCGCCGGGGCAAGAGCGGGATCGACCGCCAGCGCGCCCAGTTCCATCTCCATAAAAAAGAGCTTGGGGACCGAGACCGGAAATTCCCGGTTGGTGACAAAGCGGCAGAATTCGCGTGGATTAAAAAGGGTGGCAATGCGCGGCATCACCGGGCAGAGTTCCTGATAAAGGTGGAGCCGGCGCTGCTCTTCCGGCAGGGTGGCGCTGCGCGGCAGTTCGAGGACTGCACCGGCATCGGTGACCAGGTAGAGGCTCTTCAGGGCGCTCAGCGGCAGGTGCTCGAGGACGCGGTAGATGGAAAGATAGACCGAGCGCTTGGGCTGGCCGTCGAAATGCGGCTGGCAGCGTTGTTCGATGTCCTCCAGGGGAAAATAGTCACTGGCGAAATCCTTATCCACCTCGATGAAGATCGCCTGGCCGCGGGTGTGTTTGGCCGTGCCGGTGGCGAAGTAGACGCCAAACTCCTGCGGCGGCAGCATCGAGGCGACCAGGGATTCTGGAAAAATGGAGAGGTAGAGATAGGCGGCCAAAGCGTCTTTTCCTTTCAAGGACTAATTGAGCTTTAGCTTTAAATTTACAATAATTTCACTTCATTGTCAATACCGGATTGCAGAGTGAAAAAGGGAGGAACTCCTCTACCCGCTGAGGCGGGGAGGGGCACTGGCGGCACCGCGGTGGCCCCGCGCAGCGGCCGCGGCATGGTGACGATGCCGCACGGCTACCTGCGTTCACCAGCGATAATGCCGGATATGCTCGCCGCGTTTTTGAATCTCCGTCATTGCAGAGATCCCGATTTCGATGTGTTTTTCCGTGAAGCTCGAAAAGACCTTGCGGGATGATTCCTTGGTCTTGATCCCTCCCTTTTGCAGCGGCAAATCGGAGACCAGAAGCAGCGCACCGATAGGCACCTTGCTAACGAATCCGACGCTGAAAAGGGCGGCGCATTCCATGTCGATGCCGATAGCCCGTTCCTCATAAAGGATCGCCTTGAAGGTATCATCGAATTCCCAGAAGCGGTAGTCGGTGGTATGGACCACGCCGGTACGGTAATCCAGGCCATTCTCGACGATGATCTGGCTGACAAATTTTTGAATCTTGAAGGTGGGCAGCGAGGGCACCTGGGGAGGGATGAAATGGCCGCTGACGCCCTCGTCACGAATCGCAGCCATGGGGAGGATGAAATCCCCGAGTTGGAGCGAGCGATGCAATCCGCCGCACATCCCCAGGAAGAGGACCGCCTGGGGCTCGATCGTGCTCAACATCTCGATGATCATCGCTGCAGTAGGCGCTCCGATCTTGAAATCGATCATGCTGATATGGCCACGAGGATCGTGCACCGCCGAAAAGGCCGATCCCGAGGTCGACGCTGTTTGCGCGCGCTCCTGAAATACTTTGAGGTATTTGTGGAAATTGGTGAGGATGATATAAGGCTGAAAAGCTGCCGCTTCCGAGCCCGTATAGCGCTCGAGCATGTCCAGCGCGATCTTGCGTTTTTCCGGATTGTTATAGATCAGATTGTTCTGAAAGGGGTAGCTGAAATGCGTGGATAAAGGTTCTTTCGGCATGGGTGCTCCTTTTGCATAAAGATACAAATTGTTGCCAATAAAAAGCAAGCCATACTTCTCGATCCGCATCCGGTTTTTTCTTGGCATTGAACCGTCGGCTTGTTATATTACGACATCCTCCTCGATCACAGTGAACGACTTACCGGCAGGAACTTCATGATGCGGCAGACACTGCTTTGTATCGGACTTTTTCTTGCGGGGCTGGCGGCTGCCGCCCGCGCCCAGGAGGGCGCCGTGCCTTTCGCCTGGCGTGATGATATCGGCGACACCACCCAGCTGGCTGCGGTTCATCTTCTCGCCAAATCGGTCTGGCCGGCCCGGGTTACCATCAATGGCGATTCCTGTCACCTCTACCGCACCGGCATCTTTTTTAAGAAAGTGACGCTGCAGCCGGGGATTAACCGGGTGGAAGCGACCGTGCAGCCCGCAGGCGGCGAGACCCAGCGGTTTGTGCGTACCCTGCTGCGCACCAGGCCGGTGGAGCGCCCGGCGCTGCCGCTGTGGATTGACTCAACATCGGTACTGCCCGCAGAATCACGGCTGCTGCAGAAAGGCGACCGGGTGCGCCTGGGCTTTATCGGCGCAAAAGGCCACAAGGCCTGGGTTGAGCTCAAGCCGGCCAAACTGCGCCTCTACCTGCGCAGCACCGATTTTTCTGACTATTCCCGTTACGAAACCGATCTGCCGCTCGCCCGCTTGCCGGAAGGCCAGGAGCAATCCCTGCACTTTACACTCAGGAACACGACGCACGGGCAGAAAAAGAGCACGCTGCGCCTGACCGCTTCAGCGACGCTCAAGGTGCAGGCGGCTGACACCTTCCCGCTGCTCATTGTGCGCAGGGAAGGCGCCCTGCTCAACCAGAGTCTGGGCAGCGTCCGTCTCGGTCCTCCAGTCATCGCCGAACTGCCGCAGGGTGTTGTGCTCACCAGCAGCGGCCGCATCGGCGAATCCTGGCGGATCCGGCTCGATGACCACGACGAGGGCTATATCGCTTCTGAGGATGTGGAATCCCTGCCTGAACCGGCCCTCGCCCCCTTCTATTATCTCACCACCCTGAGCGCCGCGCCCGGGTCTGGTGCCGACGTGATCACCATCCCCTGGCTGCAACCGGTTCCCTTCGCCCTCTTTCCCGATCCCGCCGCGAACGCCTTGCACATCCGCCTCTATGGGGTCCGCAGTGCCAGCACCTGGATCACCCATCGCGAGAATCTCAGGATGGCCGATCACCTCACCTGGGAGCAGCGCGCCCCGGAAACCTACGAGATCACCGTGCACCTGCAAAGACCGCAACTCTGGGGCTATACTCTGCGGCCGACCGGTGCAGCCCTGGAACTGCGGCTCAAATATCCTCCGGCCGCAACCCTGAAAGTCGCCATCGAGGCCGGCCATGGCGGCAGCAACCTCGGAGCAGTCGGCCTCTCGGGCCTGGAAGAAAAAGAGGTCAATCTGGATGTGGCCCGACGGCTGGAGCAGCTGTGCCGGGCTGCCGGGATGCAGGTCGTGCAGGTGCGCGAAGCGGACCTTGACATGAGCCTGGCGGAGAAAAAGAGCAAGATCGAGGCTTCGGACGCCGATCTGCTGGTCTGCATCCATGCCAATTCGGGTGGAACCGCCAACGGCTATCTCGGTGCCAACGGCACAAGCACCTACTATAACAACCCATTTTGGGGCGGCTTCGCCCGCATGGTCTACCGGCGCTTGCTCGAGCTGCCCTTGCAGGAGTTCGGCTGCGTGGGCTCGTTCAATTACCGGATCATCCGCATGACATCACGCCCGGCGATCCTGGTGGAGCTGGCCTTTATGTCGCATGCCGAGGATGAGGAGAAGCTTTTTGCAGCGGAATTCCGGCAGCAGCTTGCGGAAAAGATTCTGGCGGGAATCGGAGATTTTGCAGCGATTAACGGGAGATGATAGCCGGGTGGATAAAGCCGGAGGCGGGGACCACCCTCGTCGAGCCCTCAGCGCAAGAATCGCAGGAGTGGGGCAGCCAACCGGGCGTTACAGAGCCGCTACCCTAGTTCCGAGCGGATTGCACAATCTCTTCGACCGCGGTGATGACCCTCCGTATATCCTCCGTCGTTAATTTTGTGTACATGGGCAACGAGATCTCCCGCGCATAGAACCAATCGGTATGGGGAAAATCGCCGGGCTTGCATCCCAGTACCTTTTGAAAATAGGAGTGATAGGGGATTGGCACAAAGTGGACGGAAGTGCCGATGCGCGCCTCGCTCAGCCGTTTGATGAAGGTATTGCGGTCGATTGCCAGCTTTTCGCTGCGGATCAGCAGGGGATAGAGATGCCGGGTGGAAAATCCTTCCGGAAACGTCGCCGGAATGATCAATTCATCATACCCTGCAAACGCCGCATCGTAGAGTGCGCAAAGCTCGTTGCGCAGCCGGTTGAACTGGTCCACTTTTTTCAACTGGTGCAGGCCGAAGGCTGCCTGAATATCAGTAAAGTTGTATTTGAAGCCAAACTCTGAAATCTCATAAAACCAGCTGCCGGAATCCGAGTAGCGTTTCCAGGCATCCTTGTCCATGCCAAAGTAATGGATTTTACGCATGCGCCGGGCCGCCGCTTCATTGCGGGTCGTGAGCAGCCCCCCTTCGCCGGTGGTCATGTTTTTGGTGGCATAAAAACTGAAAGAGGCCGCATCCTCGATCGTCCCCAGCTTTTTGCCTTTGTATTCTGCTCCCATGGCATGAGCGGCGTCGGCGAGCACCAGCAGATGATGCTTTTCAGCCAATGCGCTGAGCTTGTCGTAATCCAGGGCATTGCCGGCATAGTAGACCGGGACAATTGCTTTGGTGCGGGCTGTTATTTTCTCCTCGATCGCATCGATATCCAGATTATAATTGACCGGATCGATGTCCACCAGGACGGGTTTGGCGCCGGTCTGCAAGATGGTATGCACCGTGGCACAAAAGGTCAGCGGTGTGGTGATAACTTCGTCACCAGGGCCAATATCGTAGGCCAGCAATTGTACGTGCAATCCGGCGGTGCAGGAGCTGACGGGGATGCAATGCAACCCATCGACCTGAAAATACTCCTCCAGGGCCTTCTCGAAGGCCTTGGTCTTTGGGCCCGTCGAGAGCCAACCGCTGTCAATCGTGTGCAGGATCTCCCGCTTTTCATTTTCATCGACATCGGGCACGGCAAAGGGCAAAAAGCGTTTACGGTTGATGATCTGCCATGCTTTTTCATTATGATACGGTTCCACCGTGATATCGATCGAATGGGCCTGACAATAATCGGCGATTTCCCGGATCCCCTGCGGCAGGGTGCGTGTGGCTGCGAAATCGAGCACCCGTTTTATTTTCGCAAAGGAGGGCAGGATCCCGGCCTGATCCGGCATCACCCGGTCTGGCGCTGGATCTGCAGCCGGATTGAGCGCCTCCTCCATACGGGCGCGGGAGAACAGGAGGCCATCGCTGCCGGTATTGAAGATCTGGTCCTTCACCTTCGCTTCAGGCGCCGCCACGGCCAGGACAATGGCATGGGCTGCATCGCGCACATGCACCATCGGCGTGCCGTCCAGAAGCGGCGTTTGCACCGGATTCCTGCTGCGGCCGGCCAGGGCTGCAAGCCGGTTGAGTTCGAGATCGAACCGCATCCGCGGAGAGAGGCCGTAGAGTTCGGGGAGGCGCAAAATGACCGGACACAAATCGTTCTGTCGCAGATAGAGGCGTTCACAACTCGCCAGCAAGTGCGCATAGAGCGAATTCTTATTAAAGAGCGGCTCCTCGTTGATGAGAGCGTACAGCTCCCCATGGCCGAGCAAGACACAGGAGGAACAAAAGAGAACGCGGCGGGCCCCCTGCTTCCGGCATGCTTTGAGGAGCATCTCCTGAGCATAGTAATTGATCTGCAGCGCTGCGTCCGGATTAACTTGGCAGGCCGCCTCACCGTCAATGCCGGCAAGTGCAACCAGGGCATCGACGCCGGCAGCGGCGTGCGCCACATCCTGTTCATTGCAGATGTCGCCCTCGATAATACGCAGCCGGGGATTATCCGCCAGGTGATTGAGCGCCGCGTCGCCGTACAGGAACTTGTCCAGAACGTGGACGATATACCCCTGTTCCAGCAGCTCCTCAACGAGAGGGACGCCGATATAACCGGCACCGCCGGTCACAAGAATTTTGCTGATCATGCCCTTGCCTCTTGATTATCCGGTTCCAATTCTTCCTTACAATCCCTTTGTAGATGTGCCGATGGTGGAGTAGAGCTGATCCATTGTCCGGCCGATCACCTGCCAGCTGTATCTCTCTTCAATGAGGTCTCTCGCAGCGGCGCCCAGCCGCCGGGCAAGATCGGGTTGAGCGAGGAGCCGGACCACCGCCTCGGCGAAGCTCTCGGCGGTATCACCGATCAGGAGATGTTCCCCGTGTGCGCCCGCGATGCCCTCCGCCGCGACCGGAGTCGCCACGACCGCTTTGGCCTGCGCCATGGCGTTCAGCACCTTGATCTTGGTGCCGCTGCCACTACGGATGGGGGCGATGAAAACCGACGCAGCAGAAACGGCGGGACGAATATCCTCGATCAAGCCGGTGATACGAATCCGGGGATCTTCCATCGCGAGGCGCCGCAAGGTGGCGGTAGGGCTTTCGCCAATAAATTCGACGGTCACGGCGCCGTTAGTCTGCGTGATGATGGGCCAAACCGCGGTGAGAAAATAATCCACGGCATCGGCATTGTAGGGAGAGCCCATCCCTCCCACCCAGACCAGATGGTTCGCGCGCAGCGGAGTGGGCATCGGGCGGAAATAGGTGGTATCCACGCCATTCGGCACGACCGTGAAATTATCGGACCTGCACAGGCTCTGCAAATGGTCGCGGTCCGTTTCTGAAACTACAATACAGCGGTCCATGACCGGACAGATCTCCTGCTCGAACCGCCGTAGCTTGTGATACTGACTTTTAAGGTAGAGGCGTAAAAGGGCATTTTTCTCGATCCGGGACCAGCGGTAGAGCCGCAGCGATTCCACATTATGATTGGTCAAAAAGACTGGAATCTTCGGGAACATCGCGTGATACAGGCCCAGAGCGAGCATGTCGATGTGCACCAGATCAAAGGGATGGCGGTCGAGGAGTTTTTGTATCCACCGCCGCGCTTCCGCTGTACAATAGCGCTGCGCTACCAGAGGGTAAGGGCTGCCGCAGTTTTTCAGCGCCATCGTAAAAAAAGCGGGATTATAGCCCTTTGGGGCGATCGGGAAGAGGGTGACACTTTCGCAGAAGCTCCCGAGCTGCGGGATATAGCGATAATCCTCCCGGTGCTGGGCGAACCCGACAAAATGAATGCGATGCGACCTGGCGAGCATTTTCAGCACATTCAGGGTGCGCAGGTGGTGTCCGCTTTGCGCCGGATAGGGGATCTCCGGCGACAGGAAAAGAATGTTCATTCCAGCTCCCGGTCCGATGCAGCCTTTTATTGCAGATTAGCGGATGAGCACCATCTTGCGCATCCCGCGGGATTGATCGGTGGTCAGCAAGGCAAAGAAGACGCCACTGCTCAAGGCGGTACCAGCATCATCCCGGCCATCCCAGATGACTTCATAGACGCCTTTTCCTTGCCACTGGTCTTCCAGGTGTCGGACGAGCGCCCCGCGCGCATTAACGACCTCCAGCTTGACCCTGGTGTCCATTGGCAGTTCATAGCCGATGTAGGTCGACTGGTTGAAAGGATTGGGATAGGTATCCATCAGGCCGAAGGTACCGGGCTGGCGAACGGTGACCTTGACCGGGCCAAAATATTCAACCTGGCCATCGCGGCTGACCTGCTTGAGGCGATACTGATACGATCTTCCACTTTGAACATTCCTGTCGCTATAATGGTACTCATATCCGCTGGTGGAGGAGCCGACGGTATGGATGAACTCGATTTCAGACCAGGTTAGGCCATCCTCGCTTCTCTCCACTGAAAAACCCAGGTTATCCCATTCCATCTCCGTTTTCCAGCTCAACTGTACAATTTTACCCTGAACAGCCGCATGAAAGGCCGAGAGTTTGACGGGCGTATAGATGTCGATCAGTTGGGCCAGCAGGTACCAGAAGGCCATCCCCTTGTTTTCGCAGTTTTCATAGGTGGTATGGCCGGGGCCGTCGGGATTATAGTACTGTGAATGCTGGATCGGAATGCTTTGACCAGCGCTTGGGCACCAGTTGGGGACAACATAGGTCGCCATCTCCCCATTGTACCAGGCATCCATATCGCCGAAGTCGAAAAGTGGTTTGCCCTTGGCGCTGCAGTAATTCCGCAGGGCGATATTGAACTGGTTGCGGCAGTCACCCGAACAGTCATTCTGCTGGGCATTGCCGGTCGCATAAATGAAGACGACATTGCGGTACTGCTTTTCCAGGGCTTCCATTTGATCGGTATAATACTGCAACAGACCTTGCCAGTCTGCCGTCTCCGGCTGCCCGCACCACATGTACATGACCACATTGATCTCGGGATTGGCTGCCAGCGCTTCAGGAACCGTCGGGAAAAAATCCTGGGGATTCCAGGTAGTGTTTTCTCGGATGCACAGGGTGTTGGTCGTTGTGGGCAAGGACCAGTCGATCGCGACCTTGTACGGTGCGCCGAGACTTTGGTTGAGCCGCTGCAATCCAATCGTGATCTGCGCGCCATGCGAGGTATGGCCAAAATAGATACGGATATTGTTTGTTATTGCCTGGATCTTGCTCGCAGGGATCGACCAGAAGCGGCTGATGCTGGTGTGGTCGACGGTGATGTCATAGGGCGTCGGATAGAGCGGCAGCGCAATGCCCAGGAGTGCAACCATCATGGTCAGGGCAATCGGCCACCCGTTATTACCGGAATAAAAGTGGCGCATAACGCCTCCTTTCTGCAACAAGCGAATAAACAACAGCAACAGTGGCCTTGACCGGAGATTCCCCTTTCGGCCCCGATTCAATGGGTAATGATAAGCTTTTGTACGATCTGTTCTGCAGGCGTCCGCAGACGGCAGAAATAGATGCCCGAGGGCAAGAGTTTGCCGGCCGAATCACGTCCATCCCAGCTTTGGGTATAAAAGCCCTTCGGTTGCTCTTCACTCACCAGGGTGGCAACGATCCGGCCGGATAGATCATAGATTTCCATCTGCACATTTGCATTGCTGTTCAGGCGGTAACGCAGACGGGTCTCCTGTTTGAATGGATTGGGCATGCCGTTTTCCAGCATCACTCCCCCCCGCTGCGGTGAAGGGGTGGAGTGGTGGTGCACCGAAGCCGCGATATTCCCCTCAAGGGCACCCAGATCGGGTGCGCTCCCGGCATAAGGCCAGCCGAGGTCCAGACCTGCATCGATGGCCGGGCTGCCGGGGCGCAGCGAAAAATCGTTCTGACCGGGATTGACGAAGCCGGGATCGCCCTCCACAGCTTCGGTGTCCGAAGTATTCTCGATCACCTTCGGCACCGGATAATACAGATTCCTCCGCACCGTCAGGTGGCGGACATTCTCACGTGCACCGATATGGGTCAGACGCCCGGAATGGCAAAGCACATTGTTGATGATCTGGACACTGTCGACATTCCCGATTATCCAGATATCTCCGGTCTTGTTGCCAAACAGGGTATTATTGCAGATCTGGATGCCGGCTATCGGGCTCCAGCCCTGAACGACAATGCCGCTGCCCGCATTATTGAAGACAGTATTCCAGCGGATGAGGATGTCGTGGATGTCGGCCGGACCGCCGTCGGCGCCGGCAGCGACGATGATTCCCGAACGCGCGCGCGAAGCAAAAATTACATTTTTTTCAACGATGATATTCTTGATGAGGCGGCGATAGCCAGCCGGATCTTCCGAACGGTGCTCCTCATAGACGTGAATACCATATCCATCCATCCCGGAGATCGTGTTTTCGCGAATGATGTTGCCGGATCCCTCCTGAACATAGATCCCATGTCCCTGAGTACCCAGATTGTTTCCGTTCAAGCGAATAAGGTTTTTGGCGATGAGGTTGTCATCGCCAGTGAGCTGGATTGCGGCGTACCCGGCCGTTCCCGTGAAGGTATTACCGATGATCTCCACGTGATTCGACCGCCCGGACCAATTGGTGTTGTACATCGGTTTGCCGTTTTCAAAACGTAACCCCTGCACACGGACATAAGACGCATCGATGATGAGGCCGCGCTCACTGTTGTTAAAAACCGGTGTTTCACCCGGCCAGGCGCAGATTGTCACATACTTGCCAGCGTGCCCGCCCATGCCATAGTCCGCACGAATCCAGATCTCCCCTTCGGGATAGATCCCCCCACGGACGAAAATTGTATCCCCAGGATTCACCCGGGAGACTGCACCCAGAAGGGTTGCCCATGGCGCGCCCGCACTCCCCGATTGGGCATCATTGCCGTTCGCCGCAACCACCTTGTGTGCGGCCTGCGCCGGAGGCAACAGGACCGCCAAAAGAATGGTTAGGCCCCCAACTATTCGCTTCATAGACATTCCTTTGGTCAAGACACCACCTCCGGCCCGGCTAATGCAGCAAGAGCATCTTGCGGTTGCATACTTGCTGTTCATTTGAAAACGCCCGGCAAAAATAGATACCTGAAGGAGAATCATGACCCGTTTCATCTTTTCCCTCCCAGCAATAGAGATGAAGTCCAGGGTTCAGGCTGCCGGAAAAGAGAGTGAACTGCAAGGTGCCTGCAAGATTATAGATCTCGATGAGCAGGTTGGCGGACGCGCTCAACCTGAGGCCAATGGTCGTAGAGGGATTGAAAGGATTGGGGTAATTTTGCAGCAGTTCGAACTGCAGTGGCCCGGAGGAGGCGTCCGCATCCCGATCCCCGGAGTTCACCGACGTATCGCGCCGCTGAAGTTCCAGATGGTCGTCCGGGAAGAGAGTGGCTCCGCAATCGGGCATGGACACGGCGATGGTGTCTCCTGACGTTTTCAGTTTGGCCTCATCGACCAACAGTTGTGGAGCGTTTGCTGTTACGGCGGAGGGGGTGATTTGAAAAAGGTGTATGAAGAGGCTCTCTGCTCCGGCTGCCGTGTCTGTCAGAGAATAGCTCTGCGTCGTAATGCCCTCGGTAAAATAGTCCGTCGGGCTGAGCCGTTTCATCCACAGCGCGCCGCCACCACTGTTCTGCAGTCTGAGCAGCCCGGCGGCGATATGCTCAAACGCGGCGGCCGGCACCAGCGTCCAGGTTCTGCGGATTCCGGCTGCTGCTGTCTTGACCTTGTCGATGACGATGAACCGGTCCGGTTTGAGGAAGACAATCCGCCGGGTCCAGGAGGTCAGCTTGTCACGGGGATAGGCACGGCTCGCATCTGCGACGATATAGAGATAGTCCGGTTTGTCCTCGTAGCGCGTAATCCCCGGTCCGACATCCCAGGTGGAGCCGGGCGCGTAACTTGCAGCACCGGCGGCGATGGAAGGAAAACGGGAAATCGTTCTCTGCTTTGCATTGTCGATGAGAAGCGGCGAAGTATATCCCTTGAGCAGGGCGCCCTTGTACCAGATCATCAGGGCGTTCTGGGCGTAGGGATCAAGCGCGCTCCAGTGGTATCGTTGAGCAATGAATAACGCGGCCAAATCCTCCGGACTGGAAAATCCCGTGCGCATGAAAACCCATCCAAGACTTTTAAAAAGCCGGTTGAGCGGGAAGCCGATCTCCACCGGATCTCTTGGATTGACCCATTTATCCTCGAAGAGGAGCTGATCGGTCATGTCCCAGGAACCAGCCGTCGTTTTGGAGAGGGAAAAATGGGCCCGGACCCAGGCGCCCAACTCAGCCAGACGGAGCTGTTCCTTGTCGCTGGAGAAGCGGCGCCGGCTGTAGGCGCGCATCGGCATGACCCATGGGGCGCGGCTATATGGATCCAGCCCGCCATTGATATCATAGTAGGCACTCTCGGCCTCTCCATCCAAGACCGAAGGCAAAATCATATGCAGTTGGAATTCGGGCATATAATTCAGGGGACCGATGCTGAAAAGGCTCTTCTCCAATGGCGTACTGGTTGCGGTCCAGGCTGCAAAAAGAACCGGGGCCATCGTCAGAAAGACGGTGTTATCAGTGCTCTCGTAGGATCCGCCCGTCCAGAACGACATCTGCATCTGGTTGAAGCCGCCGGGCCAGCCGCCATCCGCCCCCTGGCTTTCCCAAAAGGGCAGGACCTTGCCGATAAAATCCTCTGAAAAGGAGGTCAGATACTCCAGGGCCCTGGCGTTGATGGCTTGATAGCCTGGATCGGAGACCCTGGCGGGTTCATAGAGCACAAGGCCCATCATGGCATAATAATAGTTGTCCACATCGGCTGCATTAAAAGGGCTTCCTGACCCATCGGCGAGCTGCTTTAAAAAATCGGCATGCACGGTCAAACGGTCCCGGATCCACTGTTTGTCTTGTTCGCTCAGGACCGGCTGACCATTGGAGAAGGTCTCATTAAAGAGCCAGTCATAGGCCGTGGTGGCGAACAGAGCCATCACATAGGGATATTCATACTCTGGCGACCAGTCAAGAATGAAGAGCAATTTGGCCCGGGCATCCGCGAAGTACTCGTCCGCAGTATGGTTCAGGGTCCAGTTGCCCTGATAGACGTTTTGCCAGTTCCACTTCTTGGCTTTTCCGGCGATGATCGGCTCGAGGACGCGCATCGCAAAATCGTGATCATAGCGGTTGAACATGTTATCCGCGCCATAATCGTCATCCTGGTCCGCGCCGGCTGAATAGCTGAACTCCTCCTTGGCCTGGTCGTTCGCCGGGCTGCTGGACCAGGGCCAGGGCTGCTCCGCGCCATGCAGGACCCGCCAGGCAAAAGTACCCACTTCGTTGCGATACCACTCGTCCTCGCCCCGCATCCAGATACGCGGATGATCCGGTCGAATGGAGAGCACCAGAGAATCTGCAAGGGCCGCCCAGCCGCCGGCCGGCAGAGACCAGACGACGGCAGTGATCAGAACAACGCATCGGAACAGAGGCCTGGTTCGGCCGCTAGCCGTCTGGTTAGTTGAATGACCGCAGCTCATTATGGCCTTTCAAAAAAGGATTCGCCCGATTCAAAAATGCAATCCCGGTCCAGGCGAAGAGCCTGAATCACCGGACGTACGAAAGGACTTGCAATGAGTGTGCCACTGTGATCAGTTCTTCTCATCAGGTGCGCCGATCCGGTTCAACCGATGGTACCAGCGGTTAACCGCCGATTCGCCCACCAGTGCGCTCACCAGAGTGTGAGCTTGACGCCTGATCTGAGCTCCGGTTAATACGCTCCGGTCTCCGGCCGCCATTCTGGCAAATCTCGCCCGGCTGGTGGATCGCAGAACGGGCACCCGTTCGAGCAAAAAGGGGTTAGAAGCGGCGGAGACATAGCCCAGACGCGAGCAAAAACCGCCAAGATAGCCCGCTTCCCGCGCCAATTCAGGATAGTCCCGGCGATAACTGCCGTTGGGAAGCGAGAGCAGGGTGACCGGCTGACCCAGGCGGTCCCGCAACAGGTTTCTGGACTGGAATAATTCGGCAAAAGCCTCCTCCCGACTGAGCTCGGCCATGATGACATGGTGCCACAGATGCGAACAGACTCCCATGCCGGCCGCTCTCAGCGCCTCGAGCTGATCCCAGCTCATCATCGCGGGTGCCCCGATCTGTGCTACGGTCACAAAAAAGGTAGCCTGCATCCCGAATTTTCTGAGCAGAGGCAGAGCCTGATGATGATTTCCGACGAAGCCATCATCAAAAGTGATCACGACCGACCGTTCTGGTAAACCGTCCATCCGCCTCTGCGTCACGGCGCGGACCAAATCCACTGCTGAGAGCGCGCTAAAACCCTGCTCCGCCAAGTACTGCATTTGCTCCAGAAAAGCCTGCGCTGGAAGGAGATAATCGGGATGGGTGCGTCCGCGTCCATCACGCGGCTGATCATCGGGCACGATCTCATGGTACATCAAAACGGGAATTCTGAGGTGCATCACGATCCCCCTTTTCTGAGTACGAGATCGCGATATTCTTTCTCATACTTTTCGGTCATAATCTCACGCGAATAGGCCGCAGCGATGCGATGCCGGCCGCTCCGGGCGAGGGCATGCCGTTCGTCAGCGTTCTCGGCAAGCCGGGCCATGGCGGTCGCCAAAGCGCCGGGATCAGCGGCCGGGACCAGCAGACCCGCCCGGCCCTGGTCCAGGGCCTCGGGCACGCCGCCAACAGCCGTTGCCACCACGGGCACTCCTGCAGCCATCGCTTCAAGCAGCGCCATGGGGAGGCCTTCGCTGAGCGACGGCAGCACAAAGAGGTCCATTTCCGCCAGCAGGGCCGGGACATCCTCGCGATGACCGAGAAAGAAAACCTGATCCGCGATCTCAAGCTGCCGGCAGAGATCCTTCAAGTCCTTGCTCTCCTCGCCATCACCCAGGAGCAGCAAGGCCATCGGCCTGCTGCTTTTACCTTTAAGAGAAGCAAAGGCGCGCAGCAGATGGCAGTGGCCCTTTTCGGGAGTCAGCCGTGCCACACACCCGACGATCAGGGAGGTCGAGGGGATGCCCAGCTGCAACCGCAGCTCCGCCCGCCATCCGGCCGGCGCTGGAGGTTCCACCGCCACGCCATTGGCGATGACCGGAATGGAGGATTTCCGGAACAGCCCAACTCGGCATCGCTGCCGGACCTCTTCCGATACAGCGACAATCCGGTCAAAACGCAGCAGCGTCACTTTATCGACGAGGGCATAAAACGCAGCGCGATAGTCTCTCTCCGTATCCAGCCAGGGATGGCAGGTGCTGATCAGGGGGAGACCAAAAGCGCGATTAGCGACCCAGGCAAAAACATCCGCCTTGTAGCCGTGCGAATGAATCACCTGCGGCCGCTCGGCCTCGATAAAATTCCGTATCCTGATGATCGTTTGCCTATCGAACGGTCTGGCGCTCGGAAATACCACGTAGGCCAATCCCTTTTTCGCCGCCATCGTCTGGAAATCCTGATCATCAAGCTGCATCCCCTGGATAATCCCGATGGTGATGTCATGGCCGCGCGCGCTCAAGCCTGCAGCCAGTTCGATCACCACCTTTTCCACGCCATAAAAGCCGGCGTGGCTGCGCAGCTGCAATATTTTCAAGCGAGAATGCTCCATGCTTTTTCCCCGGATACCGGCGAAAGCCCTCCCTGAAAAGTCAGGTGCCTCGCTGCTGCAACGCCGGGAATTGACGACCGGCCGGCCGACCCAAAAACCGGATCAAGCCCAGAAGAAAACCAAGGCCATAACTTGCATGCAGAATAAAAAAGATGATGGGCAGCACCCGGAGATACCGAAATCCCTTTTTTACGCAGATCCGGATTGAAAAATAGAGCGACATCGCCAGATAAGCAACCAGGATCGCCATGGCGAGAAATACCGCAGGTCTCCAGAAGGGCGCCAGCACGAAGGAGCCGAACAATCCTGTGACGAACGCCAGTGGGACAAACTGCCGCGGCATCATCATGGTCGGATGTTTCTGCAGTACCCGCACCTTCCACAGGCCGTATTGAAAATATTGCCGCCAGAGCGCCCGCAGACTTGTGCGCGAAAAATAGTAGGAGCGGATCAAGGGTGTCAGAAAAATGCGGCCACCACTCTTGCGCAGCCGATAGTTGAACTCGTCATCTTGGCAGCGCACCAGCTCTTCATCAAACAAGCCGATCCGGGTGAAAAGCTGCCGGCGATAGGCTCCAAAGGCGACACTGTCCACAAAATCCTCCTGATCACCCTCCTGCCGGGTCCGGAAATAAGCGTTGCCCACCCCAAAAGTGGAAGACATGGCCAGGGCGATGGCCTCGCCGATAAAGCTGCTGTTCATCGAAATGATGATACCCCCGACGCAGTCCGCCTCGCGCACCCGTTCCAGGTAGGCGATACAAAGAGAGAGGTAGTTCTTTTCCAGCGCCACATGACCATCGACGCGGATAATGATCTCCCCGCGGCTTTGCGCAATGCCGATGTTGAGCGCATGCGGAACGATCTGGTCCGGATTATCGAACAGGCGCAGATTGGGCATGGACTCCATCTGGGACTTGACAATCATCCGGGTGCGGTCATCGGACATGCCATCGATGACCAGAACCTCATATCGGTCAGCCGGATAGTCCTGTGCCTGGATGGAAGCCAGGGCGTTGGCAATGTAGGCCTCCTCATTGCGGATGGGCATGATGATCGAGATAAAGGGGTGCACGGTGTTCTTCCGCGTTTAAACCAGTTCAGGCAGACGCTCGGGTATCGCCGGCTTTTCCTCATTGCGGATCAGGCGAGGCGCCTCCACCCGGGCCTCTTTGACGGCGATCGACAGGCGGATGATAATCGCCAGATAGATCCAGAAATAAGAGGCCACGGTATAAAAGTGCCAGTAACTGCCGTTAATATTTCCCGCAAGCATACCCATAACGCTGGCACAGTAGCCGAGGCCAAATCCTTTGTAAAGAGGATCATCAGCCATCTTGTAGAGCTTCCAGCCCAGCCTCATCGCACCGAAATAGATCCAGAGCAGCAGAGCCAATCCGATGAAGCCCAACTCAACCGTCGTCTGAATAAAGTTATTGTGGAAGCTTCCCCAATGCCGGTTACCGAATTGCCAGCCGGCCTTGACCTCGATGAAAGGCGATATCGAAAAACCCCAGCCCACGATCGGGCTTTCGCTGATCATCTGTTGGGCTTGTTCCCACATGCCGAGGCGTTCCTGGGCTGATGCATCAAAGCCGGTCTCAGTTTTGGTCATAGCAATACGTTCAATCACTGGCTGGGGCAGCAGGGTATGATAAAAAATGATCAGCAAGCCGAGCAGTAACAGCAGCTTCCGCTCCTTGATCATTCCCAGGAAAAAGATACTGACGACAGCCGCCAGATACCCACCACGCGAGAAGAGGAACAGGATGCAGTAATAGCTGAGGCCGGCGGTAAACAGGAAGAGCGACTTGCGTAACTTGTTGGTCTCATAGAAAAATAGCGCTACAAATATGATGGAATTCTGTGCCAGAAAGACCGCCAGAGTATTTCCGCCCAGGGCCATACCACCGCCGACGAGCTTATCTTTGAGATCATCGCTGTAATGCTCGATTTCGTTCTGGCTGAGCACCGTGTAAAAATTGCGGTCCAGCATCAGCATGGCGAGCATGGTCACGAGAAAAAGTATCTTGATTTGCTGCAGGCTACGGAGATTGTTGACAATAATGAGAAAGAAAAAGGCCGGCATCCAGTAGTTCTTCCAGGCCATCAGCAGGGGATTGCCCATGCTCGCCGGCGAGCCGAACCCGAGGTAGGCTGAGCCCCGGAACAATTCCATAAACGTCCAGATCACCAACAGGACGATGGGCAGATAGATCGAAGTACTGATCAGAAAGGGTTGGCCGGGTTCCCGCTTGCTGATGATCCATTTGATCAGCATCGCGACGAGCAAAAAGTCGTTGATATTTTCGCCCATCGGGTAGATATTGACGTAATCCAGGATATTCTGCAGAGGGAAAAAAAAGGCCAGGAAGTACACGCCTATTTCGATGCGATAGGTGACGGTGAGCACGATCGCCGCCAATCCCGCCACGTAGAGAAGAGGTGTAAAAAGGCTTGTCAAACCCAAACCGAACTCGAACATAGAGACTCCCTTGATTCCAACGCGGCCGGCCGCGCACTTACTCACGCGTCAGCACCGAAGGCTTGCCCAGAAAGGTCTTGATATGAGCCCAGGCTGAGATCGTTAAATTCCGGACATCCCGGTGCAACAACAGCACCATGCTGCCATAAACGATGCATAGCACCGTCATTTTCAGGAGGACGCCTAAAAAGCTGGTCGATTGGGGCAAAAGCAGCGACATGCCATACATGATCAACCCCGCGGTCACTGACACGGCGATGATTTTGACGTTAACGCGCACCTTGAGATATGAGGAGGATCTATAGGCCAGATAGCCCGCGAGCAGGGCGCAGCTGATGAACGCCGCATAGCAGGAGCCCATGATCCCGAAAAAATGGATCAGGATCAGATTCAGAACAACATCCGCCACTACGCATGCCATCACCGTGAAACTGATCAGTTTGGTCCTTTTTTCAACATACAAACCGGCTGCATAAATAGGGAGCAGAGCCCAAAGCAGGGTGCCGGCAACCATCCATCCCAGCATACGGCCGGCGGATGCATACTTTTCAGAGGCGAGGACGACGGTCACTTCCCCTCCGAGGCAGGCGGTAATGATAAAGATAGGAACCAGGACCAGCATGCTCAGATCGGCCACCGAAGATACGAATTTGCTCGTCGTCTCTCTCCCGTGGCTGTGCCAGATCTCGATATAGATGGGAGTTAACGCGTACATCAGCGGAAAGAGGATAAGATCCTTGGCATAATGCCCCATATTGGACGCGACAGAAAAAACAGCGACGGCTTCGGATCCCAGCATGAACTGGAGGATATAGCGATCCGCCGATTTAAGCAGCAGATAGCCCAGTTCGAAACCGATCAGAGGAAAGCCGAAACTCAGGCAGGCTTTAAAAAAAGGCCAGGAGAAATGCCGCAGGGAGAGAGGGGTTTGTTTCACAACCAGCCCACACAGTACGAGAGCCACCAGGGCTTCCGCCGTCAGAATGCCCAGATAGTAGACCCTCAGTTGCTGGGAAATCAGGAACAAAGCCGCGAGGCTGAGGGCAAGACTGAGGAACCGGCTGGAGACCATCGCAGCATTGTATTGCACCGTCCGCTGCGAAGCCCGGTAAAAATTGAGCATCCGTGCGTTGAAAGTCCCGGTCAGGATCAAACCCGCCAAGATCCACGGGAAGCCGGGAAGTTCATGACCGAAAATCAAGTTAAAAATCGGCTTGCCGAAGATGACGACAAGGGCGGCTGTGAAGAAGGCAAACGCTACCGTCCCGAAGAAGAAGGTCGAATAGTAGATCGATTGGCGTGATGGGACAGCGTCCTGGTTATAATCGCTGTAGAACCGCACAGTGGATTCAGCCAATCCTGCCCGGGAGAAGGCCAGAAAAATCCAGAGTGTGACGGAAAATACACTCATGACACCGTAATCGCTCTGCGTCAGGGCGCGTGTCAGCACGGGGAAAGAGACAAAACTCGCGGTGAATGCAATCAGTTCGCCGATGGCATAATTGGAGGAATGACGCAAAAACTTTTTGATGTGGACATCCACGAGGACCTGCTTCCGTCAAGGTTGAAACGACAATAAATACTATCGCTGGTCGGTTTCGGGGGTCGGTTGAGTTGTAGGCTTTGCAGCCTGCGGCTGGTTTGCCATCTGCTCGAGGCCGCCTTCCCAGTAAAGATGCACCAGATGGCGGCGCAGGCGTTCACGGTTTTCGTGAAAATGGCGTGAGGTGTACCAGTTTGCTCCAGGTTCAATCTCCATATCCGGTGGCTGCTGCCATTTCCAGGTTTCAATCGCTTTTGCTTTTAACTTATCTGTACTGCCTAAAACGCGCGCCGGCACCCCCATAGCGATACTGTTGGGCGGGATGTCGTTGACGACGACCGAGCCAGCGCCGATAATACAATTGGCGCCGATGTGAATATTGGGCAGCAGAATGACGCTCTGGCCAATGACACAATTATCATCAATGATGATGGGGCCGAACATCTGCACATTGGGATCTTCTTCGCGGCAAACCCAGGTCTCGCCATGATGGTTGACAAATTGCACAAAGTTGGCAATGGTGACCCGATTGCCGATTTTTATGAGATAGGGTTCCTGGCCAAGGGTATCCACGATGATGGCACACCCTTCCCCGATCTGCGCACCCTGTTTACGGAAGAATTCGGCTTTTGTAAAGCGGTCATATTTGCCTATTTCCTTGAGGTATAAAAGATGCCGGTATTTCTCCTTGAGCAGATTCCAGTAGTTTTTATACATTTAAATCTCCTCCGCAGCCAGTTTTTGGCTGAGCACTTGGGTCATAATAGCATAGCCGGCGCTGTTGGGGTGCACACCATCATCGGAACATTCAGCGCGCAGGTTGCCTGCCCCGTCATCCAGAGCGCCGGCGAGATCAAGCAGGTCATATTTATTCTTGCTCACATAGTCTTTAAGCCATTGGTTAAATTCCCGGATCTGCCGATTGATTTTCCGGTTATGCTTGGCATCATAAGCCGCAGTAACCGGGATGGTTGTGGCAATAAGCGGCCGGATCGAATTGGCCTGCGCCAGCGATGCCAGCATCTTGATATTATCCTGGCTGATGGAAATCGGCACCTCATGGGCAAAATTCATCTCGCACAGTTTGATGGCCACGGCTCTCGGATGCAGATCCACGACATCATGCTGAAACCGCAGCAACAACTGGCTGGCATAATGACCGTCGATCCCTTTATTGACGATCTTGCGGCCGGGGATCTGACGAGCTGCATCCCAATGGGCTGTGATCGAAGCGCCCAGAAGGACAAGATCCACGGCTTCAGCCTTGTCATTCGATGACGTGAGCCGAGCCTGGAGATTGGAAGCCCATTCATCAGACTGCGCCCAGGCCAAAATCATCTTTTTACGATAGTCATAGGCTTTAAAGAGCACCAGCAACCCGAAGAGGTTCCCCAACAGCGAGATAATCAGAAGCAAGAGTACACTTTTCGACATCACTGATCCTCCATGAAAGATGTGCCGGCAGGCTCACTCCGCTCCTGCCTCCTTAATAGCAGCCGCCAAGGTATCCGGCTGCGCCCTGATTCATTGGGTACTCAGATCCCCTTGGTAAAGGCGCTCATACAGGCTGGCAAAATCCCGCACCATCCGCTCCACTGTAAAACAGCGTTCAGCCTTCGCCCGGGCACACTCGCCGAGGTGCTTCGCGGTTCCAGGATGTGCCAATAACTCCAGAAGGGATCGGGCGATCGCGTTTTCATCACCCGGTGGCACCAGCACGCCATTCACTCCATGATCGATGGCCTCGGGATTGCCGCCGACGGCCGTGGCAATGATTCCCTTGCCTGCCCGCATCGCCTCGATTAATGCGTTGGAGAACCCCTCACTAAGGGAGGGGAGGACAAAGACGTCAAAAAGCTCCATGATTTCGCGCGCATCTTCACGGTTGCCGACAAACTTGAGTGAACCATTCATATGATGACGCTTTATAATCTCAATAATTTTATTTTGATAAGCCGAAACCGCCTCCAACCGAACGGCAAGTCCTCCCACGATCACAAACTGCACCTCCGGAAATTGGCGTAAAACCTGGACGGCCGCCTCCACCAGATATTGCGCCCCCTTGATCGGTCTGAAGTTCATCACGCTGCCAACAACTGGTCGGGTGCCATCTAGGCCCAGCTCGGCGAGCTTGGCCTGGCGCGCCGCGGCTGAAAGTCGGGGTGCAGCTGTGGTGCCGTTATAGAGGGTGATGACCCGGGCCTCCCCTCTCTTCTCTACGGCCAGCAGCTGCCTGCGTAGATCCTCCGAGACACAGATATCCAGGTCGACCAGTGGCGTAATCAAACGCCGCACAAGCCGGTGGACCCCGCGCTCATTGAATCCCTTGTCACGCCGGCTCGAAAGGGCCCAGGGCACGCCAGCCAGCTTGGCCGCCAGACTGCCCAGCACATCGGACATGAAATGATAGGTCTGGACAATATCCACCTTGTGTGTCTTGATCAGCGCTACAAGTTGCCGGAGTTTCCCCAAAGTGGCAAAAGAGTGCAGACGATGCACTGGCAGGGGAAAGACGAGTAGGCCCTCTGCACGCATCCTGTCGATCATAGGACTCTCTTCAGGAAACAAAGGGACTATGATGGGGCGGAAACGTTTTGGATCCAGTCCGGTCACCAGATTGAATAAATGAACCTCCGTCCCTCCTTCCCCAAAAAGGACATCGATGATAAATAACACGGTTATTCGCTTCATCTAACCGGCCTTTTCGCTGTTTCTACCCGCTGGAATATGCTCATTTCCGTGCTCTCGTTCGGGAGATCGGCGTCTCAGCAGGAAAAAATCAAAAAGGCCGGCCAGCTCGCAGGCAAAAATCGCTTTCGTGCCGAACGAGCCATAGCCCGTAAAGTCCTCATCCACACCGATCCGTTTCAGTACGAAAGGATCGCCCCCCGTATTCCAGCCAGGAATCAGGGTACATGCCGCCTGGAAACCAGCCGACTTGAGTAGGTCGATGGTTTCTGAGGTAAAATCGTCCGCTTCTCCGTTGGGATAGGCGAAAAACACAACCGGCTTGCCCGTGTGACGTTCAATGATCTCCCTGGACTTTTGGATCTCTTCAACCTGAACCTCCTGCTCCACGCCTGAAAGAATAACATGCGTCAGGGTATGCGCGCCGAACTCTATTCCGCTATTCTTCATTTCGTTGATTTGGTCCCAGGTCATCATTTCGCTGGCGATGCCTTTGCCTCCATTGCCTTGCTCCTCCAATAGCTGCAGCAGCATCCGGAGCTGCGATTGATCCAGATTTTTCTTGGCATAGTGCACAAGGAACCGGGCAGCACGGAGTTTCTGCTGTTGGGTCGCAACGGTCCACCTTCCCAGGCCAAAAGCAGAAAGGTCCAGGCTGCTGCTTTGGCACGTGATCAAGGCCTGGACGACCTGGTCATACCACAAGTGCCCGCGTTCGTCGATCGGCCCTGCGGTCAGAAAGACAATCGCCGGCAAGGCGTTTCGTTTCAGCACCGGGAAGGCGTTAAAATAGTTATCCGCATACCCATCATCAAAAGACACCACCACGGTATTAGCAAGATCCTGTCCGAGCGATTCTACAGCCTGGGACATCGAAATCACTTTATAGCTAGCCGCCAGATAGCTCATATGGATCGCAAAGTCCCGTGGTGAGATGGCCATGCCCAGGGGATCCATCCGTGGACGATTGACACGGTGGTAAGCCAGGATCTTTACACCCTTGCATGGCCTATGCCTGCGGATAAAACCGGCTATGCCAGAGTAATAGAATACCTGGGCAAGCAAGAGTTTGACTGTTTTTTTCAGGCGCATTCTGCTGCACGCATTTCTACGTCGTGAGCTCGATTCTTATGCTCTTCACCAAGCTGGCGACCAGAGTTCAGTTTTTTCTTCCGCTTTTCCAGAATTTGGCCCAGCCGATGTCGCATGGCGACATACCCATACCGCATGCGACCTGAAAAGGTGTCTCGGTAAAGATGCAGATGAAGAATAGGGCGCCTGATGTTGGAAAATCTGAGCTTGTATTGCTCCTCACCGCGGAGAAAATCAAAATAAAGCCAATCGGAAAGGATGGCCTTTTCTATAGCGAATAAAATCACGGCACTGCCCAGCGAAATGTGATAAAAATCCGAATTAATGCCGGATTGATAGCCGTAAACATGCCGGTTGTGCACAAATACATACAGGATGGCCTGCGCCGTGCCGGAAAGCGAGAGCGTGTATATGCGCACCAGCCCCTGCGCAAAATGGGCGGCCACGAAGGAACGGTGGAATTCGCGGATCCGGGGATCGGCAAAGCCATCCTGCCGGTTCATTGCTCCGGCGCGATATTTGTGGAGTTCATAAAGTCTGTCCAATGCCTGCAACGCCTGCTCGGTCGAGAACACCTCTTGAAATTCCGCCTGATAGCTGCCTTCCAGGGCCTTGCGCTCCCGTCGCAGCTTGGAGCGGCGGCTCTTGCTAAGGCTCGCAAAATAGTCGTCAAAGCTTTCCGGCAGCCGGATAGCATAGGCCTGAGCCTCGACGCTATGGATCAGCAAGCCGGAGTGTCTGCACTCGGCGAACAGTATCTCGTTGTCCGGATTCTCAATGGAGAGACTTTCCCAGGCGATTTCATCCCACCGATCCCGGTTGCGCATGATATAGGAAATGATCTCTGCGAGCGCCGGCAGGGTATGCCCCTTGCGGATGATAAAACCCAGATAATCGGGGCAAGTCGGGCCGCTGCCAATGAAGCTCAAAATCCGTCTCTTTTGCAATGGAGTCCGCCGTAGAATGATACAAAGCGGCGCAATAGCGACCAGATTCCCTTCGGCATCCGTCACAGAAAAGAGAAACAATTCGCCGTCATCCCCGAAGCTTTGCCACCAGCTATACATCCACTCATGGCGAAGGAAGAAGGAGTCAGCCGAGCTGGATTGCAGTAATTCATTCCAAATCTCGGTCATCTGAGCAAATTGTTTCTCTGGGATCAAGGAGACCATGGCACTCCCGGAAATGGGCATTTATTCTTTTAGCGGTTTCCCCCCGGCGGTCATTCTGCAAAGGCCACTTTCATCCGCGCTACCGCTTCGCCTGCCTGCTTGGCGCTGATAAAATTGCTGATTCGCGCCACCGAGTCGAAGTTATCCGGAATGATCTCGTCGTCCTCGATGCGCAGATTAAAAGTTCTTTCGAGGTAGGAAACCAGTTCAATGACCCCGGTCGAGTCGATGAGTCCGCTTCCGGTGAGGGAATCGTCGTCTTTGATCCTACTGCCGTCACCAAACAGGAAGGTTTCGACCACATACTGATACACTTGATCTCGGATGTCCATAGATACTCCTTTTTAGGTGTGGCATCAGTACCCCGGACTAGCCGGTTGATGCAAGACACGAGTGTCAAATGGCCGGCTGCAGCTCAGCGGCCATACTCCAGGGGTGGCATACGCAAAACGGTGGTAGCGCGTTGTTTCTGCGCGATATCCTCAATTACCCGTTGGACCTGGCTCTCTTCCAGATTCAGCGCGCTCGCCAGTTCCGCGGACCCGGCGCCTCGTTCACTCTCCAGCCAGATCTTGTCCATAATCCCGAAGGGGATACGGAAAAAGAACTCCTCCTGCGTGACCTCGGCGGGGTAGGTGTCCGTGGTGGGTTTGCGCTGGATGATGGCCTGCGGGATCTCCAGGTACTCCGCCAGCTGATAGATTTGGGTTTTCAAGAGATGTAGGATGGGCATGAGATCTGCGCTGCCGTCGCCATTCTTCACAAAAAATCCAAGCATGTGCTCGTTTTTATTGCCGGTGCCCAGAACGGCATAGTTGCGTAATTCGGCGTGATAGTACAGCATGGTCATGCGCAATCGCTGCTTCATATTCGAAGCCGCTACGATCTGGGCGTACTCGGTTGGACCCAGTCTTTTTTGCTGCTCCCGGCCGTGATCATCCACCAGGGTGATGGCAAAGACATGAAGTCGGTCGTTGGAAAGCGGCGTGGACTGCAGGGTGATTTTAAAAGGCATGCCCGGCCGGTATTCGGGAAAAATCCGTTGTACGGCTTCATCCCGGCGCAGGTAGGCCCCCATCCCCTCCAAACCCGCCGTAATCTCCTCGACCAGGAACTCGATGCCCAGTTTTTCCGCCAGGGCTCGGGCCAGTTCCAGACTGACCGGAGTGGAGTCCTTCTCGGGTAAGGCCAACGCGACAACCCGCTCGGATCCCAGAGCGCGAACGCTCAGGGCAGCCACAACGGCAGAATCAATCCCACCGCTCAAACCCAGTACGCCGCCACGCTTTTTCAGCGTAGAGTAGACGCTGCTGCGGATCCAATCGCATAAAGGAGTGATCCATGCGTCCGGACCGGCCTCTTCACTCCATACCTGTTTCATAGTTCTCCCAATCTTGGGGTTCGGCATCAAGTTCATACGGCCTTGAAGGCACGTTGAGGGGCCGTCAATCGGACGGGGGCCGGGCATGCTGATTGGCGCTCAAGGTGCCTGCCGCAAGCAGTTCGGCAATTCGTTTTTTGTCGATCTTGCCGTTCCCCGATTTTGGCATCTCCTCGATGAACAGGATCTCCTGCGGTACGCAGAAACTCTCCAGGCGGCCGGCGCAATGGCGCGCGATCTCGGATGCCTCGACGGGTCGCCGATCTGAAAGTTTGACGACGGCCACGATCGCTTCGCCCAGGACAGGATCCGGCCTGCCGAGAACAGCCGCCTCTGCAACCCCCTCGAACTGGTAGAGGACATTCTCCACTTCGCGCGGACTGACTTTCTCACCACGGCATTTAATGATGTCGTCCTTGCGGCCGATAAAATAGAGAAATCCCTCTTCATCCTGCCTGAAGATATCGCCGCTGTACAGCATCCGTTCATAGGGATGAAGGCCGGGGCGCAGCGCGCGACTGGTCTCCTCCGGCAAGTTCCAGTAGCCCTGCATCACATTGGCGCCGCGCACCACCAATTCACCCGGTTGACCCGGCTTTACCGGCCGGCCGTTTTCATCCACGATATAGGTTTCACAATTGGGCATCGCCTTGCCCACCGAGTTCGGCCGCCGGTCCAGCTCTTCCGGCGGGAGGTAGGCCACCCGCTTGCATTCCGTGAGGCCGTACATCGAAAAAAGCGTCACGGCGGGCAGCGCCTCCCGCAGCCGGCTGATGAGGGTGGTGGGAAGCGCCGCGGCGGTATTGCTGATATAGCGAAGATGAGGAAACCTATATTTTTCCAAAACCTTCGCGTTCAACAGCAGGGCGAAAAGCGTCGGCACACCGGGAAATCCCGTCACCTTTTCCTCGAGCAGGCGCTGAATGATCAGATTGGGGTAAACAAAGTCTTTCTCCAGAATGAGGGTGCCGCCGAAGCTCAGAACCATCAGCAGCTGGTAGAGTCCGTAATCAAACGAAAGTGGCAGGGCACAGAGCACAATGTCTTCCGCGGTGTTTTGCAGATAGGTGGTGATGGAGGTGACCGCCGAATGCATGTTCAAATGGGTCATCATCACCCCCTTGGGATTTCCCGTGCTCCCAGAGGTGTAGATCAGAGCGGCCAGATCGATGTCAATAATCCGCGGTAGGGTGGCCTTCATTGCTGGCCGAACCAGGAGTTCCGCCAAATGGGCCGTGCTGCCTTCACCTGCATCGGGCTGGTCGAGGAAAACGGCCTGCAGGGCCTTGGCGTCGCTCCGCACCTGAGCCAGATCCAGACGGCGCGCCGCCTGGGTAATAAGGACCCTGGCCCCGCAATCGTTGAGTACATAGATCAATTTTTCGTATTTCGTCGAGGGATTGAGGCAAACAAAGACCCCGCCGGCCAGAAGTACAGCGAAAATGGCGATGCAGGTCTCTGCTGAATTGTCCATGTATAGCAAAACACGGTCGCCGCGCTGCACGCCATGGCAAATCAATGCCCGCGCCAGGCGATCGGCGGCCTCAGCAAAGCCCGCATAACTGTAGATAGCTTTTCCCGCCTTCAACGCCGTTTTTTCCGGCTGCCGCGCCGCATTTTCAAGGAAACGATCATGTAGTAACATGGTGCAAGGCGCCTTTCTCGGCATAGCTTCCCGGATCACTGCGCTTGTCATAAATGAGCCATTCATTGTGCTGTCTGGGACTCAACGAGAGGCCCGGCTTGCCAAAGAGATCCTGCAGCATTTGCACGCTGGTGATCAGCATCAACGCCATCTCTTCCCGGGCTGAGACCGTACGTTGCGGATTCACAAAATGGTTATGGAGCAGCTGTAGCTTGCGCGGGTCGAACAGGCCGTTCTCATGGACTTTGTCTGGCTGGAAGTAGGTGGAGAGCTGGTCCAGTGAAGCCAAGTACAAATCGCGGATAGGAGCCCGGTAGGGCATCTTGGGGCGCTTCACCACGCTCTGCGGCAGCTCGCGCCTGAAAGCTCTTTTGAGGATCCATTTTTCGTTAAGAGCGCGCAGTTTAAGATTGGGAGCGAGATGATTCGCCAGTTGAATCACCCGTTTGTCAAGGAAGGGATAGCGGCCCTCGATGCTGTGGCTCATCAACATGCGGTCTCCCTGCGAGCAAAGCAGATAGCTGCCAAGAAAAATGTAATACTCGAGGAAATGGCAGCGGGCCAGGGGATCGAGTCCATCCATCATACCCGCCAGCTGGTGCTGGAGTTCATCCACCGGATCATAGCCGGCGAGCTCATCGAGGACCTCCGGGGCAAAAAACTGCAGAATGAAAGCGCCGTTTTGCCAGCGCAGGCGATGTGAGTAAAAAGGATCCTCGGTTTGCGTAAAACTGCGCATGAAAAACTGCTGCCAGAAAGAGTTGTTCCGTTTGTCCCGGGCATCGAGATAGGGATAGAGCTTGAGCATCAGGATGGGACGCCAGGTGGACTGGGGCTGGCGAGCAGCGAAGCACCGTAGTTTGGTCTCCTTGTAGATGTTATATCCGGAGAAAAACTCATCTGATCCTTCGCCCGTCAAAACGACTTTATAACCGGATCTCTGAACCTGCCGGGAAAGCAGAAAAAGCGGTATGGGCGCACTGCGAAGCAGCGGTTTTTCTGTATGCCAAATGACTTCGCGGAGGTTCTCACCCAGGTCGTTGTTGTGGATTTGCAGGGCGGTGTGGTCCGTTTTAAAATACTGCGAGACCATCTCCTGAAAGGGGGTCTCGTCATACTGTGGGTTGTCGAAGCTGATGGAGAATGTGCGCAGATGGCCCGAATGCAACCGTCTTATCAATCCGGTTGTTATGCTCGAATCGAGTCCGCCGCTGAGGTAAGCTCCCACAGGAACATCGGCGCGCAGCCTGACGCGGACGGCATCTTCGATCATGTCATGCACAGTTTCAGCGGCCAGGTCGGGATCGGTGATTTGATCATTGGGAGCACACCGGTATTCCGGGGCCCAATAGCGCACCTCCTGCACATAGCCTTCCTGAACGCGCATGTAACATCCGGGTCTTACCTCCTTGATGCCGGTGAAGGGGGTTTTTCCCGGGAGGGGCGACCAGAACACGCAGGTTTGCGCCAGCACCGTGACATCGAGTTTGTGACGCACCCCCGGTAATTCGCCAAAGGCCTTCATCTCCGAGGCAAAAGCAAAAAAGTTGTCCGCGATATAATAGAGCGGGCAGATGCCGACATGATCGCGAGCGAGAAACAGCTGGTGATGCTTCTGGTCCCAGATGGCCAGAGCGAACTGGCCGTTGAGCATTTTCAGCATCTCTGCGCCGAACTCTTCATAAAGATGCAGCAAAACCTCGACATCACAGCGGGTGACGAAGTGATGCCCGAGTTGACGCAACCGTCTGCGAAGTTCAACATAGTTAAAGATTTCACCATTGCAGACCAGCCAGACCGTGCCATCCTCGTTGGAGATGGGTTGACTACCGCCATAGAGATCGATGATGCTCAGCCGCGATTGACCGATTCCAATATCGTCATCCAGGTAGAGGCCGGACTGATCAGGACCGCGATGGCGCAGTTGGTTCACCATGGCCTGCAACAGGGGTTGCGGGTTCCTTGTCAAATACTGCCAAGAAAAAATGCCAGCGATTCCGCACATAAAAGCCTCACGGGTAAGTAACGACGGTCTGCTGATTGGCAGTCATGGGATGGTAATCTGGCAGGAGGTCCGCCAGCGCGCGACGCAAGGTCTCGGCATCGCCGGTTGCCGAAAGCTCGATAAGGCGATCAAGCCGGGGGGCAAACTCCGGCAAGGCATGGATGCGCTTGGGGATGACCCGGTTGATCAGATTGTGGCTCGTGGAAAGACAGGTTTCATCCGCACCCACCAACTCCTCAAAGAGTTTTTCGCCGGGCCGTAATCCGATCTCCCTGATATCGATGTCAGCATAGGGCCGGTAACCGGCAAGCCGAATCATATCAGCCGCGAGCTTGGCAATCTTGACGCGTTGTCCCATGTTGAGAATGTAGATCTCACCGCTTTCGCCAAAAGTCACCGCCTGGAGGATCAGATTGACAGCCTCCGGGATGCTCATGAAAAATCGCTCAATCTCCTTGTCGGTGATGGTCACCGGTCCGCCATCCCGGATTTGTTTCATAAAGACCGGGACGACGCTGCCATGACTGTTCAGGACATTGCCAAATCGAACCGTGATGAAGCGGGTGTTGCTATAGGGCGCAAAAGCCTGAAAGAGCAGTTCGACGGCCCGCTTTGTGGCGCCCATCACACTGGAGGGATTGACCGCCTTGTCTGTGGAGACGAAGACAAAATGGTTCACACCAAACCGGTCCGCACACCGGGAGAGGACCCGCGAACCGAGAATGTTATTGCGGATGGCTTCATCCGGATTGCTTTCACTCAAAGGAACATGCTTTTGCGCGGCGGTGTGGAAGACGATTTCCGGCCGGAAATCGGCAAAGAGATGCTCCATTTTCTCGATATCGGTGATATCCCCTAGCACATAGCGCGCATTCTTACCATTGCGGCCGTCCAAATCGCACTGCAGCTCGAAGAGATAATTCTCGCTGCGGTCGAGCAAGACCAGCTGCTGGGGATGGTATTCAATAATCTGCCGTGCGAGTTCGGAGCCTATTGATCCGCCCGCGCCGGTGATGAGGATGCGTTTCTGTGTGAGCGACTCCCTGATGGCCCCCAGATCCAGGCTCAACATGCGTCGCCCGATCAGATCGGTGACGTCGACTTCCCGCACCTTCGAAAGATAAATCCGGCCGCTTACCACATCCGAAATGGCCGGAACGATGCAATGCTTGAGATTGGCTTTTTCGCAGTAACCCAGAATATCATGCAGCTCTTCGGAAGAGAGATCGCTGATGGCAATAAAGATCTCCTCGACCCGGAGCGCCTTGGCTATGTCGGGGATCAGCTTGCGGTTGCCATAGACCCGGATACCCTGCAGTTGGGTCCCGACCTTCAGAGGATCATCATCAATAAACCCGACGATCTGAAAGGGATGACCGTTTTTGTTTTGTTCGCGGATCAGCATATCGCCGATGTCGCCGGCACCGACAACCAAAACCCGTTTCGCAAGCGAATAGTCCTTGGGCGGCTTCTTTTCGCTTTCCAGCCGGAGCAAAGTCCGGACGAAAGCCATCGAAGTGGTCAACAGGATCCAATTGATCAAAAAAACCGAGCGTGAATGCTCCCTCCAGCCGAGGAAAAAGATGGCAATGACGATGGCAATCGAGCTGTACGTGCTGGCCTTGGCCATGCGAAAGAGGTCGGTTAATCCGATGTATTTGTAAAGACTTTGGTAAAGTCGCAAGGTGATGAAAAAGGTGCCGCTCACGGCCAGGACCAGGGGCAAGCTCTGGAAAAAGTTGCGGTACTCTTGCCGAGGGATGATCCAGTCAAAACGCAAACAATAGGCAAAGAAATAACAGATCAACACCAGGGCCATGTCGATGATAAAAAGCATCGGCCAGCTGGCCTTTTTCTGCTGATAAATGGGCCGGAACAGACCACCCAGGATGGCTACCAGACTGCGCCCGATGAGAGCCAGGTCCGTGCGCAGCCGCGGTTTTAAACTGTAGGCTAGATCGAGTTTAAGTTTCTCCGGAAGGAGATGATGAATGTAATAGGCCTCGACATTTTCAAGGTGATCCGGCAGCATCTCGGCTTCATTGCGGCCGATGATCTGAGCCGGTCCCACCAGCCCCGGGCGGACCTCGAGAACCCGGCGCTGCTCGTCGGTGTAAAGAGCGACCATGCTGGGAATTTCCGGACGCGGGCCCACAACGCTCATCTCTCCGATCAGGACATTATACAGTTGTGGCAGTTCGTCCAGCTTGGTCAGCCGTAAAAGGTGACCAAAACGCGTTTCGCGGGGATCATTCCGCGGCGAAACTCCCGGGCCTTTCGTAGCGGCATCCACCACCATGGTACGCAGCTTGAACAGGGTGAAAGGACGCCCGTATCGTCCGATCCGGACCTGACGAAAAAGAGCGGGGCCTTTCGAGGTCAAACGGATAACCACGGCTGCTAGGATCAGGAAAGGCAGCGCAGCCAGCAGTCCGATTAATGAGAAAATGATATCAAACAGTCGCTTTATCACCTCATCCTCCCCTAAGTGAGATCAAAGCGGTTGATAGTGCACTGATCCGATGGCTTGTCCCCCAACCACCAGCGGATTTGTCGCCACCCGGGAAGCATTCTAAACACCTGCCCCTCCCGACTTTTTATTTTCAGCACCGGCGTAATGGTAGGCGTAATACTTGTGCTGATAGTAATACGGCAGCACCTCCCCCATATCGTTTAGCACAACGCCAAGGACTGGTTTGTCGATCTCCAGCAGCATTTCCGTCGCCCGCTTGATCACCTCACGATTGGTATGACCAGAGAGGATAACCAGGAGGATGCCGTCGACATAATCGGCCAGTTTGAGGGTGTCGCTGACACTCAAAATAGGAGGAGAATCGACGATGATGCTTTCATAATGCGAACTCAGATGGTTGAATAGCTCCCTGACCTGTTTCGAGCTGAGCAGTTGAAAGGGATTGGGCACGGTATGTCCCGCTGAAATGACATGCAAGCCGGGAAAGGGTGTGGTCTGGATGGCTTGGCTCAAGTCGAGCCCCTCACCTAGAATCTCGGTCAAGCCATTGGACTGTTCCAGTCCCAGCTTGAGATGCAGCGTCGGACGGCTCAAATCGGCATCGAGGATCAGATGATTATTCCTGGTCGCCAGAGCCGCCGTGATGCCCAGATAGGTCGAAACCGTGGTCTTGCCTTCGCCTGCAACCGCACTGGTCACCATAACTATCCGGGGACGGTGGCCGTCGCGCGCCGCGTGGATGCGGGAATAAAGGCGGAAAAACTCGGCAAAATAGGGCGATCGCTCGTTGTACTCCTGGAGGCCCTTCAGCGTACCGTTCCGGAACATTACTCCTCCCTACCTGAGCAGAATACGATAAATGAGCATAACCGAGATGAATGCTATCAGCGGCAGCGCAACAGCAACCGCAACCCGGCGATGTTTGCGGCGCGTGATTTCATAGGTGGTTTCGATCTTGGGAATGGCCGCGAGCACAGGCATCTTGAGGAGGCGCTCGACGTCTTCGGTGGTGCGCACCGAGACATCCAGCATCTCGCGCAGGAAGACCAGACCCAATCCCAGTCCCAATCCCGCCAACAAAGCAAAGATCATCGTCTGCTTGCGCTTGGGCTTGATGCGCTCCAGAGGCCTTTGTGGTTCCGACAACAGTTTGAATTTCATCTGGGATTCTTTGACCTGGGCCGATTCACGCATCTGGGTTCCACGCGCGGTCTGCAGGAGCAAGTCGTAAATTTCACGGTTTGTCGTGACATCGCGCTCCAGCTTCGCGCGCATGCCCTCCTGAGAGGGCTGACGGCGAATTATATTGTTGTGCACTTGGATGATATTCTGGAGAATCTCGCTGGTGCGTTGGAGTACTATGGTATCGAGACGGATCTCCTCCAGCCGAATCGCTGCCGTTATGACCTCTTGGGACTGGCCGCGGAGAAGATTAGCGATATCGGTCTGAAAGTGATTGTAAATTTCCTGCTTGAGCTGGCCGATCTCTTCATTGAGGAGGATGATCTCGACATCCCGCCAGCTGAATTTTTTCAAAAGCTCGCACACATCCTCTGTCCGTTTGAGCATGCGCTGGCGCAAGTCCTGGGTATCACGGTCTAACTGGGTTTCATAAGTGAGCGGCAGATCGTGAAGCGGGCCCTTGATCAATTTGTTGACTTGATCCCGCTTGGCTTGCAGATCGATCTCGGTCGAAAGCTTGACCGACTGAATCTCGGCAAGATTGCTGGCATTGACCTGATTATCGCTCAATGCGGTCTCGGTGATGCCCTGATTGAAGGCCGCAAGCCGGCTTTCGCTGTCTTCCAGCCGTTTGCGGTAGATCTCCAACTGCTGTTCGCTGAACGTGCTCGCAACGGAGGTCGTCTGGATCTGGTTGCGCTGGGATTCCGCAATAGCCAGATGGGTCACCAGGGAGGCCAGACGATGGGCACCCTCCGAGGTCGGGCCTTTGGCCGAGATTTCGATCAGATTGTAGGCGCGCATGCGGGTGCTGATATGCTGCAGCAGGTACTCGATGCCGACCTGGTTTGCGACCACCTTCCGGTCGATAAGAGGATTTTCAGAACTGAGCTGATTGATCTTGGCCCTGATCTTGGGATCTTGCTGAATATTAAGGCTGTCGAGCAGAGCCAGCAGAAATCCCTCACTGGTGATCCTGCGGCGGAAATATTCGACCTCATCATAGCGCGGCGCCCCGGGGACAAACCGCAATTGGGCGCTCGAGAGAATTTCGGCATCGACGATCATCACGGTGGCTGTGGATTCATAAACCGGGGTCGTTACCAGGGCGTAAATCAGCCCGATAATCAGGGCTACCGCCGTGCTGATAATCAGGTAGTAACGGCGGCGCCATAGCAGCTGCCGCCAGATTTGCCAGTCTCTTGTATTGGAATCAAGTCCCATACGCTGCCTCATGAATGGTCGGCTTAGTGCGTTGCGATCACGCTATACGCCAGGCCGGTAAGGATCGCACCGGTGAAAATCATGAAAAAATTCCAGGCCACACTCTCTCTGAACACTTTTTTGCGGGGTACAAAAATGGTGTCACCGGCCTTGACCATAAAAAAAGAAGGAGAACTCTCATCGCTGTATTTTTCGACATTGACCCGTGTGACGCTGGAGTAGACGCCATCCTTGCGGATCACCCGGACCTCGCTCAATTTGGCTTGCGCTGTAGGCCCGCCGGCGGTGATCAGAGCCTCCAGTAGATTCAGTTCCTTGTTGAAGGTGATCACCCCGGAACTTCCCACTTCCCCGTAAATGAAAAGAACGTTGGGCTGTGGCTGCACCGACTGGATGCCCGAGCTTGCAGAACCGCCCAGCACAGCGGGGATATAGATGTTATCTCCGGCCTCGATCGGCGGCAAGAGCTGGAAATTACGGTTTCTCAGGATATCCGCCAAATCGACCGTAATCGTGCGCGGCACGCCTTCCTCTCCCTTGCGGATGATCAGGACATTGCTGAGATTGGCGGTCTCCAGCGGTCCACCGGCTTCCGAAATAATGTCCCAGAGATTGGGAATCACTTCGAAGGTGTACTTGTTCGGCGTCCGGACATGGCCCATGACGTAAACCTTGCGGCTGCCGTACTCGGAGACCTTGATCGATGCACTGGTGATGCGGCGGTTGTAAAGAGAGATGCGCTCGACGATCTCATCCGATAGCTGCTGAAGGGTCAGCCCATCGGCCTTGATCGCACCGCCAATCGGTAGAATGATATTGCCAGTGGCATCGACCTTGGTGGTGACATTCAATTCGGTGTCCTGCCAGAAGGTAATCTCGAGCACATCATCTTTGCCAATGGTATATTCCTGCGTCCATGCGCCGCAAGCCAGAATCAGGAGCAGTAGGGCCACAATGGTAGGAGTGGAAAGGCGGCTATTCATGGTTCATCTCCAAATTAACCGAAAATCATGGCATGGTGATGCCGTAGACCAGATTGCTTCCCGTCGATCTCCCCTCCAAATCATAAACGAAGACCCGATAGTAATAGCTGGTATTGGCCGCCAGACCCACATCTTCGTGTGTCGTATTAGAGATGGAGTTGATGATCACGATGGGCGTTCCAGTGCCATCGATGATCTGGGTCGTCGACCGGAATATTCGATAGCTGGCAAAATTTACGGCGCGGCTCAGGCTCCAGGTGAGCCGCAAGGTGTTAGCTCCACTGGCCGCCGGCACCGCTAACAAGACCGCTTCAGGTTGTTGATCAGCAAGCGTGGTGACCGAAAGCGGGTTGCTGGCACTCGAATTGCCCGCCTGATCGCGGGTATACAGCCGGTACCAGTAGGTGGTATTGGCCTGAAGCCCGGTGTCCAAATACTGCGTCGTGGTTCTGGAGGAGATCAAGGAGACTTGAGTGGCCCGGCTGTCCACGCCACTATCGGTGCCACGGAACAGTCGGTAATCAGCAAAGTCCTTCTCGCCGTTCATATTCCAGCTCAGGAGCAGCGAGGAGGTCGTTACATTCACCGGAGGTTGCAGGATCGCAGCTTGCGGTGGTGCATCAGCGACGGTCCAGCTGCTGACGATATTGCTCCCCGACATCAGTCCCCTTTGATCGCATACATAGAGCCGGTAAAAATACTCATGATTGCTGACCAGAAGAGAGTCGACGTAATGGTTGACCGAGGCCAGACCGAATACGGCCACCAACAGGGCAGATGAATCAACCCGGGCGTCATTCGACCGGAAAAGCTTGTACAGTGAAAAATCTGCATCGGAATTGGTCGTCCAGGTCAGATGCAACGCATCATCGCGGTTACTGACATGGGACGGGTTGGAAAGGATGACGGCCCGCGGCGGATTCTCGATCGTCAAAGTCTGCTCGGAGGTGAAGGGATCGGCTTTGTTGCCCGCAATATCCGTGAACGTGCCAACGACCGGCACCTCGAAGACATCCGCGCAAGGCGGTAATTTATAATCCAGGGAGTACCTCCCGTCTTGGGCCGTAGCATCCCCATGCGTTCCATCATCGTAAAGTCGCAACGTCCCGACAACCGGCCCCAGATCCACAAAAGCATTTCCATTTACCTCGTCCGTTCGCAAAACGATACCCACAATATCGCCCGTGCGATAGACCGCGTCTTTGGCTCGCAGATTCAGGCTGATAATGCTGGCACGGGTATCCACGATGATATCATCCGCAACCGGCGATCCCGTCTGGTTGCCTTCGCCATCCAGGAAAGTGGCGTAGACAAATTTGCGCCCATCCCCGGATGCAAAGGACCAGTTCAACTCCTGGACGTAACGCTGCCAGACCGCGCCGGTAAAAAGTGAATCCGCGGCCACTTTGACATAGCGCGTCGTGGCGGGTGCAACGAAACGCAGTTGGACGGTCGAAGAATTGGCGTAGAGCGCCCCAGCGTTGATAAGGACTGAAAAGAGACCCGGGCGCGCCGAAACCGGCGCTGAGGGTTCACTCTGGAGACCGTTGAGGTTGCGAGCGACAATGCGATAGGAATAGCTGTGCCCGTTGATCAGGTCCTTATCCAGATAAACCGTGGTGAGACAGGAATCAATGAGGTCAAAGCTCCGATACGCACTATCCGCACGGAAGATGTAATAGGTGCTGATCGTGCCGGCTGGAGCATTCCATGAGAGTGCGACCTCGCGATCGCCGACCTGGGCGATGAGGTGGCTTGGAGCATCGGGATACTCCTGCCGTGATTTCCGTTGAGGTTCATTGATTTGCTCGCATCCCCATAGGCCGAGGATAAGGAGTCCTTGAGCGAATACGATTTTTACCTTCATCTCCGGGTCTCCTAGAAGGGAACCGTATAAGAAATGGTGAGTCCACTACCCTCCGGTGCCGATTGACTTGCTTTGGGCTGAGCGAGAAACTCGATCTGCCGCAAATTTTTCGGAAAAACCAGGATGGCGTCGAGAAAATTGAGTGCATGTACGCCAAGCGCGGTGTAGATCATCGCCTGGCGCCACCGGTTCATGGTTTTCCAATCCTCATAGGAGCTCTTAACCCGCTTCCACCCTGCAGCCTCCTGTTCCAATGTGGCACTGGAAAGATGGTAGTTTTCCAGCGCGGATCGATACTGGGCATCAAAATGGTTGCAGCGTTCGTGAGCGATTCCCAGGGAGACGAGAGCAGCCCCTTCAAGCGCCATGAAAAGCCGGCTTTTAATTTTCTGATCGCTATAGTTCTGGCCCCAGCCCGTGAAGACCAGAGAGCGGCCTGCCGCCCATTTGCGGGTTTTGGGCGTCAGGATAAAGGTGATCGTCTCGATTTTGCGAGCACCGAAATCGATGTCTCGCGTTACCGTTTCGTAACCGCGTTTCTCGGCATAGAGGCGGTACCGGCCGCTCAACTGATAGGGGAAAGAACAGGGAGTTTTGCCGATGATCTCGCCTTCTATCGAGACGGTGGCGCCAGCGGGGCGCGATTCGATCATGAAACCCTTAGGGGCATCCTGGTTCCCCTGCGCCCGGATGCCGCCGCCCAGGGCACAGACGAGCAAGAGAACCCCGGTCCATGGTTGGAGCCGCCGGCCCCGGCTTGGAAATAAATATGTGAGTGTTCTTACGAGCTGCATGCATGCCTCATAAATAATCGCTAATTTTAGCAAAAAAAGAACTTGACAAACCGATCGCTGTTTTGTATTTTGGAAGAATAAAAAAAGCCCACCGCAGCTTATGCGCAAACATAAGCCGCAGATGTGGCGACGCTGCCAGCATTAATGACTTGGCCGGTCTGCTGGCAGCTTTTTTTTTATGACGGGGAAAACGACACCGGAGCAGGTATATACTCCATCCGCTCTTTTCAGAGCACGTCGTCAAGCCTCTAAAGCGGTCCCCCGCCGCCAGAGTTGAATAGAAACTTGTTTGAACCTGGAATTATGGATAATGGAAACGCGTTGCTTAGGTTCGCCAGCTGCTGATCTTCACCGGGCTGTTGCGCAGATTGTGCCCCCCAGATGCATCCGTTGGCTGGAAAAAGTTCACAAAGCGGGATTTTGGTACGATGAAGGTGTGAAGTTAAAAAGAAGCTGAGTTTCGTAGGCAGATGTGCCAGGACCGGATTGCCAAAGCTTCACCTTGAACACCTTGATGCCGCAAAATCCCCCACCACCCCACCACCATCTCACGTTAAGAGAACATGGTCGCTTGCTGGAGCAGATTTGCTGTCTTCCAAGATTCAGGCTAGAAGCGGTTCACTACCCGTCGTGGTCCGGATAGTCATCCATTGGCGTTGCTGTACAAGAAATATACAGAGTGTGGACTTCAATGTCAATAGAAAAATGTAAAAAAGTAATTTTTTTAACGCCAATACGCCATTATTATGCAAAATTTAGTCAATTTGCGTTCAGGAAGGGGCAGCCGCAGGCATGGAGCGCTCCTTGCCGGACCTTCCGCTTTGCAAAATGGCCCCTGTAAACCCCGCCAGCAGCGGCCGCGGCGCGGTTTATCTTCCGGGTTCTCAGGAAAGATAGCGGAACAAATAAGGCGGGTGCAGTGTTGAAAAGTACAAATCACTCTTTAATCAACAGGAGCTGCAATGAATGCATTGATGCAAATGTTGATCCAACAGTTGAGCGGCGATGCCGTAAATAAAATCGCCAAACAGCTGGGCATCGACACCTCGACCGCCTCGCGCGCCGTTGGTATGGCTATTCCGGTCCTCATCTCCGCGCTGACCCGTAATTCCTCGACGGAAGAGGGCGCTGCTTCTCTTCACAACGCCCTGGTCAAGGATCACGATGGCTCGATTTTCGAGAATCTCGGCGACCTGATCAGCAACGTCGCCGGCAGCTCGGGCGCCGGCATCCTGAAACACATCCTCGGCGCCGATCAGCCGACCGTCACCTCGCGCATCGGCCAGAGCGCCGGGCTCGACACTGGCACCATGGGGCAAATCATGGAGATGGTGGCGCCCCTGGTCATGGGGGCCTTGGGCAAAACCACCCGGGATGAGGGTCTGGACAGCTCGGGCCTCTCCGCCCTTCTGACCGGTCAGCAGCAAGAGGCCGAAGCCGAACAGCCGGATCTCTTCGGCTCCCTCAACCGGATGCTCGATTCTGATGGCGATGGCAGCTCGATGGACGAAATCGGCGGCATTCTTGGCAAACTCTTCAGCTGATAGCCGCCCGGCAGCCTGCGCGCTTTTGCACAGGATCCGGCTAACAACACGTTTGGAACAAGCCTGCATGATCCCATGCAGGCTTTTTTAATGAGATCAGGACTATGCGCATGACCGATGCCCACCCACCGCGACGTTTGCTGAGTCCTGGCACCATCGAGCTGCTCGCTCCGGCCCGCGACCTTGAAGCCGGCCGTGCCGCTATCGATAACGGCGCCGATGCCCTCTATATCGGGGCGCCCCGTTTCGGTGCCCGTGAACAGGCCGGCAATTCCCTGGAAGACCTCACCAAGCTCATCGATTTCGCCCACCGCTACTGGTGCCGGGTCTATATCACACTCAATACCTTGCTGTACGACCATGAATTGGACGAGGCGGTCGCCCTGACGCATCAGCTCCACAACCTGGGGGTGGATGGCCTGATCATCCAGGACGTCGGCTTGCTTGAATCGGATCTACCGCCCCTGCCGCTGATCGCCAGCACCCAAATGCACAATCACACCCCCGCACGCGTCACCTTTCTCGAGACGGTCGGCTTTCAGCGCGCCATTCTTGCGCGCGAGCTCGGACTGGAGCAGATTCGCGCCATCCGCCAGAACAGCGGAATCGAACTCGAGTGCTTCATCTACGGGGCGTTGTGCGTTTCGTACAGTGGCCAATGCTATCTCAGCCTCGCCCGCGGCGGCCGCAGCGGCAATCGCGGCCAGTGCGCCCAGCCTTGCCGCCTCCCTTATCGACTCATCGATGGCACCGGCCGGTCGCTGGGCGAGCGGCAGCATCTGCTCAGCCTGCGCGATCTCAATCTCTCGAGCGCGCTTGGCGATCTCCTCGACGCTGGTATCACCTCATTCAAGATCGAAGGCCGGCTCAAGGAGGCCGCCTATGTTAAAAATGTCGTCCGCTGGTTCCGGCAGCAGCTCGACAGCCTGCTGCCGGCGCGCGGCCTGAGACCCGCCGCGTCCGGCCAAATCAGCGCCGCCTTCACCCCGGATCCTGTAAAAAGCTACAACCGCGGCTTCACCACCTATTTCCTCCTCGGGCCGGACCGGGCTATGACCGCCCTGGCAACCCCCAAGTTCGCCGGCGAGCCAATCGGTACCGTCTCTCGCTGCCATAAAGGCCAGCTCGAACTCGAGCCCGGAGCTCCGGCACTGCACAACGGTGACGGCCTCACCTGGCTGGATCCGGCGGGTGGACTGCTTGGCGTGCGCGTCAACCGGGTGGAGGCAGGACGCGCCCTTCTCGACAGGCCGATCACGCTGCCCGCGGGCACTCCTGTCGCGCGTAATTATGATCATAACTTTCTGGCTGCGTTAAAGAAAGAAACGGGCGGTCGCACCATGGCAGTCGCCCTGCATTTCATGATGACGCCGGAAGGATTTTGCCTGAGGGGCAAGGATGAGGATGGCATAACCGCCGAGGTTAATCTGGCAGCGGAGCATCAGCCGGCCCACGACCCGGCGCAGGCCGAGCGAAGCGTCCGGAGCCAGCTGGCCCGGTGCGGCGGCACGCCCTTTCACTGCACCGGCGTGCAGCTCGATTGGGCGGCGCCCAGCTTTCTCGCCCTCTCCACGCTCAACCGCCTGCGGCGGGAGTTGCTCGACGCCCTCATCGAGGCGCGCCTGCGCGCCCACCCGCTGCTCCGTGTCAGGCTGCAGCCGAATACCACCCCCTTTCCGGAAGAACGCCTCGATTTCGAAGGTAATGTCCTCAACCGCCGCGCCCGTGACTTTTATGTGCGCCACGGGGTGAAACAAATCGCTCCCGCCGCGGAGTCGGGTATCGACCTGAACGGCCGGCGGGTCATGACGACCCGCTACTGCATCCGCCGCGAGTTCGGCCTGTGCGGAAAAGCGCTGCAAGCCGCAGGCTACGCCGAACCGCTCTTCCTCCTGGACGACCAGGGGCAGCAACTCCGCCTCCACTTCCGCTGCGACGCCTGCGAAATGGATCTCTATCTTCCCGATTGAATGTCGCTTCTCTAGGGGATCGCCACCCTGATCAGGTAGAACAAACCCGCCAGCGACAGGGTCACGGCGAGGAGCAAGGCGGTCCGTGCCGGCTCACCCCCCTTTCCGGCCCGCAAGGCCCGCTGCACCACCATGGGGCCCAGCAGTAGAGTATTGAGGAGCAAGGGTACCAGCAAAAACCAGGAAGGTTCGAGCCAGCGTCCGGGATCGGTCAGGGCATTCAACCCAGCGCTCAGCCGCTGCACTGTCGTGGCGGCGCTGCTGCTCTTGCCCGCCTGGATCATCATGTCAAATCCCCGCATCAGAAAAAGCAGGGCGTTACCGCAAAGCATCAGCCAGGCCCCCACCCTGGCCGCGTATGCCCACAACGACGCCTCCGGCCGGCTCTCGCCGTCATCAAGACGGCTGTGGAGCACCCCGTACCCCGCATAGACGATGAATCCGATGTTGAGCCAGCTGGCGAAGCGCAGCCAGGAGGTCGGCGGCAAATAATAGATCAGATAGAGGCAGGAGAGGATACCGAGGGCCGGAAAGATATGGTTCCGGAAAAGGTAAAAAAACAGGGCCGCCGCAAAGAGCAGGCCGGCTTTTACCGGTGCGGCCATGGGCGTCAACAAGAAGATGACCGCCAGGATGAGATAGAGGCCCAGGGCCCAGGACCCGCCGCCGGGGACGCGGAAGGGGCGCGGCCGGCCGGGGTCGCGTCGCCTCAGGACGATAATCCCGGCGCTGACCAGGATGAAAGCGAAGAGCGTACCGATGTTGGTCAGGTCGACCATCTCATCGATGCTGGCGACTGCGGCGAAGGAGGCAACAAAAAGGCCGGTGATCAGGGTGGCGATGTGCGGGGTTCGAAAGCGTGGATGAACCCGGCGGAACAGGGGTGGCAGCAAACCGTCGCGCGACATCGAAAAAAAGATGCGCGGCTGGCCGAGCTGGAAGATGAAAAGCACCGCCGTGTGGGCGATGACCGAACCAAAGGCGACGATCCCGACCGCCCATCCCAACGAGGGACTGGCGTGGGCGAGTGCTAGAGTTAAGGGTTCGGCCTGTTCGGTGGCGAGGGTGGCCTTGAGCTCCGGATAGGAAATCAGGCCGGTGAAGATGGCCGAAACGACCACGTAGAACAGGGTACAGATGATGAGCGAGGCGATGATGCCGATCGGCAGATCGCGTTTGGGATTGCGCGTCTCCTCCGCGGCGGTCGAAACCGCGTCAAAACCGATATAGGCGAAAAAGACGATCGCCGCACCGGCGCTGATCCCGGACCAGCCATTCGGGGCAAACGGCGTCCAGTTCTCCGGCTTGATCCAGAAACCGCCGACGATGATGAAAAAGGTCAGCACGACGATCTTGATGCCGACCATGACGGCATTGAAACGGGCGCTTTCCCGGATACCCCAGATGAGCACCAGGGAGATCAGCGCGACGATCGCAACCGCCAAAAGATTGCAGACGATCGGCAGGCCAAAAAGGTGCGGGGCCTCGCGGAACACTGTCTGTACGCCGGCACTATCAACGATTCGCGCGGCCGTACGGTAGTCCATCGAGATCCAGTCGGGGATAATGATATGAAATCCCCGCAGAAAGGTCTTGAAGTAGTTCGCCCAGGAGATGGCCACGGCGATATTGCCGACGGCATATTCAATGATGAGATCCCAGCCGATAACCCAGGCAATCAGTTCACCCAGGGTTGCATAGGAGTAGGTGTAGGCCGAGCCGGCGATCGGGACCAGGGAGGCGAATTCGGCATAACAGAGGGCGGTGAAGCCGCAGACCACCGCGGTGATGACAAAGGAGAGCATCAGCGCCGGCCCCGCGCCCGGTCTGAAGGCATCCCCGGCGGCGGCCGTGCCGATGGTGGCAAAGATTCCGGCACCAATGATGGCGCCGATGCCAAAGAGAGTCAGCTGCACCGGTCCCAGAACCCGCTTGAGGCTGAACTCACTGCGCTCCGAGTCGCTCAGGATACGATCCAGCGATTTGATGCGGAAAAGCGCGGCCATGCCGCGGCTGCGTGTCGGTGAGTCTCCTTTCATCTTCCGCGCTCCTTCCTGCTGCCAGGCGGTCCAGTTTTGTCTTGAATATACGGCTATTTGGGGGGAAGTTGCAACCGAATTCTCAGCCACGGACCTCCCATCCAACCAGTCGCTTCCGCTCCTGCCCCGCTCTGAAACGGCCCTCCGTAAAGAAAACCATTTGGTTTTAGAATTCAATTATTTAAATTATAAAGCTGTTAGCCAATTCAGTTGCATGGAAATCAGGCAAAGGGAAAAGGAGTTCCATGAAAATTTTTGTTCTCAATTGTGGCAGCTCTTCGCTCAAGTTTCAGCTCATCGAGGCCGATACGGAAAAGCTTCTGGCTAAGGGCGTGGTAGAGCGGATTGGCGCCAGCGATGCCATCTTGACCTACAAGCCGGTAGGCAAAGAGGCGGTCTCGCAGACGCGTGAAATCCCCAATCATGAAATCGCCCTGAGTCTGGTGCTTGAACTGCTCTCGAGCCCGCAGCATGGTGTGATCGCGAGTATGAGCGAGATCAAGGGGGTTGGTCACCGCCTGGTACATGGCGGTGAGGAGTTTGTCAGTTCGGTACTGATCGATGAAAAAGTGAAAGAGGGGGTGCACCGTTGCATCCAGTTTGCGCCGCTGCATAATCCCCATAATCTCAAGGGGGTGGAGGTCTGCGAGCAGCTGATGCCCGGGGTGCCTCAGGTTGGCGTGTTCGATACCGCCTTCCATCACACCCTACCGGCCAAGGCCTTTATGTATGCCCTGCCGATGTCCCTCTACCGCAAGCATCGCATCCGCCGCTATGGCTTTCACGGCACCTCGCATGCCTATGTCGCCCGCAAGGCGGCCGAGTATATCGGCAAGCCCATAGAGACCCTGAAGATCATCACCTGTCACCTCGGCAATGGCGCCAGCGTCACCGCCGTCGACGGCGGCCATTCGGTCGAGACCAGCATGGGTTTCACGCCGCTCGAAGGGCTGGTCATGGGGACGCGTTCCGGGGATGTGGATCCGGCCTTGATCCCCTATATCGCCAAGATCGAAGATCTCTCGATGGCCCAGGTTGATTCCTTGCTCAATAAAAAGAGCGGCATGCTCGGGCTGACCGAAAAGACCAATGATTTCCGAGAAATCGAGGAGGCGGCGGGGCGGGGCGATGCGGCCTGCGTCCAGGCTCTGGAGATCTTTTGCCACCGGTTGCGCAAGTACGTCGGCGCCTATATGGCTGTTCTCGGCGGCCTCGATGCGCTGGTCTTCACCGCCGGCATCGGAGAGCATTCACCCCTGGTGCGCGAATGGACCTGTGCCAATCTATCAGCCTTCGGCATCCAGATTGACACCGTCCGCAATGCCAAAAATGAATTTGATATCGGCTCCGGCTCTGTCAAGGTTCTGGTCGTTCCGACCAACGAAGAGCTCGCCATCGCTCGCGAAACCCAGCGCATTCTGGCCCGCTGAACGGAGGGCGATAAACAGAAAAGCCTTTTGCCGGTACCGGCAAAAGGCTTTTCTTTTGAGCGGGAGACGGGGATCGAACCCGCGACATCAAGCTTGGGAAGCTTGCGTTCTACCGCTGAACTACTCCCGCGATATAGCTATATCATAATAATTATTCTGACGAAATGCAAGACCTTTCTGCAGCCTGTGCCGGCCGGCTGGGCGCGGCTTTAGCGGGCAGCCCCGCCTCCTGCTCCGCCTCGGCTGCACCCGGCTCTCGTACCCGCCCAAGACGGGCACCCAAGACCAACGCAAAGGAATCTCTTGAAAATGGCCCAAAAAACTGCTATGTTATCTCCAGCCCATGCGTAACCGGGCCGCACTGCCCGGCAACCATCGTTTAACCAGGAGGATGCTATGGCTGAAGAAATGGTATCGGCTGGAAAGCTGGCCAAGGAATGGGGCGTAAGCGAAACCGCGGTGAAAAAGGCGATCAAGGAACTTGGCGTCGAGCCCGACGCCAAAAAGGGGGCTTGCGCCCTCTACGGCAAAGCCACAGCGGCCAAAATCAAAAAAGCACTCAAGTAAAAGCAGGAGGCTCCATGCTTTTCGCCGGTCTCGACAGCTCGACCCAGGGCTGCAAACTGATCGTCCTCGATCTCCAGAAACGGGAGGTCGTGCACCTCGATGCGATCAATTACGACAGCGATTTGGACTATGGTACGCGCAACGGGGTCATCCAGGGACTCGAGCCGGGCGCTTCGGAGTCCGATCCCGCCATGTGGATCGAGGCCATCGAGCGCCTATTCGGCCGCATGGTCAAGGCCGGCGTCCAGGTTGCGCAGATCCGCGCCATCTCGGTTTCAGGGCAGCAGCACGGCCTCGTCACACTCGATGCGGCAGGACATCTGTCGCGGCCGCGCGCCAAGCTGTGGAACGATTTCAGTACCGAGGAGGAGTGCCGCCTGCTCACTGCAGCGGTTGGCGGCGCCGCGGCGATGATCGACGAGGTGGGCAACAGCCAACGCACAGGCTATACCGCCGCAAAGATCTATCACATGGTACGCCATGAGCCCGACCTTTGGCGCAAAACCGCCACCTGCTTCCTGGTGCACAATTACGTCAACTGGTGGCTGACCGGTGGGGCTGAGGGCGGCATCCGCATCATGGAGCCCGGGGATCTCTCCGGGATGGCCCTGTGGCACCCCGGTACCGGCCGCTGGTCCAAAAAGGTGCTCAACGCCATCGCACCGGATCTGGCGGACAAGCTGCCACCGGTCCGGCCTTCGGATGAGAGCATCGGAACAGTCGGCCGCCAGTTGGTCGAGCGTTTCGGCTTCGATCCCGGCTGCCGCGTCGACGCCGGTTGTGGGGACAACATGTACAGCGCCATCGGCACCGGTAATGTAACCCCGGGCCTGGTGACCATCAGTCTCGGCACCAGCGGCACGGCCTATACCGTGCTTGATGCGCCCTTCATCGATGCCAGCGGAGAAATTGCTGCTTTCCGCGACAGCACCGGCCGCCATTTCCCGCTGCTCTGCGTCTCCAATCTGGCCAACGGGTATAATGCTTTGATCGCCGAGCATGGCCTGACCCATGCCGCCTTCAACGACCTGATGAAGAAAACGCCGGCCGGCAACGAAGGCCGGATGCTGCTGCCGTGGTATATGGGCGAGCGAACGCCGGATGTGCCCCTGGCCGCGCCGGTCTATTTCGGCTTCAGCCTCAACGATTTCACCGTGGAGAAACTCGGCCGCGCTGTCCTCGAGGGTCATATCCTGAACCTTTACGATGGGTATCGCAAGATGCCGATCCAGGCGCGGGAGATCCGGCTGACCGGCGGGCTCTCCCAATCGCCAGCCTGGTGCCAGGCCATCGCAGATATTTTCGAGAGCGAGGTCGTGCCTGTGGAGGGCGAGGGCGCGGCCCTGGGCGCGGCCCTGCATGCTGCCTGGGTCTATGAGAAGGAAAACGGCCGCGATGTTGCGCTGACGGATCTGGTTGCACCCTTTGTTCAGCTGCGCGAGAGCATGCGGAAAAAGCCGCTGCCGGATCACGTCGCCCGATACCAGCCGATGAAGCGGGCTTTTGCCGCTCTCAGCGCGCGGGTTCGTGGAATCGCCGGCGCCGAGGATCCCTTTGCCTGGCATCAGCAGCTCATTCAGGATCGACCATAATAGCGGGGCCGATGTGAGAAAACTGATATACTGGCTGGCAGCCGTCATCCTGGTCTTCGCCCTGGTTATGGGACTACGCGCCTGGCTTCTCAGCCGCATTACCTATCAGCCCGAGTGGTACCACGAACAGCAGACCGCTGGCGAGGCCTGGAAGAAGCCGGCCGCAATACCGGTCGCGGAGGAACCTGCCGCGGAGGAACCGCCGGCGAAGAAAGCCGCGGAAGAACCAGCCGCCCCCGGGCGTGTACGGCGGGCGGGCGGCGAGGAGACACACGCCGAAAAGCCTGCGCACACCGCAATCCGGCTGACCCCGCTGCAGCAGGCGATTCAACAGCAGGGTGAGGCGCGCATCACTGCGGAGATGTTCGTCCCAACCTTACTGAACGAGATGGCGGGCCAGGACGCATTCGATCCCTATACGGTCGTGCGCGGCGCCAAGACGACCATCCAACCGGGGCGGATGGTCGTGGAAATGATGGTCAATCTGGAAAAAATTCCCCGCGACCAGTTGACGCCGGAGGGCGCCCGGGTGCTCGACCAGCTGCGCGGGATGCTGCCGGAAAAAACCCTGCAGCAGGTCTACATCAAGGGCGACCTTCAGCCGGTGGCGTCCGGGGAGCATATCATCCTCGGCGGCGCCTCGCAGATCCATATCGGCCGCTTCACCTTCAGTCTCGCCGATCTCCAGAGCCGATTTCACATCGATCCCGCCATATCGATGAGCCATTTTGCTTTCAGCCGCTTCGAATTGCACGAAGGGTACCTGCTGCTGCGGCGGTAAGCGGCAGCAGCGAATGCCGGGGCTGATATCCATGCCTGACCGGCCTCCAGCCCATGCCATTACCATCACCGACGCCGATGATCCCCGCATCGCGATTTTCCGGACCATCCGCGACCGCGCGCTGATCCGGGAAGAGGGGATCTTTATCGTCGAAGGAGAAAACCCGGTACTGCGGCTGCTGGCGAGCGCCTTTGAAACCCGGTCGGTGCTCGTCAGCGAGCAGCGCCTGGAGCGTATTGCGTCATGGGTCCCTGCGTCGGTTCCCCTTTACGTCGCCTCCGCTTCGCTCCTCGAGCAGGTGCCGGGGTTTGTCTTCAACCGCGGTGTTCTCGCCTGCGGCGTTCGCCGCGCCCTGCCCTCCTTGCCGGCCCTCCTGGATTCTCTGCGGCCCCCAGCCACGCTCCTGGTCTGCTGCGGGATTGGCGACGCCGAGAATCTCGGGCAAATCCTCCGCAGCGCCAGTGCCCTTGGTGCAGCGGGTGTCCTCTTCGGAGGCGGCACCATCGATCCCTTTTACCGGCGTGTCATCCGGGTTTCGATGGGCACTCTCTTCAGCTTGCCCCTGGCGGAGAGTGCCGACCTCGAAACCGACCTTGTCTTGCTGAAAACCCACGGATTTTCACTTTTTGCCACGCATCTTGGCACAGGCAGCACGCCTCTGGAAAGGGTGCAGCCGGCCGCCCTGAATGCCCTTCTGATCGGCAACGAGAGCGCGGGATTGCCGGAGGCTCTGGTCCGGCTTGCTTCGGCGCGAGTCGTCATCCCGATGCGCAATGGCGTCGATTCCCTCAATGTTGCCGCCGCCGCAGCGATTGTTCTGTACCATTTCCGGGTCTAACGCCCCATGCGCGGCTGCGGGATGCCGCGCCGCCCCCGCCGCGCCAGTAAAATCCTTGGTTTTGTCCTGAAAAATCTCTATCTTTCATTTTGTTAAAACAGGAGATTCCATGAATTCTCGCCAGTACACCGCGCCACCGGCCCTCATGATCGATGTCAAAAAACACTATCTGGCCAGACTCGAGACCAGCCGTGGCCTCATCGAACTGGAGCTCTATCCCGAGTATGCCCCGATGACGGTCAACAATTTTGTCTTCCTCAGCCGTGAAGGCTTCTATGATGGGGTCATCTTTCACCGCGTCATCGCCGATTTCATGATCCAGGGTGGCGACCCCACGGGCACCGGCCGCGGGGGTCCCGGCTACCGCTTCGCCGATGAGTTCAAGGGAAATCCCCTGATTCACGAAACCGGTGTGATCTCGATGGCCAATGCCGGCCCGGGCACCAACGGCAGCCAGTTCTTCATCACCCACTCGCCGCAGCCGCATCTTAACGGTCATCATACGGTTTTCGGCAAGGTGATCACCGGCCAGGAAACCGTCGATGAGATACGCCAGGGCGATGTCATCCAAAAAGTGACCATTGAAGAAAAGTAGGTCTGTGGCGGCGTGGAAAAGGTCGGGAAAGTCTCCTTCTATACGCTCGGCTGCCGTCTGAATCAGGCGGAGACTGCAGCCCTGCAGAACCGCTTTGCGGCAGCGGGGTATGAAGTCGTCGATTTTTCGCAGTCCGCTGATGTCGTGGTCATCCACACCTGTACGGTCACCAGGCACGGCGACAGCGATACCCGGCGGTTGGTGCACAAAGTGCACCGTGATCAACGCCAGGCGCGGATCGCCCTCATCGGCTGCCAATCGCAGCTGCAGGGTGAAACGCTTTGCCGCCTGCCGGGTGTATCCTGGGTGGCCGGGAATGCGGTTAAGATGGAGCTGCCGGAGATCATCCGCAACCACCACGGTGACCGTCCCATCCTGATCGCGCCGGAGATCGGCCGCGGCGCCTTCACCATGCCCGCCCCGGCCATCGAGGCCTGCCGCACCCGTGCCCATCTCAAAATCCAGGATGGCTGCAACTTTTTTTGCACCTTTTGCGAGATCCCTTATGCGCGCGGCCGCAGCCGCAGCCGCGAATTCAGCGACTTGCTGCACGAGGCGGAACTGCTCGTCGCCGCCGGACATCGCGAGATTATCCTGACCGGGGTCAACATCGGCACCTGGCAAGAGGGGGCAATGCGGCTGATCGATGTCCTCCGCGCTCTCGAAACGCTGGCCGGCCTCGAACGAATCCGCATCTCCTCCATCGAGATGACTACCGTTCCCGAGGAACTCTTCCCGATGATGCGCCGCGGCCGACTGTGCCGGTTTCTCCATGTTCCGGCCCAGAGCGGCAGCGATGCCATCCTCAAGGCCATGCACCGCCGCCATACCGCAGCGCAGTTCGCAGCGCTGATCCGGCGCGCCGCGGTCGAAATTCCGGAGATTGGCCTGGGTACCGACGTGCTGGTGGGATTTCCCGGCGAAACCGACCGCCTCTTCGAGGAGACCTACGCGCTCCTTGAATCACTGCCGTTGGCCTACTTCCACGTCTTCAGCTACTCCGAGCGCAGCCATGCGCGCAGCCGGTTCCTGCCCGGTCAGGTCGACAGCACGACCAAGACACGCCGCAGTAAAATCTTACGCCAGCTGAGCCTGCGCAAACGCCAGGACTATTTCCGCCGTTTCCTCGGCAGCGAACAACTGGTCCTCTTCGAGGAAGAGAAAAACGGGGTATGGAGCGGCGTGACCGATACCTTCATCCGGGTGCGCACCCGCAGCACCGCGCCGCTGCGCCGGCAGCTCCGCCGGGTCCGACTGGAAAAGGCCGAGGAACTCTCGGTCCTGGGAACTCTGGTCGATTAGCACGCGTCTTATTCAATAAGAGTCGAGCCTCCTTGAAAGTCTACATCGAAACCTACGGCTGTCAGATGAACGAATATGACAGCGAGATCATCCGCGCCCTGCTGGATTCCGCCGAGTACGAGGCGACCGACGATCCCGCCTCGGCCGATGTGGTGTTGATCAACACCTGCGCCGTGCGTGAACATGCCGAGCTGCGGGTGATCAACCGCATCCACGAACTCCGGCGGCTGCGCAGCAAGGCGTCGCAGCGGCTGGGCGTGGTCGGCTGCATGGCACAGGGGTTGAAGGATCGTCTGCAAGCGAACCCCCGGCTGCCCATCGACTTTATCGCCGGCCCGGACAGCTACCGCCTCCTCCCCGAACTGATCGCGGCGCCGGCGCAGAAAAAGAGCCGCTTTGCCCTCGAGCTTTCCGATTACGAGACCTATGCGGATATCTATCCCCGCCGCATGGGGGGTGTCAACGCCTGGCTGGCCGTGATGCGCGGCTGCAACAATTTCTGCTCCTTCTGCGTGGTCCCTTTCCGTCGCGGCCGTGAGCGCAGCCGCGCCCCGCAAAGCATCGTCGCGGAGGTGCACCGCCTCGCTGCGGAGGGTTTCCGCCAGGTGACCCTGCTCGGTCAAAACGTCAACTCGTACCGGCACGGCGACAGCGATTTCGCCGCGCTCCTGCAGGCCGTGAGCCGGGTGGACGGGATCGAACGGGTGCGTTTCACCTCGCCCCATCCCAAGGATTTCCCGATGCGCCTGGTGGAGGTTATGGCGGCGGAGCACAAGATCTGCAAACACATTCATCTGCCCCTGCAAGCGGGCAGCGATCGCATCCTCAAACTGATGCGCCGTACCTACACCAGCCGCCATTTTCTCGCGCTGGTGGAGCAGATCCGCGCCCGGATCCCCGGGATCGCCCTGAGCACTGATATCATCGTTGGATTTCCGGGCGAAAGCGAAGAAGAATTCGATGAAACCCTCGCACTGATGCGGCAGGTCGAATTCGACGCGGCGTTTATTTTCCAGTATTCGGAACGGCCCGGAACCCTTGCGGCGCGAAAATACCCCGACTCCGTCTCTGAAGAGGAGAAGAGCCGCCGCTCGGCCCTGCTCAACACCGTGCAGAACGCGATCTCGCTGCGTAAAAACCGCGCCCGGATCGGCCAGATCGAGCACGTTCTGGTGGAGCAAAGCAGCACCAAAAAGTCGGCTGCGGAAAGCCAGGGCCACAGCGACGGCAACCGGCTGGTGATCCTCCAGGAAGGCACCTTCCGGGTGGGCGAGTTGGTACCCGTACGTATTCATGATGCCACAGCCCATGTCCTGAAGGGGCGGCGGCTCTGATGAACTCCTTCCGCAAAGGAAAGGAGCGGAGGTACATTTAATTGGGGATGGATCGGCGCACAACATTGAAAAAGGGAACGATCTTGGATACCAGAAAGGTGTTTCTTCTCCTCGGCCTGGGGCTAGCCGGTTTTGCCCTTCCCGGCCGCTGCGCCTCGCCCGGTACGACGGCCTTGCAGCTGCACCGTGACCTGCTCACCATCGACACCCACTGCGACACACCGCTGCACATGCTCGATACCACCTGGGATATCGGCGCCGTTCATCCTGCGGGCTCGCCCGACCGCGGCAAGGTCGACCTCGGCCGCATGGAGAACGGCAATCTTGACGCCCTCTTTTTTGCCGCCTTCGTCTCGCAGCGCACCCTGATTCCCGAAAATTATCAAAAAGCCCGCACTGCAGCGGAAAACCTCATCAGCTTGATCGAGCTGATGGTGCGCAAATATCCGGACCGCATCCGACTCGCCACCACCCCCGCCGAGATCCGGCGCAACACGGCGGCCGGCCTGCTCAGCGCCTGCATCGGCATCGAAAACGGCTTCGCCCTCGGTCATGATCTCTCCAGCCTCCAGACGTATCGGGCACACGGCGTGCGCTATGTCACCCTCTGCCACACCAAGGACAACGATATCTGCGACTCGTCGACCGATCCCACGCCGGACCGCTGGCATGGCCTCAGCCCCTTCGGCCGTGAGGTCATCGCCGAGATGAACCGCCTTGGCATCCTCGTGGACCTCTCGCACGCCTCGGACGAGGCATTTTATCAGGCCCTTGCCGCTTCCAGAACCCCGATTTTCACCAGCCACTCCTGCGTCCGCGCGCTCTGCGACCACCCCCGCAATCTTAGCGATGCCATGCTCAAAGCTCTGGCAGCCAGGGGCGGCGTGGTGCAAATGTGCATCCTCAGTGAATACATCAAGACGTTTCCCGCCAACGCCCGGCGTGAGGCAGCACAGGACTCCATCGACCGGGTTTACGGCGCCTGGGATGCCATCACCACACCCGAACGCCGTCAAGCCAAACGCGAGGCCTGGAACCAGATCGACGAACGCTTCCCCCGCCAGCTCGCCACCGTTGCGGAGGTCTGCGATCATATCGATCATGTGGTCCAGCTGGTGGGAATCGACCATATCGGCATCGGAACCGACTTCGATGGCGGCGGCGGCGTCCGGGACTGCAACGAGGTCTCGCAGCTGAGCGCCATCACCGCCGAACTCATGCGCCGTGGATACGACCGCAAGGATCTGGGAAAATTATGGGGGGGCAACTTTCTGCGCATCTTTCAGCAGGCTCTCGATGCGGCGGAACCGGTTCGATGAAAAAGATCGATTACAGCAATCTGGCCATCGCCTTCACGGAAAAGGAGCTTTGCACCCGCTGCGGCACCTGTGTCGGATCCTGCCCGACCGCGGCGATAACCCTCGATGACGCGGCCTATCCGCAGCTCAATCCCGATCTTTGCACCGAATGTGGCCTCTGCGCGCGGGTTTGTCCCGGCGGCCGCGTTAATTTTCTCGATCTGACCGAGATCACTTTCGGCCATCGCCGGGAGGCGACGCGCTTTGACGGCCATGTGCTCTCCACCTATGTCGGCTATGCCGCCGATCCGGTGCTGCGCCGGCATGGCGCCGGTGGCGGCGTGATCACCGCGCTGATGTGGGACCTCCTGAAACGCGGGGTGGTGGAGGGCTGCATCGCCACCCGCATCCAGCCCGATCGCCCCTGGCGCGGCGAAGTGTTCATTGCGCACAGCTATGCCGAGCTGCGCAGCAGCCAGCAGTCCAAGTACATCATCATCCCTACCAATGCCATCCTGCAGCAAGTGCGGGATTTGCCGGGACGCTATGCCTTCGCCGGTCTCCCCTGCCAAATTCATGGTCTGCGGCTGCTTGGTGCCGAAGAACCCGCGATGCGCGAAAAGATAGAGGTCATGATCGGCCTCTTTTGCGCCTCCTCGCTCGAGCCCTTCGTTGCCCGCGAAATGCTGGAATGCCGCGGCATTGATCCGCATCTGATCAAAAACTTTGAGTTCCGAGGCGGCGCCTGGCCGGGCAAGATCCGCGCCACGCTCAGAGATGGCCGCATTAAAAACCTGCATTATTCCAATTTCAAGGACGGGGCCATCAATTACCTCACCCAGCTCTACAGCCCCTTCCGCTGTCAAACCTGCATCGACGGCGCCTCCGAGTTCGCCGATATCGCTGTCAGCGATGCCTGGACACGCGACGCGTCCGGCAACTATCTCTTCGAGTCCCATTCCAGGCTGCTTGCGCGTACACCGCACGGCGAAGAGGTGTTGAAAGCTGCCATCGCCTCCGGCGCGTTGGTCGCTAGTGACGTCACGACCAATAACTCTTATCAGACCCACAAGTTGCACACCCAAAAAAAAGGGATGAACTCGCCCCTGCGCACCGCCAGGCTACGGCGTCGAGGCCGCGTCGCCCCGGTCTATGACCGGCCGGTCCCGACAGCCTCGCGCGCCGAGCTGCTCAGCGAGCGCCTCGAATCCGGGATTATGGCTTTGGGGCGGATGCGCACCATCCGCCTGCCCCTTTTCAAATTACTGACCTCGCGCTATGGCATCATCTTTGTCAAGATCAGACAGTGGAGAAAAAGCCGCAAATACCGGCGCAAATAACCTCCCGCAACCAGGGCTACACCGATATGAAGCACGCTGCGAGCATCCCATGCCTGTACCACTTCCTGCTCCTCGCGACCTGCATGCTGCTGGTTCTTCGCACCACGCCGCTCTCGGGTCAGAGCGCCGCAGGGGAGGGTCTGCCGCTCACCAGCCTCCGTTTTATGGGCAACCAGCATTTTTCGGAGGGTGAGCTGCGCGAACAGCTCTTCCTCAACGCGCGCACCGGGCTGTCACGGCTATCCTTTTGGCGCAAGCTCCCGATGTATCATGAATCGATGATGCAGCGCGACCTGCGCGGCCTGCTGCGTTTCTATCAGCGGGAAGGTTTCATCCAGGTGCGTATCCTGCCCGAGGTGGAGTTGATCGACGAAAAAGGGGTACGGCTCACCTACCGCATCGAGGAGGGAACGCGGGTAGCCGTCACCGAGGTGCAAGTACAGCTGAGTGATTCCAGCACAGCCATCCTTGAGATCTGGAAAAAAGCCAAAATCCGGCTGATCCCGCGCAGCAAATCGGGATACCGCGATGAGGCAGTGCAGGCGGATCTCCAGAGCCTCACCGCCCTCTACGCCAACCAGGGATACGCCTACGCCGAAACGCGGGTGTTGCCCCGGCTCGAGGATCAGGAGCGCGCGGTGCGGCTATTCTATACCCTCGATCCCGGCCCGCCCTGTCGTTTCGGACCGGTCGTGATTCAGGGCGATACCATCGTCTCACCGCGCACCATCACGCGCCAGCTTGCCCTCCGCCCCGGTAAGGCCTACAGTCAGAAAAATCTGGAAAAAAGCCAGCGGCAAATCTACCAACTCGGCATCTTTCAATATGTGACCGTCAAGGCGGCGCTTGATTCCCAGCAAAATCCGATCCTGCCCGTCACCATCCAGGTCAAGGCCGCCAAACCCTGGACGATCAAGACCGGCATCGGTTATGGATTTGAGGACCAGGTGCGCGTGGTGCTGGACATCCGCAAGCTCAATTTCCTCCATGGCGCCCGGCGGCTCAACCTGAATCTCAAACACAGCCACCTCGAGCCCTATGCCTTCGATCTCATCCTCACCCAAACGGGATTTCCGGCGCCCCAGACCAGCCTGGTGCTCAATCCCTTCTTACTGCGCCAGGCTGAACCTGGCTTTACAGTCGACCGCGCCGGCGTAAATGTCGCCCACCAGCAGCGTTTTGCAACCTATACCGACGGTTCGCTGCGCTACACGCTGGAGCAGGATTACCTTAAGGTGAGCGGTCTAACCCGCGACCAGGCCCTGGACAGCAGCCGGATCGCGCTATATCACAAATCGTATATCACCCTTTCGATGGCCCGGGACAACTCCCTCCCGCTCTTTTATCCGCAGCGGGGGCTTTACACGGCCGCGACCGTCACTTGGGCAGGGGTCGGTTTTCGCAGCGATCTCCATTTCCTCAAGATTCTCGGCGAGGTACGTCATTATACGCGGGTCGGGCGGACGGCCGTCCTGGCCACGCGGCTTAAGGCCGGTTCGTTGCGTGCTCTCGGTGCGGACCGTTTCACGCCCATTGAGGAACGCTTTTATGCCGGCGGCTCCAATTCGGTGCGCGGCTGGGGCTACAGCCAACTCGGCCCCAAGAACAGCGCGGGGCATCCCATTGGCGGCAACAGCCTGCTCGAACTCGGAGCGGAGCTTCGCCGCGACCTCAGCAGCCTCTTTTCGAGCGTCCTCTTTGTCGACAGCGGCAATGTCTGGTCGCGGTTGCACGGCCACCGGTTCGATCAGCTCCGCACCGCTGCCGGCTTTGGCTTGCGCTATCGCACACCCATCGGACCCATCCGCCTTGATTTCGGCTGGCCCGTCGGCCTTGGCCGGAATCGGGTCCAGATGCATCTGAGCGTCGGACAGGCCTTTTAGGAGGATCGCGTGCGCCTTTTCCTTAAAATCCTTGCCGTTCTCCTCCTTCTGCTCCTCCTGGTTGCCATCGTCACCCTGACGACGCTCTACCTGCGCGGTGACCTCCACCGCCAAGTACAGACGGTGCTGACGCGGCTTCTGGCCGATAATCTCGATGCCCGGATCGAGATCGGCCGCTGCAACGGCTCCCTCCTGCATACCCTGGAGATCGAATCGATCCGTCTTTTCCAGCAAGCCGACACCCTGGCGCAAATCGATACCCTGCGCTGTCACTGGCAGCCCCTCAGCTTGCTCTGGGGTCAAATCACCTTCGACCGGATTGAGGCGAGCGGTCTGCGCCTCTCGTTGCGCCAACTCGCCGACCGGAGTTGGAACTTGGAACACTATTTTAAATCGGCGTCGGACAGCAGCCGCTCACCTTGGACCTTGCGGTTCAGGGCGCTCCACCTGCAGGATGCCGCCGTTTCTTTGCGCTCCGCCAACGATGCTTTCGCTCCGCAGCAGATCGTCATTCCCCTCCTTGCCGCCAGGGGCCACATAAGCAGCCGGAGTTGGCAGTTCGAGCTGGCCGAAGCCCGTCTCAATCTCGCTCCCCTCGGACTCGCGATTCCCGCCTTGCAGGCCAGGCTGCAGGGCAGCGAGCGCCTCTTCGAACTCGAGAGTCTCCGCCTGGCCACACCGGATTCACGGCTGCACGGCAGGCTCAAGGCGCGCCTGGGACATTCTCCGATTTTTACTGCGGATTTGAGTCTTGATTCCCTTGCTGCAGCCGATCTCACCCGCCTCTCCGGCTGGACTCCTCCCTTTTCCAGAGCCCGGATCGCGCTCGCCGCTGCCGGGCGGCCCGATTCGATCACCATCGATCTGCGCGTTGGCGCGCCGCAAGGCCGCCTCCGCCTGCAGGGCTGGATCAAGCCCACCGGAGCAGCAGCCGGCCGTCTCGAGGTCGCCGGCCTGGAGACCAGTGCGCTCCTCAATCTGCCGGGCGCCCTTGATGCCGATCTCTCCTTTTCAGGCGCCGGCTTTTCAATCGCCCGCGGCCTCTGGCAAACCAGCGGCACCTTGTCTCATACCCTGCTCAGCCGAAACGGCCTCAGCGCCGTGCCCTTGACCGCAACACTGGCGGAGAGCCTGGTGACTGTCCGCCTGGAGACCGCAGGCGCCATCGGCAGCTTGAAGGCTGCCGGTACGATCGATCTGGGCGCCCGGCCCCTCTACGATCTCGCCCTCGCAGCTGAGGGGCTGGACTTGGCTCCCCTCACCGGCGTTCCCGCCCTGGCCAGCCGTCTCCATCTCAACCTCCACCTTGCCGGTCAAGGCTTCGATCCCGCCGCCTCACAGGCGCGACTGTGGTTCGCTGTCCGGCCCTCCACCCTGGCCGGCTTCGCACTGGATACCCTCTACGCGGTGGGTGAAGCCCGGCTCAGCGATGCGAGGTTCGATACCCTTATGCTCGGTGCCCCCGGATTGCAGGGTAGAGGAAATAGCCGATGGAGCCGGAACGGTCCCTTCGATCTTGCGTGGGTGTTCCAGCTTAAAAACCATCATGCCCTGGCCCCACTGGTGGGCGCTGACTCCCTCTGTCTCAATGGCCTCCTGCAGGGCCGGCTTTCGGGGTCGCCCGATTCCCTCACCCTCGAGGCCACCACCCGGCTACGGAACAGCAGCTATAATACGCTTCATTTCAAGGAGGTCCGTGCCGCTCTTACAGCAGAACAAGGTGCCCGCTTCAAGGCTTCGATCGGGCTGAATTCCGGGGTCATCGCTGCAGGCGCCTCGCTACACGCGGATTCGCTCGAACTCCACGCTGCTATTGACGGGCGGCAGTTTACCGCACAAAATCGCGTGATCTTTAACGACAGTCTGCGCGCCGAGCTGGCGTTTCGAGCCGAAGATCAGGATTCGCTCTGGCAGATCGACGTCACACAGCTGGATGTGCAGCATCGCCATCAGCTCTGGCATCTAGAGAAACCGCTTCCCCACATCGCGCTTAGGACATCCGGATTCAAGCTCGCCGACCTGGCTCTGGTGGAGGGGCGCCAACGGCTTGAAATGAGCGGCACCCTGGAGATGGCCGACAGTCTCGCCTTTCGTTTGGACCTGGAGAATCTCGATCTCGCGGCCCTGGCTCCCTATTTCCCGCACATCCCCGGCATGAACGGCGCCTTGACCTGGCGCGCCTATCTGACCGGCGTTGCCACCAGTCCCCGCATTATTACCTCGCTCGGAGTGGAGGAGATCAAGCTAGCCGGTCTGCCCGCGACCAGCTTGCAGATCAGTGGCCGCCTGGAGGAGGCGCAACTGGCCTGGGATGGAACCCTGAACCAGGGTCCGGAGAATAGCGCGCACTTTAGCGGCAAGCTGCCGCTGCGCCTCCACTGGCCTCTACCCCTGCGTCTGATCGAGGACGATGATCCGGTGGAGCTTTCAGTGCGCACTCGTGATCTCCAGGCCGGCATTCTTGCCGCTTTTATCCCCGGCCTCGATATCAAGGGCACCCTCAGCGGCGATCTGGCCATCGGCAAGAGCTGGGGTGATCCCCAACCCGGCGGCTATCTCGAGTTGCGCAACGGCGCTTTCGTCGCCCCCTTCCTCGGCCGACCTTACAAACCTGTCACCGCTCGTCTCGAACTGGCACCGCCCTTGTTGCTGCTCCAGAGCCTGCGAGCCGCCGGCGGTGAAGGCCATCTCAACGGCGACGGGTCCTGGCGCTTCACTCTGGACCACGGCCACCTTTCTTTTCAGGAGATGCAGCTGCGCCTCAAGGCGGATCATTTCACCGCGGCGGAGAGCCCCGAACTCACCCTCGTTCTCGACGGCACGCTGACTTTGGCCGACCAGCTGACCCGCCCCAGGCTCAACGGCACTCTGCGCGTTGAACGCGCCCGCATCGATCTCGCTGCCTTCACGGAGACCCCCTCCACCCTATTCCAGGCCGATCTCCCGCTGCTATTGGTGGCGCGCGGCGACACCAGCCGCCAGAGCTATGACCGCAAGGCCCTCCTGCCCGCCTGGCTGCCGGTGGTCGAGCGCAGCCGCGGATCGATCAAGCTCGAGATCCCCCGCAACACCTGGCTGCGCACCCCCGAGATGAATATAGAGATCTCGGGCGACCTCGACCTCGCCAAGGAGGGAGAGAATTTTGGCCTCTTCGGCGCCATCCAGATTATCCGCGGCAACTATGACCTTTTCAGCCGCCGTTTTGACATCGAGGAGGGCACACTCACCTTCACGGGCGGCGACAACCTGCCGGAGATGTCGTTGAAGGCAGCCCATGTTTTCCGCAGCCAGGACAAGCTCAAACATACCCTCGGCTTCACCGCGACCGGTGAGTTGCGCAAGCCGGTCTTCACCTTCACCCTGGACGAGGCCACCATAACCGAGTCCGATGCCGTCTCTTACCTGGCCTTCGGCCGCAGTTTTGGCGATCTGACCCACGGCGAAAAAAATGATCTGGTACAGAGTCAGCTGCAGATGAGCGGTGACGCCTTCAAACAGCTGCTGGCCGGGCAGATTGCAGGGGAGGTGACCCGCTCGCTGCAGCAAAAGCTGGATCTCGATGTGATCGAGTTTCGGGGTGACCAGAACTGGCGGCAATCGACGGTGGTGGTGGGGAAATATCTCACCAATGACCTCTATCTGAGCTATGAGCGCCAGATCAATCTGGGCCGGACCAACGAAGTGGCGCCGGAGCAGGTGACACTGGAATACGAGATCATGCGCTCGCTCTTTCTCCAGGCCACCCGCGGCGATGAAAAGAATACCGGATTTGATCTGATCTATAAGTGGGAAAAATAGCGGTCCGCACCGCGGGTGCAAGGCCAGCGGCGGCGGGTCAAAAGGGACCGGCAAGAGTTACCGGGCATGGGGAAGGAACAGGGCCATCTGCAGTTTGACCGGGATGGCGCGATAGATCGCCTTGGCGTCCTCGCGGGAGACCGACAGTTCAATCCACAGTTTGTGTTCGGGTATTTTTTTGGCCCTGAGGTTTTTCAGGGTCGCCCGCGCCTCCGCAAAAATCCGTTCCATATCGAAGGCAAATTTTTTCTTGAACTCCCCGGTGTTGCTGGGAGGCTGCTCCTGTTCGATGCGTACCGTCAGGTTGCGGTTGAATTGCAGCGTGAAATGGACGTCATTGTTTTCGATCGGGATCTCCTGGCCCGCCATCGCCTCAGCTTCCACGGTGTCCTTGGGGGCATCCATGATGCGGATGGGCGATTTGGGGATGGTGGCCGTCTGACTCAACAGCTGGAACGGCGGGAACAGCCAGGTATACAGCGAATCCCGGCGGGCGATGTGGGGAATGGCCTGGCTCATTGCATACGAGCCGATCCGGCAGCGCCGCACCGGCACTCCTTTGATCAGCAGATCGACCAGGCTGTCGCGCAGGTTGATGGCGAGCATGATCGAATCCTTCTTGGATAGTTCCAGGAGCAGATTGGCATAGGTATCCTCCAGGCGCAAGGAATCCATGGCTTCAGCCATGGCGCGCGTGGGGGCGGCGCCGCCGGCAAAACCTGCACCGGCCGTTCGGCTGCCGCCGCGGAACGAGGTGGCATCGGTCACCTTGATCACCGGCAGAATCACCAGCGGCACGGCGACCATGAACACCGGTACCAGTAAAAAGAAGAGAAAGACCAGCTGGGCCGGCAGACGGTTTTTAAAAAAAGGCAGCAGATTCAAGTGAGCACTCTCGAAATAGTAGATTAATAAGCGGATCAGCAAGCCGGCTCTAGTAAATAAAGACCTTGGAGCCGGTATCCATATTTTTTGCAACGACCTCCAGATCCTCATCCCCCAGCCGCACACAGCCATGGGTGACCGGCATGCCCAGGAAGCGCTTGTAGAGCGTTCCGTGGATCAGATATCCCTGGCCCAGCGCGAGCCCATATTCGCCGAGAACCCCCGACTCGTAGCGCAAAGGAGAATCGCGTGGCGGAATCGGCCGCCCCTCTTCGACAAAAGCCCAATCGGGCATATACCATACCGGCCGTCTCATCTTGTTGAGCACCCGGAACTGCCCACGCGGGGTGCGGAAGATCCACTGTTTGTTCCGGCCGGCGCGCAAAAGGACATAACTTCCCGTCGAGCATACCCCTTTATGCAGCAACGTCTTGTCTTGCATCAGAAAGATCTGGTTGCCCGAGGTATCGATGATCAGCCAGGGCTCTTTGGGGATGAGGGCATCGATCCTCTTCTGTTTGGCCTGAACCGACTTGGCCAATGCCAGGAGCTCTCTCTCATAGAGCTTGGGGTCGGCGCTGCTGTCAACGCGCACCGAATTCTCCCTGGGGGCCAGGCGAAAGAGGAGATCGCGGAGATTCGGGGCGTAGAGAAAGACGAAAAAGGCGGCGAGCAGTCCGAAAAAGAGTCCGAAAAAGAGGGCGAGGCCGAGCTTTTTTTCGGTCTTTTCGGGATCGAAGTCGTCAAATTCAATCCGCGGTTGGGTTTTATCCTCTGTTTTGGGTTGGGGACGAAAGTCCCGACGAACGGAGCGTTTCATGGGATCCTGAATTACGTGAACGAATTCGGCAGCATGGGCTGCAAGGGCCGGGGGAGCCGGCTCCGGAATTACTTGGCGGTGCTTTGCCCTTTGCCTTCGGCGGCCTGGGCCGTATCCAGAGCGGAGGTGCTGATGCTGCGCAGGGAACCGACGATGGTGATCGGCGTGCCCTCCTCCACCATATTGTACAGGGTGTCCATATCACGGTTACGCAAGGCCACGCATCCGGCGGTCCAGTTGGCCCCCTTGCCGCCGTCGCCGTGGACCTCGATCAGACCGCCGATCCCGGCGCTGCGGGCGATCTCGCCACGCGCCTTGGCGGCGTTGAATTGGGCAATATCCTCGGCGTTGGGATAATCGATTTCCAGCGCCTTGTAATAAGCGGTGCGATGTCCCGACTTTTTGCGCTTGATCCGGTAGAGTCCCTCCGGCGTTGCACCGTCGCCGCGCTGGCGCTTGTGGCCCAGCCAGTTGGGGCCGAGTTCGACGGGAAATTCTGCGGTCTTGGTCCCTTTTCGGTAAACCTGGCAGCGATGGGCGAGCTTGTCGACCAGGATGACCACGCTGTTGTTATCGACCGACCAGCGCAAGGTCTGCTGCACCCATTTGCGCCATTTGGGGACATTGACGAAATAGCCATTGAGTATTTGGGTGACCTCATCCCCGGCGCTGCCGATATTTTTAGCGGCCACCTGATACCGCACGACGGCGCGGCGGAAATCCCCCCGCTTGAAGGCCGCCTCGCTCTCCATGATCGCCAATTCGCTGAAGGTGATGGTTTGGCGCACATGGGAGTCCATCGGCATATTGAGAAACTGGGCGCGAATGTCGGCGATCCGCTTGCGGGTCAGATTGATGCCGGTCGCCGCCACCCACCGCAGCGAGTCCCGCAGGGTCGTTGCACGCATCGTCGCGTATTCAGCCATATCGTTGGCCTTTTGGGTCATGGCCGTGGCACGACTGAAATCGCGACGAAACATCCAGCGCTGGTTCTCCGCCGCCCAGAGAAGACGGGCTTGTTCAAGATAGCTCTCGGCCATGCGCAGCTGGTCCGGAGCATAGACGGCGGCCTGCAATTGGCGGGCCTGGCTGACCGCCCGACTGGCATCGTCGAAACAGGCCACCGGCGGTTTGTTCGAAACTTCGATGATCAAGCTGACGGCGCCCAGGAAGAGCGCCAGAACGAGATTGACGATCAGGAACCAGTTTCTTGCGGCGGGAACGGACTCGGCTGGTCTGGCGTATCGGCTGTAATCAAACGGCATGCTTCACTCAATTCAAAACCAACGGATTACTTCTGCTTGGCGAAATCGGCGGCGGCACCCGGCGAGCAGCAACCGCTGCTAAAAAGAAAACCTCAGCCCGCGAAGCGCTGCTTGCACGGACTGAGGTTTGAAACCAACACTCAGTGAAGAGTGAAGAATTACTTGCCGAGCTTCTTGTTGATGGCGGCTTGCAGCTCTTCGGCCAGGCTGTTCAGTTTCTGCAGATTGGCCTGGGCTTTGTCGCGCGCAGTCAGGAAATCGCCGTTGGTCATGGCGGTGTTGACTTCGGCAACGGAGGCTTCGACAGCAGCCAGATCGCTGTTGATGGCTTCGAGGGCAGCACGGCCTTCTTTACCGCGCGGGGCCTTCTTCATCAGCTTCTTGACATTCTCGATGGCCGGGGTGATCTGGGCCAGAATGCCTTCGGCTTCCTTCTTCACTTCTTCCTTCTTCACGGCGGCCTGAGCCACAGCGTCGTTGGCGCCGGTGGTCACTTTGGCAATGAGATCCTTGGCGCGCTTGAACGAGCGGAAGAGCGCGAACTTGGAGTTCTGCTTCTCGATCTCAGCCGTGGCAGCGGTCAGGGAGTCCTTGGCCGCATTGAAAAGCTCGGGGACGTAGCGATCGGCTTCGGCAGCCTTGGCAGCATCCAGAGCGGCTTTGGCAGCATCGAGTTCCTGCTGCGGAACCTTGGCGCAACCCAGCATCAGGGCCATCGCGAACACGACGACGAGCACAGTTACTAACGCTTTCACCTTCATTCTAACAACCTCCTTAAATGGGTGTGTAAAATGGTGCACAGAAACCTTCCCTCTTCTGAACTTCTTACAATTTATGATATAATTTGCAAAAAAACAAGAGAAAATATCTTGCAGATGCTTTTTCTTGCCCGCCTGATCCCTCTCTCGCTGGAGATCAGGCCAGGCGCTTTGCAAACACCCAGGAAAGGTATGCACGCGTCACGCCATGCCTATACAAATCTGATGCCAAACTTTTTTGTCCGTTCGTATTATTGTTTTTAATAGAGTTGAATAGATACAGTTGCCAGCCATACTGCCGCGCTTTTTCAGAATGAAAAAAAACCAAAATTAGAGGGAATTTTTTTTCTCAATTTGATAATTGGAGAAAAATGTCGTAAATTTTATCTCTTAAAATGATAAACCCCGAGGAGATCCTATCCATGAACCAATTTGCCGCCCTGATCCGCAAACACCAGCCGGAACTGGTCGAGCGCGCCATGGAAGCCCTGCTGATCTCCCCCTGGAGCAGCAGCCATACCCTCGAAATTGAAGCCACCCGCCAGCTCTTCTCCAGCCTCCTCAACCACCTCATCCTCGACATTCGCCAGAGCAAAGCCCGGCAGCCCGGACTTCATCTCACCGATTATGCCCTACAACTCTATCAAAAGAACCCCCACCTCCGTCAGGATCTCCACAGCCAGCTGCTCATCCTGGGGATCACGCGACTGGTCGTCAACCACTTTCTCATCCTCAACGACGAGGCGCAGCAGGACCCGCATTTTCCCGCGCGCTTCGAGAGCCTGCAACGCCTCTATGATCACACCCTGATCAACCTCAGCCATTTCTGGGGCGAGGAGTATCAGCAGCTGCACCAACGCGACCAGACTCTGATCCGGGAACTCAAGATCGTCAAGGATGGATTGCAGCGCCAGCTCAACCTGACCTACCAACTGCTGCAGCAATCCCCGCTCGGGGTTATCGCCATCAACAGCGATCTGTTGGTCCAGCATTGGAATCCCATGGCCGCCAAACTCACCGGCTACGAACCGCCGGACATTCTCGATCGCAACGTGATGACGCTATTCACCACCACCAGCCGGCAGATGCTCGCTAAAAAGTTCGCCTCCCCCCGCGGCTACCACGCCAATCTCGAGGTTTACATCCAGCGCAAGCAGGGCTCGATCTTTCCCGCCTTGCTCTCGCTCGGCCGGATCGCCGAAGGGCAGCAGCCGCGGTTCCGCTATGTCATCAACTTTCAGGACATCAGCGAACGGGCGGCCTTTCAATCGAGCGTGCAGCGGCTCAACCAGCTGAGCGCCCTTTCGCGCCTCAGCAGTGCCATCATGCACGACATCCGCAATCCTCTCAATTCTATCGGCCTCAATACCGAACTCATTGAACAAGTCCTCGAATCCCGGCGCGAGGGATACGAGGCGCGCATTGCCGACCTGGTCCAGGCGACCAAGCGGCAATTGCTCCAGCTGCGTAGCAATCTCGATCATTATCTGACCTACACCCATCTCTCCCACCTCAAGGTGGAGCCCTTCGATCTCGGCCAGGAGCTGGCGCTCCTGGTTCAGGAGACCCGACTGGAGGCCGCTTTCCAGTCAGTGGCGTTGCACTACCGCTGCACGGAGGCAGCCTGTCCGGTTATGGGGGACTGGATTCAGCTACGGAGGGTCTTCGTCAATCTGATCACCAACGCGATGGAGGCGACGGGAGCCGGGGGGAAAATCCGGGTGCGGCTGATCCGCCGCGGCCGGCGCCTCTCGATCAGCATCGCGGACAACGGTCCGGGTATCGAACCCGAGATCGAGCGCAGCCTCTTCACCCCTTTCTTCACGACCAAGAAGAGCGGCGCCGGGTTGGGCTTGTTCATCTGCCGTGAAATCGTTTTGGCCCATCATGGGCGCATCAGCGTCACCACGCAGGGCGGCAAGGGGACCCGCTTTACGGTCAGCCTGCCGCTCCACATCCATACGGAGAAGGAGCCCGCATGATCCCTGTTAAAATCCTGCTCGTCGATGACGAAACCGATACGCTGCAGGCGCTCCAGCTGGGGCTGGAGGATGAAGCCTATTCCATCCTCACCGCCTCCTCCCGCAATGAAGGTTTGCAGCGCATCAAGTCGGAGGAATTCGACATCGTCATCACCGACCTCAAGCTGAAGGATGGCTCGGGGCTGGATCTGCTGGAGTATCTCCAGGAGCAGCAGCCGCAGGTTCCGGTCATCATCATGACCGCCTACGGGTCGATCGAATCGACCAAAGTTGCCTTGCGCAGCGGCGCCTATGATTATCTGGCCAAGCCCTTCAGCCTGGCCGATCTCAAGCGGATCCTGGCCAAGCTGGTGGAGGTCATCACCCTGCGTAAGGAGAATGAACGACTGAAGCTGCTGCTCGGCCGCAGCAGTGATGCGCCGGTTATCATCGGCAACAGCCCAGCCCTGAAAGCGGTCCTCGAAGTGGTCAGCCAGGTGGCGCCCTCGCGCAGCACGGTTTTGCTGACTGGAGAAACCGGCACAGGCAAGGAGGTGATCGCCACAGCGATCCATCGTCAGAGCCCGCGCGCCGATAAACCGCTGGTCAAAATCAACTGCGGCGCTATCCCTGAAAATCTGCTGGAAGCCGAACTCTTTGGCTATGAGCGCGGAGCCTTTACGGGCGCGATGAAACAGAAACCCGGCAAGGTGGAGCTGGCCAACCAGGGATCGCTTTTTCTCGATGAAATCGGCGATCTGGCCCCGGCTATGCAGGTCAAGCTGCTGCGTTTCCTACAAAGCGGCGAATACGAACGGCTCGGCGGCACCGCGGCCCTCAAGGCGGATGTCCGGATCATCGCCGCCACCAACCGCAACCTCGAGGAGCAGGTCGCCAAGGCGCTCTTCCGCGAGGATCTCTATTACCGCCTCAATGTCATCACCATCACGCTGCCACCGCTGCGGGACCGGGCCTCGGATATCAAACCCCTGGCCTATTATTTTATGCAGAAATACAACGAGATCAACAGCAAAACGATCGAAAAGATCGATGAGCAGGTTCTGGCGCAGATGATGACCTATCCATGGCGCGGCAACGTACGCGAGTTGGAGAACATGATGGAACGGGCGGTGGTCCTCGCCAAGGGCAACGAACTCAAGATGAGCCATTTCCCCTCCCTGATCGCCGGCATGGAGGGCTTGGAGGTCTCACTGGGACCGCTGGCGGGCAGTTCGCTGGCGGAGATTGAAAAACGGGCCATCGAGCAGACCCTGCGATACTGTAACTACGACAAGCAGAAAAGCGCCATGCTCCTGCAGATCGGTCTGGCCACGCTCTACCGCAAGATCAAGGAGTACCAGATCGAAGAGGGCTAGGAGATTATCATTTTAAGAAGAGCCCCAGCCGCGCCCCGGCACAGATTCTCATAATGAGAATCTTTTACCATAAAAGGGCGCAGCTTTTTTCATTCCGGTAAAAAGTGGGGCGAATGAAGGCCACTACAGCCGATTTATTATTTTAACTTCCATATTATCAATGTTATTTTTCGGCCATTTTTCTGGCATTGTTCTTGTTTAGTGCTTTTCTGCCAGATAGACTCTGGTGAAGGCCTCACAGTGAGGGCTCCTAACCCTTGATCTCTAGTTCAAGAGCCGAAACTATGATCACCGTCCGCCCCATGGTGTCTCAAGATCGCGAAGTGCTGTACGAGGTACTGCAGAAGACCGGTGTCTTCAGCGTGCAGGCGATCAATCTCGCCATGGAACTCGTCGATGCCTACCTCTTCAATGCCGGCCAGGAGGAGTACCGGGTTGTCGTCGGAGAGGCGGAGCAGGGCGAAGCGGTGGTTTTTGCTTGCTACGGGCCGGTAGCCGGCACCGAAGGGACCTGGCGGCTCCATTTTCTGGTCGTCACCCCGGCGCATCAGCACCATGGGACCGGCACCGAGATGCTGACCTGGCTCGAAGCCCGGATGCGGGGAGAGGGGGCGCGGCTTGTAATCATCGAGATCACTTCAGAGGCCAAATACGCGGCGTTCACCCGTTTTTTCACCGAACGGGCGTACAAGCAAGCCGGCCGCATCCGTAACTATTTCTGCAGCGGCGAAGATATGCTCTTTTATATCAAGCATTTCAATCCCCCCGTTGACTGACTGCAGCGTCCCCTCCGGTTCATCCACGCCGGCACCCTGGCCTAACAAATCCCGCTTTTTTGCTGCTTGACTTTTGCCTGCATTTTAGTTAAGTTAATTCATTGTTTTAAAAGCATCGGCGTCTTCCCGCCGGGGCGTTCCGCAGGGTCTCATCCCCTTCAAGCGAGGAACCAGTGGCAACTTTATTCGGTCGTACTTATTCGCGCCAGGAACTGCTGCGTCATGTCGGCGATATCGCCCAGATCGCCTCGGTTCGTCCCGTAGAGCTGGTCAATGGTGCCGAGCGCGGTATCCGCGCCCTGGAATTCAGGACCGGTTCCGGGCTTTGTTTCACGCTGCTTCAGGACCGCGCCATGGACATCTATGACGCCGCTTTCAATGGTATCCCTTTGTACTGGCAAGCCCCCGCTGGCCCGGTCGCTCCCGCCTTTTTCGACCCCCACGACATCGGCTGGCTCTATTCCATGGGCGGCGGCCTGCTCACCACCTGCGGCCTCACCCATGTCGGTCCCGCGGAAGTCGACGAGGAAATCGAGGAGGAACTCGGTATGCATGGCCGCATCGGCAACCTGCCGGCGAGGAATGTCGGCTTTGGCGCGGAATGGGACGGCGATGAATATCTGCTTTGGGCTACCGGCGAGGTCCGCGAATCCAGCCTCTATGGCCCTAATTTGCTTCTCCGCCGCAGCATTCACACCCGTATCGGCCAATCCCGGATCTGGATCAAGGATGTGGTGGTTAACGAAGGCTTTGCGCCCGCGCCGCTGATGTTCCTCTACCAATGCAACGCTGGTTTCCCGGTGGTGGCCCCGGGTAGCGAGCTGCGCGCGGTCATCGATAACATCGAACCCCGCGACGAACTCTCCGCAGCGGGTGTGGAGGGGTTTGACCAGTGCGAAGCACCCACCGCCCAGACGGAAGAACAGTATTTTTACATCGACCATGATGCGGACGCCCGAGGAGCGGTTAATGTCGCCCTGATCAATCCGAAATTCAACGAAGGTCAGGGGATCGGGCTCTATTTAAATTATCCCAAGGCTGAACTTCCCCATTATACCCACTGGAAAATGACCGGCGAAGGCACCTATGTCATCGGCTTACACCCTGGCAACTGTCTGCCGGAGGGACGCAGCAGTGCCCGGCAAAATGGCCGACTCCAGCTGCTCGATCCAGGTAAAAGTGCTGCCTTCCATCTCGAAATCGGTGTGCTCGCTACACCGCAGGATCGTGCCGAGTTCGAAGCGCGGCTTCAGGCTGCAGAATAGGCCCGGCAGCCCTCCTTTTCTCCGTATCTTGCCGAAAAATGCAGCGGAAAGGGGAGATTAGCCTTACGGCCGTGCGAATTATGCAACATTTCCGGATTTTTGGTGTTAAATCTTGAGAAGCATCGTGTCCAGCCGCTTCGTTGTTTCAACTTTGATCCAGGAGTCCTTATGAAACGTATCCTCCTTGCTCTCTGCCTGGGGCTGACCGTCCTGAGCAGCGTCGCCAGCGCACAATATTTCGGCAAAAACAAGGTGCAGTACACCAACTTCAAGTGGCAGTACGTACAATCCGAGCATTTTAATGTGTATTTCACTGAAGGGGGCGACAAGATCGCCACCTTCGTCCTGGAGACCGCCGAGGACAGCTACCGCCATCTCCAGCACTCCTTCCGTTACCAGCTGACGGATCGCATCAAAATCATCCTCCACAACAGCCACAACGATTTTGAACAAACCAATATCGATCTCTCCGAACCCGAAGAATCCGTGGGCGGTTTCACCGAGTTCTTCAAGAACCGGGTGGTCATCCCCTACGACGGCGAATGGGAAGCTTTCCGCCATGTTATCCATCACGAGTTGACGCATGCGGTCATGCTGCAGATGCTCTACGGTTCGGGCGCCCAGTCGATCATCACCGGGATCACCCAGATGCAGGTGCCGCTCTGGTTCATTGAGGGGCTGGCCGAATACGAAAGCCGCGGCTGGGACATCGAGAGCGACATGTTCATGCGTGATGCAACCGTCAACGGCTATGTCCCCGAAATCCCCTATCTCAACGCCTTTCTTGCCTATAAGGGTGGACAGTCGGTTTGGAATTACCTGATCGAACGCTACGGCCAGGAGAAGGTCGGCGAGATCCTCGGCAAAGTTAAGGTGAACAAGAACTTCGAACGTGGCATGCAGCAGGCCATCGGTCTCAAGATGGAAGACCTCACCAAGCGCTGGCATCGCTATCTCAAACGCAAATACTGGCCCGATGTCGAGAACCGCAGCGAACCCGAAGAAATCGCCACCCGCCTCACCGATCACCGTAAGGATGGCAGCTTTGTCAACACCAGCCCAGCCTTGAGCAACCGCGGCGACAAACTCGTCTACAAATCGGATAAGAGCGACTATTTCGATATCTATCTGATGAGCGCCATCGATGGCCGAGTGTTGAAGCGCCTGGTCAAAGGCCAGCGCGCCGGCAACCTCGAAGAGCTGCAGTGGCTCAAGGGTCCCGGCATGAGCTGGAGTCCGGGCGACAAAAAGATCGTCTTCACCGCCAGCGCCGGCGGCCGGGATGCTATCTATATCGTCAATGTCAAAAAAGGCAAGATTGAAAAGAGCATCAAACTCGATCTCGACGGGGTCTTCAACCCCAGTTGGAGTCCAAAGGGCGACGAGATCGCCTTCACCGGCCTGAAGAATGGGCAGAGCGACATCTATCTCTACAACCTCCAAACCCGGGAGTTGCGCAATCTCACCCGGGATATCTTCAGCGATGTCGAACCGAGCTGGGCGCCGGACGGCCGGACGCTGCTCTTCTCCAGTGACCGCGGCGACCGCGCTGCCGCCACCCTGCCGGCGGATTTCAATCCCCGCGATCTCGACATGAAGAACTATGACATCTACGAGATCACCGTCGCGGACGGAGCGGTCCGGCGCGTCGTCGAGAGCCCGTTCAGCGAACGGGTGCCGGTCTTCGCCCCTGACGGCAAGAGTATCGCCTTTTCCAGCGACCGCCAGGGAGTGAACAACATCTGGCTGAAAAATCTTGAGAGCAGCGAAGAGTGGCCGATCACCAATGTCCTCACCGGCGCATTCCAACCCTCCTGGGGCGGCAGCTCCGACCGCCTGGTCTTCACCTCCTTCTACTTTGCCGGCTATGACCTCTACCTGCTCAAGAATCCCCTCGAGATCAAACCCGGCAGCATCGTGGTGCCGGAGACCAAGTTTGTCGAGCAGAAACGCAAGGGCATCCGGGATACCTTCGAGGAGGAGCCCCCGGCCCTGACCCCCGGCCCGGCCCTTGTGCAGACGGAGGAGACCCGGCAATACCGCGACTTTGTCTTTGACAATAAATTCGCCGAGGGTGATCTGGTCTCCCAGGTCAACAAGCGCAAGGTCTTCCTCGATTCAACCGACTACATCATGCCCACCGGCCAGTACAAGGTCAACAAGTACAAGGTGGAACTGACCCCCGACCTCATTTATGGCGGCGTCGGGTACAGCCAGTTCTATGGCACCCAGGGGATGACCACCATCATGCTCTCGGATGTCCTGGGCAACCATCGCCTGGATATCGGCCTCGGCCTCTATGGGGATTTTCGCAATGCCGATTACGCCCTCACCTACTACTACTTGCCGCACAAGCTCGACATCGGCGCCGGTCTCTACCACAACGCCTATTATTACTACTCCGACTATACCGGCTACGTCCGCGACCGCAATTATGGCCTGAGCCTGCTGCTGAGCAACCCCTTTAACCGTTTCGAGCGGCTCAGTTACGGTGTGACCGCCATGGGCATCAACCGGACCTATATGGAAATTCCCGACGATATCACCGACCAGCTGATCAACCTGGGCTACCTCTCGCCGCGCGACCGCTTCTTCCTCATGAATAATCTCACCTATACGCGCGATACCAGCGTCTGGGGCAACACCGGCCCGGTCAACGGCACCGGCATGGCGCTCGGTGTCACCTATAGCCCCGGTCTCGGCAAGAATGGCATCGATTTCGCTACGGTGCGGCTGGACTATCGCCGCTATATGCGCCTGATGCGCAATTACACCTTCGCCACCCGCCTGGCCACCGGCTTCAGTGAAGGACGCAACAAGCAGAAATTCTTCCTCGGCGGCTTGCCTAACTGGCTCAACTATGGATTTTTCAATGGCATCCGCGTCCAGCACATCGAGGATATCTATTTTGCCTCCTTTGAAATGCCCATGCGCGGGGCGGATTATTACACCCTGGAAGGCAACCGTTTCGCCCTGGTTAATTTCGAATTCCGCTTCCCGTTGATCCATCAAGCGATCATCGGCTTCCCCCTGCCCATCGCCCTGGGAAATATTGGCGGTGCCCTCTTCACCGACATGGGGATGGCCTGGGACAAAGGGGAGTCGATCAAGCCACTCGTCAAGGCGCCCAATGGCCTCTTCAAAACCCGGGACATGTTTGCCAGCATCGGATTCGGGGTACGCATGAATATCGGCTTTGCCTTGCTGCGCTACGATCTGGCCTGGCCGACCAATTTCTACAATACCGCGAAATCGCCGCGGGCCCTCTGGTCACTCGGCGCCGACTTTTAGGACGGAGCCGCGTGTGCCACTGGAACCCTTTCGCGACCGGCTCCGCAAGGCCATCCTGGTTTGCGATGGCGCCACGGGGACCATGCTTTACCGGCGGGGCATCTCGATCAACCGCTGTTTCGAGGAGCTAAATCTCTCTGCGCCGGATCTGGTGCTCGATCTCCATCGCACCTATGCAGCAGCGCGGGCGGATCTCCTCGAAACCAACACCTTTGGTGCCAACCGGCTCAAATTGAAGACCTATGGTCTCGAAGAGCAAACCACGGCCATCAACCGCCGCGGTGTCGAGCTGGCGCGCCAGGCCGCGGGTGATGCGCTCTACGTGGCAGGTTCGATCGGGCCAACCGGTGTCAAGGCGGCCCAGCTCGGCACTCGTAGCGAAACGGAACTGATGGCGCTCTTTGGCGAGCAGGCGGATGCCCTGGCCGCAGCCGGCGCCGATCTCTTCATCCTCGAAACCTTTCAGGATCTCGACGAGATCGTTCTCGCAATACGTGCGGTACGCGCGGTCAGTTCGCTTCCGGTCATCGCGCAGATGACCTATGATGAGGAGGGTAAGACCACCCGCGGCGTCGAACCCGAGACCGTGGTGGAGCGGCTGCTTGCCGAGGGCGCTGACGTGATTGGCGCCAACTGCTCCGTAGGGCCGCAAGCCATGCTCGAGGTCATCCAGCGCCTGGCCCGAGCGGGAGCGCCTTTCATCTCCGCGCAGCCCAATGCAGGTCTGCCGCGGCTCGTCGAGGGGCGGCTTCTTTACATGTCCACCCCCGAATATCATGCCGAATTCGCTCGCCGTTTCATTACCGCCGGCGCCAATATCGTCGGCGGCTGTTGCGGCACGACGCCCGAGCATATCCAGGCCATCGCCAGTGCGGTACGCGCACTGCAGCCGCGCCGTGAGGCGGCTGCGGTTGCACTCAAGCCGGGCCGGGAGATCACCATACAGCCGGTTCCGCGCCCCGAGAAATCAGCCCTGGCTGCGCGCCTCGACCATAAATTCGTCGTCTCCGTCGAGGTCCTCAGCCCACGCGGCACCGATGTCAGCACGGTGCTGGCCGGTGTGCGCAAGCTGGCCGGTTTTGGTATCGATGCGGTCAACATCCCGGATGGCCCGCGCGCCTCTTCGCGGATGGCCCCAAGCGCCCTGGCGCAGCTGATCGAGCGCTCGCTCCCCATCGAAACCATCCTGCATTACTGCTGCCGCGACCGTAATCTGCTGGGCATGCAATCCGACCTGCTAGGCCATCATGCCTTGGGACTGCGCAACATTCTCATCATCACCGGGGATCCACCCAAGCTCGGCGATTATCCCAACGCCACAGCAGTTTTTGACGTCGATTCGATCGGACTGACTCGGATGGTTCACGGCCTGAATCAGGGCTTCGATCTTGCCGGCAATCCGATCGGCGCGCCGACCGCATGGCACATCGGCGTGGGAGCCAACCCCGGGGCTCTGGACCTGGATCTGGAACTGGCCCGGCTGGAACAGAAGGCGGCTGCCGGCGCCGAATATATCCTCACCCAGCCGGTCTTCGATCCGCGCCAACTCGAGGCCTTTTTTCGGCGGAGCGAGTCCCTGCAGCTCCCCATCCTGGCCGGGGTCATGCCGCTCATGAGCTACCGCACGGTGGAGTACCTCAACAACGAAGTCCCGGGCGTGGTCGTGCCCGAAGCGATCGCCCGCCGCTTCGCGGCGGCAAGCGACAGCGCTTCGGCCAAAAAGGCCGGCATCGAAATCGCTCAATCCAGCATCCGCGAACTGCACCAGTTCCCCCAGGTGAAGGGGCTCTATCTGATGCCGCCCTTCACCAAAGACAAGTATGATATTGCCATCGAAGTTTTACAGGTCCTTTAACAGGATACGCTTATGAAACGCCAATCCCTCTATCTGCTGGCCCTGCTTCTCGCCGCTTTGACCCCGGTCTTTGCCCAGAACCGGCCGGGGCCGCGCGGCCGGGATGCCCTGGGGCCCGATATTTTCCAGATCCGGTTTTTCTGCTCGACCCGCCCCGAAGAACGCCCGGCCGGTAGCGTCGATGCCTATATCCGCATCGCCAACGACGCCCTCTCTTTTCTCAAACAGGATTCAAGCACCTGGCAAGCCCGCTATGATCTGGAGTTGATGCTCTACAGCGGCAGCCACGATCTGGCCGCCTATAAACTCCTCCGCGATACCGTCACCGTCCACCGTTTTGAGTTCACCAATTTGCGCAGCAATCCTCGCACCCATGCCGCGCATTTCACCCTGAAGCCCGGCGATTACACCTGGCGGCTCAAGCTGCTCAATGCCGAGGGACTGCCGCTGATCGAACGTGAAGACCGGCTGAAAGTCCCCGATTTTAGTCTGGACAAGCTGCAGATCAGTGATGTATTACTGGCCGACAGCCTGGATTGCGATTCGGGGCTCTATGCCCTCAATCTGCGCAGCGCCTTTTACCGGAACAGCGGTGCCATCGGCGTCATCTATGAACTCTATCCCCCGGCTGGCGCCGACTCGGTGCGGACGCAACTTATGCTGAGCGACCTTTCCGGTCGCAAGATCGTGGAACGGCGCGAAAGCCTCAAGGCTGAGCCGGTCCTCCATTGCTGCGTCGACCTGGGCAAGGAGATCACCAAGCCGGGGGAGTATCTCCTGCAACTCCGTGCCACGTCGGGATCGCGCACCCTACAAACCGAACAACGCCTCTTTCTGCTTTATGGCCATGCCAGCGGCCCGAGTGCCAGCAACGATCTGGCCGTCGAACAGCTCGCCCTGGTTGCCAAGGGGAGCACCATCCGGGAGATCATGCGGGCGCAAGGGGAGGAACGCGAACAGCTGATTGATGCCTTCTGGACCAAGCGGGACCCGACGCCGGGTACTCCGGAAAACGAACTGAAGGACGAATTCTACCTCCGCATTGATTTTGCCAATCAGCAATTCGGCGAGCCGGTCAGCGGCCGTCCGGGGTGGCGTACCGACCGGGGCCGTGTTTTCATCCAGAACGGAACCCCAGACCAGATCGAGAAGCAGGGCGGCGAGATGGGCATGGCCGCTGCGGAGATCTGGAGCTACAACCGCCTCAACCGCCGCTATCTCTTTGTGGACCGCTTGAACAACGGCGAATTCCGGCTTTTAAAAATAGAGTGAGCCGCTATAATTTTCTTGATAAATTCGACCGCTTTTTTGTATATTGGGACGTGTCCATTCTGCAACCCTAAAGGAGTCCTGACGCGATGAAAGTGTGGCAGCGCAGTAAAAAGATGGAATTCGGCAAAACCCTGCTCATCTGGCGGCACCGCGCGGCCGGACGCTTTGGCGGCAAGATCTTCAGTTGGCTCCTCAGCGGGTTCGTCCTTGGACTGCTGGGTGCCGTGCTCCTCAACGCCCTGGGCATGGAGGCCCAGGCGTCGCAGTTCGCCGGACGCGTCATCTTTTTCACCGTCTTCATTTTAGGGTGCATCAGCGCCTGGTTTCGCAACCTCGTCTACGGGCTGCACTACCGCATCACCCCCCAGGCGCTGCTCTATGTCCGGCCGCTCTGCGGCATCGAGGCCTTGCGCAGCGGCGAACTGCTGCACCGCGGTGACCGTATCGAATTCATCCCCTGGGACGAAATCAAATCGGTCGACGAGATGGACGGGGCACTGGCCCTCACCCTCAGGAATGGCGCCCAGATCAGCATCGGTGTGACGCCGGTCATTGCCCTGTGGACGCCGACCGCCGACGGCGGCATGGAAAAGCGCATCCCGCTCGGGGGGCCGGGAAAGAAAAGCACCCCGCTGGATAAAGAGGCCCTCAAACTGATTCTGCAAAAGATCCGCGAGATCAAAAAAACAGCAGCAGCCAGGGCTTGATGGCCCTCCTCTCGCCACGCCATAATAGCGGGCGCGGCGATGAGGCCGGCAGCATGTTCCGGCAAACCGAAGGGAATCAGCCATGCCCTCTCGCATAACCCCGCTCGATGTCTCGGCCTACGCAACGCCCGAGGTTTACCGTATGGGCGAACAGATCTATGAAAATGGATGGGTGCGGCACCGGTTCCAGACCAATTATGGCCTCTCGGCGACGGTACGCAGCAAGGGGCATTACCGCGTCGAAATGATCATTGACGGCGAGCAGTTCTTCGGACGCTGCACCTGCCCCGTCGGCAGCAGCCGTTGCGAACACCAGGTGGCGCTCCTGCTCACCTGGCTGAACGAACCCCAGACCTTCACCAGCTATCAGGAACTGCGCAAGGCGATCCGGACGAAGGAGAAAAACGCCCTCGTCGACATCCTGGTCAATCTCATTGAAGTCTTTCCCGACCTCAGTTCCTTTTTCATCAGTCCCGCCGGCCGCAACGAAGCAGCGGCCATCCAGGAAGAGGTGGCGAATATATTTGATTTTCCGCAAGCGCAAAAGATTGATCCCCAGCAGATTGTCGAGGCATGCCAGATTCTCTTTGTGCGCGCCAAATCCCTGCACAACGAGGGCAAGAACAACCACGCCCGTCTGATCTATTTCGAAATCCTCAACCGCTCGCTGGCGCTGATCGACCGCTTGCAAACCAGCAAGCCGTTCCGCGAAAACTTCATCGCCGAGATCGCCGACGATTACGAAGATCTCACCACCAGCGATCCCGAATTTGCCGCCAGCCGGGAGGCCATCGCGGCCGAAGTGGAGCAAATCCTCGCCCACGAATCGGCCGAGGCGGAAGGCGTCTTTCTGGAGCAGCTCAAACAGAAACTGGGATAGACTCCGTTTCTCCCCCCTATTTGCAGGTTTTGCATCCTTTCCACGACTGGAGGCTTTCATGAAACACCGGCTCCGCATCGTGTTCCTCACCTTGCTTGTTCTGGCGTGCGCCCGGCTGGCGCAGGCGGATATCTATATCAAGGAATCTGAACATTCGGATGCCATCGTCATTATGGGGCAAACCCATCCGGCCAAAGAGCTCATCAAGACGACCTGGATGACCCGCGACAAGGTGCGCCGCGATGATCCGGAGACCTCGATCATTCTGCGCATGGACAAGGGCCTCCTCTATATCCTGCGGCATCCGCAAAAGAGTTATATGGAAATTCCCCTCAATTTCGCCACCGCAACCGAACAGCCGGCGGTGGATCTCGGAATCCAGGCAACCGTCACCCCTGCTGGAGAGAAAAAAAAGATCGGCAAATGGAACTGCAGTAAATCTATCCTCAAGCTGGATATGGGCGGCATGGGCTTTGCGATTACAAGCGAGATCTGGGCCACGGAGGACATCAAGATCGATCCCGCGCTGTACGCCAAATTCACCAGTGCCCTTATGGCCGCCAACCCCATGCTCGCCTCCAGCCTGCACACCATGATTGAGGAGATGCAGAAAATCAAGGGCGTCCATGTCCTCAATCAGACCAGCATCCAGATGATGGGACAGACCATTAAAACCTCCACCACCCTGATTGAATTCAAGGAAGGCAAGGCTCCGGACGGGATTTTTGAACTGCCGGCAGACTATAAAAAGCAGTCGATGATGGGCGACATGAATTGAGCCTGCATTTCATCAAAGTCTCGGCGACCGGAAACGATTTCATCCTGATCGATAATCGCAGCGGGACCTGGTCGGCGGAACGCGATGCGGCCTTCTTCAGCCGTCTTTGCCGGCACCATGAGAGCATCGGCGCCGACGGTGTCATCCTGCTCGAATCCAGCACGCGGGCTGATTTCCGCTACGTTCACATCAACGCCGACGGCAGCATCGCCGGAATGTGCGGCAACGGCAGCCGCGCCATCGCCTGGTTTGCCCGGCGCCTCGGCCTCGGCAGCAAGAACCTCTCTTTCGAAATATCCGGCCGCCTCTATCAGGCCCGGGTCGAGGGATTGCAGGTGACCACCCGGATGCTCCCTCCGGGCGAAATCGACCTCGATCGCGATGCCGCCTCCCAACGGGGATGGCGATCGGGGGGATTCATCGATACCGGGGTGCCCCATTATGTGATCCTGGTTCCGGACGTCCGGCAAGTGGATATCGCCCGGGAAGGGCCTTTCTTCCGCTACCATCCCCTCTTCCCCGCGGGCGCCAACGCCGACTTTGTCGAGATCGTCGCCCCCCATCACCTCCGGGTGCGCACCTGGGAGCGCGGGGTCGAAGGCGAAACCCTGGCCTGTGGCACCGGAGCGATGGCGGCCGCCCTCCTCTGCCACCGGCGCGGCCTGGCGGTGGCGCCGGTCCATCTCGATTTTCCCGGCGGCCGGCTGACCATCGATTTTAATACAGAGCTTTCCAAAATCACACTCTCCGGAATGATCGATCCGGTCTATGAGGGTGAGCTCTTCGCGGACCATCACGGAAGCCCCACTACCGCACCCCGCACGATGAATCCACATCCCGGCGCATAAAAAAAAGCCCGGTTCTTGCGAGGACCGGGCTTTTTGCTTACCTCCTGCCCTGGTGTTCAATCGTGCCGCAGCGCCTCGACCGGATTGACCCGCGCCGCGCGCGCCGCCGGATAGAGACCCGCCAGCAGACTCACCAGAATCGAAAAAAGAATAGCCGCAGCAATGAGCCAGACCGGCAGATAAAAGAACTCGAGATCGCCACCGGGGCCGCCCTGACGCGCCACCCAAAGGTTGGCGATCCAGTTGGCCAAGCGCGAAACCAGCCAGCCGAGCGTCACGCCCAGGATACCACCACCCAGGCCGATGCTACCCGCCTCGACAAAGAAAATGGTGCGGATCTGGCGCTCGCTGGCTCCGACCGCTTTCATCACCCCGATCTCACGAGTACGCTCGAGGATCGACATCACCATGGTGTTGATGATGCCGAGGGCAGCGACAATCAGGGCGATGGTTCCGATGGCGCCGAGGGCGGTATCGACCATGATGAAACCCCGCTTGATCTCTTCGAGCTGGTCCGCCAGCGCAAAGACTGTAAAATTCAAGGCTTTGAGACGTTTACGAACCGATTCCAGGTTCTTGAGATCCCGCAAACGCACGTACAAGGCATCATAGCCGCCGCGGTTCCGGCTGCTGCGGCTGAGCATGTTCCACATGCTGGTAAAAGCAAAGCGCGGCAGGCGTTTGCCGGTTTCGAGCGGCACGACGATACCGCCCTGGATCTGCTCATTGCTGAAGGCGTGCGGTTTAGGCTGGATGCCCTGAATTCGCAGCCGGGTGGTCTGCTCACGGAAGGGCGGCTGCATGCCCGCTACCATGCCGCCGCTTATCACCTGGCCGAGATCAAGCACGGAGGTCACCACCTCCACCTCCGCGCCGATGAGCGAATCCGCGGGAAGCTGCCGCCAGGTGCGCGACGAGTCGGAGATCGCTCTCTCCCCTGTTCCTTCCAGAACGATCTTGAGTCCGGCGAGGGTGGAATAGGCCAGCACCGCCTCCCGCGCGGAGTCGTTGCTAAAAAAGGCACCCCATCCCATACGGTCGTAGGGCCGGTAATGCCCCATGACCGCGGGAAGCGAGCGCAAGGTGGTGCTGGTTTCGCGGCCAAAGCAGCGGATCTTGACGGGAAAGGAGATCTCCGGAAAAACCACCGCCACCTCGGGCATAGCGGCGATCAGGGCGACGGCGGTGTCGTTGAGCGCCCGCGTTCGCTGCTGCAAGCCGCTTACCGCGGCGTCGATATTGCCGGACATCGCCTGCCCGATATCCATTTTCATGGGAAGAATGCGGATCGAAGTGAAGAGATCATTGGCGGTGAAGGCCTCGGTGACGTTGCGCTGCATCCCGGCGCCGAAGGAGACCATAGCGACGAGCGCGCCGATGCCGATGATCACACCGAGGGTGGTCAGCCCCGTGCGCAGCTTGGTGCGCCAGAGGTTATCCAGGCTGAAGCGGATGAGGTCGCTGCCTCTCATAGCGGCCCCCGCACCGCTTCGGGCGCGACGATCTCGCCATCGAGCATGTGGAGCTGGCGGTGAGCGAGCCGCGCCGCCGCCTGTTCGTCGTGGGTGACCATGAGGAGGGTGAGGCCGCGTTCACGGTTGAGCTGGTGCAGCAGGCCGAGGATCTCGGCAGCGGTGCGGCTGTCAAGATTGCCGGTCGGCTCATCGGCGAGCAGAATCGCAGGCTCATTGGCGAGGGCACGCGCGATGGCGACGCGCTGTGCCTCGCCGCCAGAGAGTTCGGCCGGTTTGTGGGTCCGCCGCGGCGTCAGCCCCACCATATCGAGCAGCGCCGCGGCCCGGCGGTTACGCTCCTCCCGCCCGCGGCCGGCGAAGATCATCGGCAAGACCACATTTTCAAGCGCCGTGCGCGCGGGGATGAGATTGAAGGACTGAAAGATCATCCCCACGGTCATGCGCCGGTGCAGCGCCAGCTGCTCGCGGTTCAGGGCGGCCAGGTCGCGACCTTGCACCAGGAGCTGCCCCGCGCTGGCGCTGTCGAGACCGCCGATGAGGTTGAGCAGCGTCGATTTGCCCGAGCCGGAGCGGCCGACCAAGGAGACGAACTCACCCGCGGCGATGGAAAAGGAGACCCCGCGCAAAGCCGCCACTTCGGCTTTGCCCTTCTGATAGGATTTGTGCAAATCGATGGCTTGGACCACGGTGGCAGCCTTCGGGCTGCTATTTGATCCCGTATTTGGCAATGCCTTCCTGGTAGATATTGCCGCCATGGCAATCCTGGGCGACGATGGCCGGAAAATCGACAACCGTCAGTTTGGCGATCGCCTCGGCCCCGAGTTCAGGCCAGGCGACGATCTCGTTGGCTTTGATGGATTTTGCGATCAGGGCCGCCGCACCGCCGACCGCCACCATATAGACGCCGCAATGGGCCTGCAAGGCTTCGGCGACCTTGGCGTTCATCTCGCCCTTTCCGATCATGCCCTTGGAGCCGATGGCCAGGAGCCGCGGGGCGTAGGTATTCATACGGCTACTGGTGGTGGGCCCCGCCGATCCGATCGGTTTGCCCGGCCGTGCCGGCGATGGACCGACATAGTAGACCAGTTGGCCGGCGAGATCGATGGGGAGGGGCTGGCCCGCATCCAGAAGATCAACCAACCGCTTGTGCGCGGAGTCCCGCGCGGTATAGATGACACCGGTGATGAGCACACTGTCGCCGGTGTGAAGCGTTTTAACCACCGCATCGGTGAGGGGTGTCGAGATTCTTATCATATCCGCCATAACCACACTCCTTGGTTGGGATCAGATCACGATCGATTTGTGCCGCGCAGCGTGGCACTGGATGTTGACGGAAGCTGGCAGCGAAGCGATGTGGCAGGGGAAAACCTCGACGTGGACATCGAGGGCGGTGACACGGCCGCCGAGCCCCTGCGGGCCGATGCCGAGCTTGTTGATGCGGTCGAGCAATTCCAGCTCCATGGCCGCATAAAAGGGATCCGGATGGCGGTCGCCGACCGGGCGCAGCAGGGATTTCTTCGCCAGCCAGGCCACTTTTTCAAAAGTCCCGCCGATGCCGACGCCGACGACGATCGGCGGACAGGGATTGCTGCCGGCGCGGCGCACCTTGTCGACGACAAAATTTTTCACGCCTTCGGCGCCGTCGGAGGGGGTGAGCATCGCCACCTCACTCATATTCTCCGAGCCACCGCCCTTGGGAGCAACGGTAATCTTTAAATCCTTGCCCGGCTTGGTTTCGATCCAGATGACCGGAGGAGTGTTGTCCTTGGTGTTGACGCGTTGCAAGGGATCGGAGACGATCGATTTGCGCAGGAATCCCTCGCCATAGCCCTTGCGCACCCCCTCGGTAATGGCTTCCTCGAGCGTTTTCCCGGTGATGATCACCTCCTGGCCCAATTCGACAAAAAAGATGGCGAACCCGGTATCCTGGCACATTGGGAATTCACCCTGCCGGGCGATGCCGGCATTCTCGATGATCTGTTCGAGAATCGCGCGGCCGGTCGGGGACTCCTCTTTGGCCAGTCCCTCCTTGAGGGCGGTGAGAACGTCTTCGCCGAGATGGTAATTGGCATCAATGCACAACTGGGCGACCGCTTCGCTGATAATTGGGGCTGCTATTTCTCGCATAACCTGCTCCCTTGGGATGGGCCCGTTCAGCCTGCTGTGGGCCGCCCCATGATTTTGTTCGCTCAAGTACAGGTCCATTGCTGCGGACCAGAACTGGATTGCGATTCAATCTAACAAAGCCGCTCGTCAATGTCAAGAGATTCTGCCAGATTTTTCAGGCCTTTTACCGCAGCCGATCCTCCAGGGCATCCAGTTCGCTCAGTAGCTGGCGCGGAAAACGCGGGCCGAAGGTGGTGAAAAACGCCCGAATGGAGGCCGCCTCCTGGCGCCAGCCTGCGCGGTCGATCCGGAAGAGTTCCTCCAGTTCATCGGCCGTCATGCGCAGCCCTGCCGTATCGAGCGCGCCCGGTACGGGCACATACCCGAGAGGAGTGGCCACGGCGTTGTCGGCGCCGTCACAGCGTTCAAAGATCCATTTTAAAACCCGGCTGTTCTCGCCGTAACCGGGCCAAAGATACTTGCCCGCTGCATTCTTGCGGAACCAGTTGACATAAAAGATTCGCGGCAGTTTGGCGGCCTCCTGGCGGTTGCCGATGCAGAGCCAATGGGCGAAATAATCGGCCATGTTGTACCCGCAGAAGGGGAGCATCGCGAAGGGATCGCGGCGGACCATCCCCACCGTGCCGTCGGCGGCCGCCGTGCGCTCGGAAGAGACCACGGCACCAAGGAAAACCCCATGCTGCCAATTGAAGGCTTCATGGACCAGCGGCACCAGCGAGGGACGGCGCCCGCCGAAAAGGATGGCCGAGATCGGCACGCCGCCCGGATCCTCCCAGGCGGGATCGATCGCTGGACACTGCGAAGCCGGCGCCGTGAAACGGGCGTTGGGATGAGCCGCCAGCTTGCCGCACTCCGGTGTCCAGGGCTCGTTGAGCCAGCTGGTCAACCGCTCCGGTTTATCAGGAGTCATCCCCTCCCACCAGACATCCCCCTCCGGCGTCAAGGCGACATTGGTGAAGATGCTATTCTCGCGCAAGCTGAGCATGGCATTGCGATTGGAGGCCATGGAGGTGCCGGGCGCGACGCCGAAAAATCCGAATTCAGGGTTGATCGCATAGAGACGGCCGTCCTGGCCGAATTTCATCCAGGCGATGTCGTCACCGACCGTTTCCACCTTCCATCCTGGCAGGGTCGGGATGAGCATCGCAAGATTGGTCTTGCCGCAAGCGCTCGGGAAAGCCCCGGTGATATACTTTTTTACGCCTGCCGGATTGGTCAGGCCGAGGATGAGCATGTGTTCGGCCAGCCAGCCGCCTTCCCGCGCCAGCACTGAGGCAATGCGCAGAGCGAAACACTTTTTTCCAAGCAGGGCATTGCCGCCATAGCCGCTGCCATAGGACCAGATCATCTTCTCTTCGGGAAAGTGAACGATATAGCGATTATCGGGATTGCAGGGCCAGGGGACGTCGGCTTCTCCCGGCTGTAAGGGTTTGCCCACGGAATGCAGGCAGGGTATAAATGGGTTATCTCCCAATACCTGCAAAACCTCTTTGCCGATGCGCGTCATGATGCGCATGTTGGCGACGACGTACGGAGAATCGGTCAGTTCGACACCAATCTGGGCGATGCGCGATCCCAGCGGCCCCATGCTGAAGGGGATAACGTAGAGGGTACGCCCATGCATGCAGCCGCGGAAGAGAGGGATAAGAAGCGCCTTCATCTCGTCCGGATCGCGCCAGTTATTGGTGACACCCGCATCCTCCGGATAGCGCGAACAGATGAAGGTGGCCTTTTCGACCCGGGCGACGTCGCGTGGATCGGATTCGCAAAGGAAGGAATTGGGCCGCAGTTGAGGATTGAGACGGCGGAAAGTCCCATTGTGTATCAAAATTGAACAGATCTGCTCATATTCCGCCTGGGATCCATCGCACCAGTGCACCTGATCCGGCTCGCACAGCTCGATCATCTCCTGGACCCAGTGCTTCAAGCGCATATTCGTGGTCATATCCGCTCCGTTTTTATTGAGTTGGCTATTCAGCCCGTTAACTTAGTCAGTTTTTCCCTCAGAGTCAAGCCAAAAGGGGCAAAATGGGCATGGCGCCCTGTTTCAAAAGGATACAAGCCGCGCCTCGTCCGGCTGCGCGGCTGGTGTGCTTCGGCGGATTGTCGCAGTTCTCCTTGCCTCTATTCCATGTATTACAGGATGTTGCGTTGATATGAAATGCCGTGCTCCGATTGTGACACGGCGCACGATTCGTGCGGGCAAATTGGCCTGAAATGACTCACCCCACAAGCCGCGGCTGCGGGGATTGCCTCATTTTAATCCACTTTGCCCTGGCATGCCAAAGACTGTACCATAATGGGCTTGGTTACAAAAAAGTAATAGATGGATAATAAGATTGACTAATTACTATATTATCCTTATATTATAAGCTAATTTGCATCCTCTGCAGCAGAAAAGGACCGCCTATGGCACGGTGTTTGCTATACTAATAGCTGTGGGGGGCGGCGGCCAGGGAATAGAACCCTGACCCCTTCTGTTACATGTCCTCGATGCGCCGGTTGTCGTCACCATTTTACACCGCGGTGATTAAAATGGACACCAGAGTATGACAACCCGCCCATCAGTAGGACCAAACGTGAACAAAGCATGTGGGAAAAATGAAAGAACCGCTTAAAAAGATTGTCGCCAAAGAGAAGCAGCAGCTTAAGCAGAAAGTGGCGAAGCTCAACGAAACCGTGAAGGCCTCTAAAGATCGTAACCAACGATTATTGGAGGGCAAGATGCATCTCGGTAAAAAAGAGCTGAAAACAATCGCCGGATTGGTATTTCTGACCAGCTTCATCTTCATCGAGGGCATAAGCCTGCTATCCAGTGATTTTTTAGGCTCAGCGCAGACCGGCAAGGGCGATCGACTCACCACGCTCCTGCAGGAACAGCAGACCATGACTGCCATTGACGTGCAGCGCCGGACCAGTGTGAACAAAATCACGGGCATTATCTCGCGCTACAATCGAACCATGTCCAGCACAGATAAACTGCGGATCGCCAACGAGATTTACGAGATGACTAAAAAGTATCCCAATCTCAATGAAGACTTTATCTGTGCCACCATCACCCACGAAACCGGCAAGACCTGGAATCCCCAGGTCAAATCACCTATGGGCGCCATGGGCCTGATGCAGATCATGCCCGCCACCGGCGCCTTCCTGGCTGCACAGGAGGGGATCGACTGGACCACAGCGGATCAGGTGCTCTATGACCCGATCAACAACATCCGGCTCGGCTGCCGCTACATGAGCGAACTGGTAGGGACCTACAAACAAGACGGCGCCCTCGCGGCCTACAACGGCGGCCCCAAGCGCGCAGCCCTGTGGCTGGCCTCCAACCGCAACGACAGCACCCTCTTTAAAGAGACCCGCATTTACGTGCCCGCTGTCAACCGGCTCTACGACCAGTTCCGCAAGGAAGGCGTGATGTAACAAGCCTCAAGGCTCGACATAGGCTTCAAACCGCAGGCGGCGTCATCAGACGCCGCCTTTTTTATACCGCCGTTTTTGCCTTGATAATACCCGGCAATATCCTTATTATTCAGTACCACTCCAGAGGCGCCACTTCCCCGTCTGAATATGCAACCAGCCTCTCCTGGGTTCATTCCATCCTGTAACAAAGGAGGATCCCTTGGGAAAATTCCTGCGCTCCATGATGTTGCTCCTGCTCTGCGCCACCTTCGCCCGGGCGGTGAACTGGTATGCCGTCGGTCTCAATGACCAGCAGAACTGGAGCTCATTCAATATCAACGCCATCGATATCTATCACGGGGCCTATCTCCACCATTCCGAATTCACACCGGCCATGGAAATTCAGATGAGCCGGGACTGGTATGGCAACCAGCCCAACAACGAGCCCTTCATCTTTTATTGCGAGTTCACCCTCGCCGCGGATGCCGTCATCATCGGCGCCAAGGTGCTCATGGACAACACCTGGTATGCGGCGCAAGCTCAGGATGTCTGGACCGCCGAAAACCTGTTTCAGGTCACACCGGCCAGCCCCGCTGTCTGCTGCGGCAATATGTCGAGCGCGATTACTACGGCGCGCGCAGCAAACGCTATCTGATGCAGGTCTCCCCCATCCGGTTCGGCTCTCCCTTCAGCATCTCGATCACCTTTCTCGCCCCCAACACCCTCGAGCTGGATCGCGAGCGTGCCTCCATTTTTGCCACCGACTTTCTGAGGTACCGGGAGTGGGTGCCGATCAGCTACTCCTTTCTCGACGTCCACGCACCGGAGAATGCGCCGGCCTGGAGAATGCCGGCGGGGCCATCTCTTTCGCCAGGAACGCGGAGGGGTGGTGGCGCGCCAATCTCACCTACTCCTACTGGTATAATCCGTATCTGAGCTGACCGGCGCCGAAGAACACAACACCCGACCTCTATTATTACCGGGAAAACGGCGACGGCTACTACCTCCTTTCGGCCTTTCCGCCGGTGGAACCGCAAGAGCGCAAACCCAAAAAAGTCCTGATTCTTGAGGATCTGGGCAGTCAGACCATGACTTTCGACCGGGACGTTCTGCTCGACCAATTCCATGATATCGTCGACCGGAGTTTGAGCTGAACGACTCCCTGAACATCCTCCTCATGGATCAGCTTGAGACCAGGCTTTTGCGCAACCGCTTCGTGTCGGCCGACTATGATCACCAAACCCCGCTCTTTAAGGAGATGCGCAGCTACCCCATCCCCCAACTCAGCGCCACCACGCAACTCCTGCGCCGGGCGGTGGCCTTTTTCAATGAAGCGGCGGCCGATGGGGAGATCTGGCTGATCACGACGGCGGAGAAGGACGCCGCCCCAGTGCAAAAGGCCAATGATATCATCGAGCTGACCGTCCGCCAGCTCCGCCAAAAGGTCGTCATCAAGATCATCGCCTGCGGTCAGCCGAGCGATTACCTCACGATCAACGGCCAGTATTATTCGGGCAACGATTACCTCTTTGAGAACCTGACGCGGCTGACCCGCGGCGGCTACCTGCGCCCGGCCTATGTGGAGAATTACCATCTGCCATTGGCCCTGGCCGATCTGCTCTCACCGGCGCTTGACCTGATGGAGGCCGATCCGGCCCCGATGAACGGTTACAACCGGGGCAAGTACTACTTCTTCTCCGACCGCACCCGCTATCCCCTCCTCTATCCCTATATCGAGCTGGGACGGGCGGAGGGGGATCCGCCTTTTGCCACCGATTTTTTCGGCAGCATCGGGGAGGAGTGGTTCCACAAGAGAATGGAGCTCGCGGCCATGCCCGACATCAAGCAGCTGCCCCGTATCAAACAATTATGGCATGCCCGCCATATCGAGGAATTGCTGCGGCAGCCCCAGGCGTGGAACCTGATCGAAGAGATCGGCCGCGTCAGCAAAGAGAACAGTCTTGTCAATGCCTATTGCGCCCTGGTCATCCCGGGGGCCAATGGCTATGCGGCTTTCCAGCGTCTCGAAGAGACCGGGACTCCGGTTTCCGCCTCTGCAGCCCCGCAGCGTCCCGAACATTTTGAGGCCAGGGCGTACCCCAATCCTTTCAACGCACGGACCCGAATCATCGTCTGGTTTCAACCAGCCGGGCGCAGCGAATCCGTGACCGTCCGTATCTACTCGCTGCTTGGCGCGCAGGTCCGGCAATGGCAGCAGTCCGTGAGCGCCGGCTCGAGCAGTATGGAACTCGTCTGGGACGGTGTAAATGACCAGCAGGAACCGGTCAGCAGCGGACTCTATTGGGCCCAGATCCAGCGCGGTGCTGAAACCCGGGTCCTCAAACTGACCTGTCTGAAGTAAGGAGGGCAAAATCATGAAACGACACTTCGTCCTCCTCATCAGTTTGCTGCTGGCTGCAACGGGTTCCGCCACCCGTATCAGCATCTATGAAGCGGGGTATCCACAAAATCGCGACGACAATGTCCGCGTGGAAGAGGTGACGGATGTCGTCCGGACCCGCGGGATCTATATCGAACACCAGCTCCACCTCTCTTTCGCCTACGACTTCAATTCCTGGTTTTTCACCAATTATAATGAGCTCGAACTGGAATGGACCTTCCAGATGCCGGAAGAGGTAACCCTGTTCAATCTTTTTTACTGGAAAGAGGATTCAGTCTGCCGCGCCATGCTCCTGGACAAATGGACGGCACAGAAAATGTTCGACGAAAAAAGCAGCCCCACTCGCGAACCGGCCTTGCTCACGCGGGGTAGCGCGGACCAGAACGGCCAGGTTCAATATACCCTGCGCCTGTTTCCCATCACACGATTCACCAAATGCCGGATCATGATCCAGTACCTCGTGCCAGCCCGTCCTTCCAGCGGCCGGCTGCGCACCTGGCTGCCCCTGCCGCAGCTGACCACCGAGACGGGCGGAGCAAAAACCCTGCGGCTCCTCTACCTGCACGCGGATAATCCCGATTCCGTCGCAGTGGTCGGCCTGCCCGGGATCACCTTCACGTACTACGCCAGGGACAAAACCTGGGAAGCGGAGTTGCCCATCGCCTCCCTGGATTATGCAGAGCTGATCCTGCCTTCCCCCATCCAGGGGGAGTATTACCTATCGGTTTACCGCAAGGGAGATGAAGCCTTTTACAATCTGGCGGTATATCCTCCGCCGCTGGCCTCTGTTCATCAGCCGCGCAAGATCCTGATCCTCGTTGACTTTAATCCTGGTAACAGCAGCGGACTGAGTTCCGATTTGCTTCTGACCTCGCTGAAAGAGACCATGGAGCGCGCCCTGACCCGTGCCGACTCCGCCTCGGTAATTCTGACCTTTACCGAACCCGTCTTCGGAAATCGGGCCTGGCAGGGATGCTCACAGCAGAACATCGACCGCCTTTTCAAGGATATCTGGGGCAGACGATTTTACAATGTCAATCTGTCGCAGGAGTTGCTGGCTGCGGCAGCATCCTTCATTCAGGCCAATGGGCAGGGGGAAATCCTCTGGATCACCAATCGTGCCGATTTTCCCGCGGCCACCGAATTGGCCGCCCAATACGCCCGGGAGATAGCCGGGCACTTTCCCGCCGGCACCCCGATCCACGTGCTGGACCTGGAGAATACTTACAGGCTGGTTTACTATCCGGATTTCGGCTACGGGAACAGCAGCTATACCTTCCTTTCCGAACTGACCCGAATCACCGGTGGCAACCTCTTTTTCTACCGCTACCATCCTCTCAAAACAGCCCTGGCGGCGCTCTTTTTCGACAAGGTGATGCACTACAAAGAGGTAGAGGTGCAAACACGCATGCAGAACGGTTATACCTACGACCGGCAAAACCATGCGCGGTTTGAAGGGTATTATCCGCTCGATTTTCCGGTGATTCAGACCGGGCGATTTCAGGGCGTTTTCCCAATGACCGTGACGGTCATCGGCAGCACACTTGAAACGGTCGTGAAGAAAGAGATCCTCATTCCCGAATCGGCTGCCGATGCCGGCACAGAACACCTTGCGACTGCTCATTATGGCCATCAGATCGGAAAAATGGCGCGGTGGTATCAGAATAACGCCCTGATCGAAAACATGATCGCCCTCAGCACTGCGGCTGGCATCCTCTCACCCTATACCGCTTTCATTATCCCGGATGATCCCACCAGCTGTTATGTCCCGGACTTTATCGATGACACCCGGAAGGGCAGTTCAGGAGCTGATTTGCGTTTCGCCATGCAGGACACTCTGCTGGGTTTTTCAGCCGCGCCCAATCCCTTTAATCCGCAGACGACCTTCACCATCTCCCTGCCAGCGGTTCTCGCAGAACGCGAACTGGCCGTGAATCTCTATAACTTGCGCGGCCAGCGGGTCCGGCAACTGCGCCTCGCGGCGCTCCAGCCCGGCCGATATCAGATCAGCTGGGACGGGTGCTCCGATGCCGGTGTCTCTCTCGCAAGTGGAAAGTATTTTGCGGTCCTGCAAGCGGGGCAGCAGCGCAAGACCCTACCGCTGATCCTGCTCAAATAGCCTGCCTCACGCCGTCCGGACTCCGGGGGTATAGCACCGCTGCTTTGTTGGCGGCGCCGGAGCCCGGGCGGCAGCCCTGACAAAGAAGGATTTCATGCCCGCCGGTTGAATCCCAGAAAAACCAGTTGTAAATCTCGCGTTTTTTTAATAAACTTTGCTTCATTTTCACGGAGTACCCATGCAGCCTATCCTTCTAGACGGAAACTCCCTGACCCTTTCCGATCTTTTCGCGGTCGCGGCAGGCCGGCCCGTCGCGATCGCGCCGGCGGCCATGACGCAGATGGCCGCTTCGCGCGCTTGCATCGAAGCGATCATCCGCGACGGCCGCGTGGTATACGGTGTCAATACCGGCTTTGGCAAGCTGGCCTCCATCCACATCGCCGATGATGCCCTCGACACCCTGCAGCGCAACCTGGTGCTCAGTCATGCGTGCGGAGTTGGAGTCCCGATTCCCGCACCCCTGGTCCGCGCCCTCATCGCTCTCAAGATTAACACCCTCTGTAAAGGATATTCGGGGACGCGGCCTGAGGTAGCGGTTTTTCTCCAGGAGATGCTCAACCGCGGCCTCCTCCCTATCATCCCGAGCAAGGGCTCGGTCGGTGCTTCGGGCGACCTGGCGCCGCTGGCGCACATGACGCTGGTGATGATCGGCCTGGGCGAAGCCCTCTTTCAAGGCGAGCGCCTACCGGGCGCCGTGGCACTGCAGCGGGCCGGCTTGGAACCGGTCACGCTCAAGGCCAAGGAGGGATTGGCCGTGCTCAATGGTACCCAGGTGCTCACCGCCTATGCCGCTTTTGCTTTACAGCGCGCCCTGCAGCTGGCGCGTCTGGCCGACATCGCTGCCGCGATCAGCATCGAGAGTCTGCTCAACAGCCGTGTCGCCTTCGATCCGCGCATCCAGAAGGCCCGGGGCCATCAGGCCCAGATCCGGGTAGCGGAGAATCTCATCCGCCTTTTGGCCATGAGCGAAATCGTGGAATCGCATTCCGACTGCAGCAAGGTCCAGGACGCCTATTCCTCGCGCTGCACCCCGCAGGTGCATGGTGCCGTACGCCAGGCCCTGGCCTATGCAGAAGGGGTCATCAGCACGGAACTCAATGCCTCCACCGACAATCCCCTGATCTTTGCCGCAGAACAGGAGGTCCTCTCAGGCGGAAATTTCCACGGCCAGCCGGTCTCCCTGGCGTGTGATACACTGGCGATTGCAGTCGCCCAGCTGGCTAATATCTCCGAGCGCCGCCTCGAGAACCTGATGGATCCGGTCCAGAGCGGTCTGCCGCCCTTCCTGGCGGCGGAGAGCGGCACCAATTCCGGCTTTATGATCGCCCAGGTGACAGCCGCTGCCTTGGTTTCGGAGAACAAGGTGCTGACCCACCCCGCATCGGTCGATTCGATACCGACCTCAGCCAATCAAGAGGACTTTGTCAGTATGGGGGCCTGGAGCAGCCGCAAGGCGCTGGAGGTCGTGGAGAACAGCGAGACGGTCCTCGGCATCGAGCTGCTGGCCGGCTGCCAGGCCATGGATTTCCGTCAGGGACTCGAACCCGGTCAGGGAACCGGGATCGCCTGGCGCTATATCCGCAGCCGCATTCCCTCGATGCCCCGGGACCGGCTGCTGCATGACGATATAGGCACGATCACCGCTATGGTGCAGGAAAACAGCATCGTGAGGATGGTGGAAGAGGTCATTGGAGCGCTGTAAGGCGGGCGTATGGGGATCGAAGCAATAAGCCGGGGCCAGCAAGCCCCTTTTGAATTTTCCTAAAGGATGGAGAGCTACAAAAATGAATAAAATCATGGGTGAAGGCTACACCTTTGATGACGTCCTGCTGGTGCCGAATAAATCGGATGTCCTGCCTAAGGAGACCGATGTCCGCACGCGGCTGACGCGCAAGCTGGCCCTCAACCTGCCCCTGGTCAGCGCGGCCATGGATACCGTAACCGAGGCGGATCTTGCAATCGCCATCGCCCGTGAAGGCGGCATCGGGATCCTGCATAAGAACTGCAGCGTCCAGGAACAGGCGGCTGAGGTGGACAAGGTCAAGCGTTCAGAGGCCGGGATGATCATGAATCCCATCACCCTGGCGCCGGACCGCAAGCTCAGCGAAGCGCTGGAATTGATGCAGCGTTACCGCATCTCCGGCATTCCGATCGTCGACGGCCAAAAACTGGCCGGCATTCTCACTAACCGCGATCTGCGCTTCGAGACCGATCTCAACAAACGTGTTTCCTCGCTGATGACCGGCAAGGAGCGGCTGATCACCGCTCCTGCAGGCACCTCCCTGGATGAAGCCGAAAAGCTCCTGCAGGTGCACCGCATCGAAAAATTGCTGGTGGTCGACAAGGAAGGCAAGCTCAAGGGGCTGATCACGGTCAAGGATATCCAGAGCCGCAAGCGGTTTCCTCTCGCTTCCAAGGACAAGCATGGCCGGCTGCTGGTGGGGGCGGCGATCGGCGTTGCGCATGACACCGCAGAGCGGGCCGAGGCCCTGATCGCGGCCGGGGTTGATGTGCTCGTGGTCGACACCGCCCACGGTCATTCGCGGGGCGTGATGCACACCGTAGAGCTGGTTAAAAAGCAGTTCCCCGAGATCGAGGTGATAGCCGGCAATATCGCAACGCCGGAAGGAGCCGCCGACCTCATCGCCGCGGGGGCCGATGCCATCAAGGTCGGGATCGGGCCGGGCTCAATTTGCACCACGCGAATTGTCGCCGGCACCGGCGTGCCGCAACTCACCGCCATCATGAGCTGTGCCGAAATCTGCCGAAAACACGCCATTCCACTGATCGCCGACGGCGGCATCAAGCAAACCGGAGATATTGCCAAGGCGATTGTCGCCGGCGCCGATGCCGTGATGCTTGGCAACATGCTGGCCGGGACGGACGAAAGTCCCGGCGAGACCATCCTCTACGAGGGCCGCAGTTACAAGGTCTACCGCGCCATGGGCTCGCTCGGAGCGATGCGTGGCGGCCGCGGCGACCGCTATTTTCAGGAGGGGGTTCAGGATACCAAGAAACTGGTCCCGGAGGGCATTGAAGGACGGGTTCCCTATCGCGGCAAGGTGGCCGATGTGATCTACCAGATGGTGGGCGGCCTGCGTTCGGCGATGGGCTACAGCGGCGCTGCCACAATTGCGGAACTCCAGCAAAAAGGCCGTTTTATTCGCATCACCCAGGCCGGCCTGCTCGAAAGTCACCCGCATGACATCATCATCACCAAGGAAGCGCCAAACTATATGATTCAGGGACGGTGAATCCGGCGGCAAAGTTAAAAAAAAGCCTCGACACCCTGGCGTCGAGGCTGCAATTCCTGCAAGCATGCGCTGCATGGAGCTTTGCCGCAAGCAGCGATGTGGAGAATCCTTAACCGAGCTTGTTCACGATCGCGGCCAGCTTGGATTTCTGATTGGCGGCTTTGTTCTTATGAATAATCCCCTTTTTGGCCAGCTTGTCGAGCAGCGAAGCGGTATGGCGGAAGAGTTTTTCACCCTCCTCCTTGCTGCTGATGGCGCGGACCTTTTTCACATAGGTGCGCAGGGTATTCTTGTAGGCCTTGTTGCGCTCGGTGTTGCGCGCATTGGTCTGGATTCTCTTGACAGCCGATTTGTGGTTCGCCATGATTCCTCTCTTTTTTATAGCTTATAATTATAGGAATTTTTATCTTAAAATGCAACAGATTTTTGCACAAATCAATCGCCAGACCACTGGAACTTTTTGAAAGGCCGTCTATGGAGAATGCAATCCGGATTGAACCGGTCACCACTGCAGCGGGGCGCAAGCGCTTTATCAAGTTTCCCTGGCGTGTCTATCACAACGATCCTCTCTGGGTTCCCCAGCTCATCCGCGACGAGATGAAAATACTCGATCCGGAGAGGGGAACCTTTTACCAGTTCGGCGAGGCGGCCCTCTTCATGGCCTTCCGCGGTCGAGAACCGGTGGGGCGCATTTCCGCGCAGGTCAACCATCAGTACGAGCGCTACCACGACAACCACACCGGTTTTTTCGGCTTTTTCGAATGCATCGATGACCAGGCTGTGGCGGATGCCCTCTTCGGCACTGCAGCCGCCTGGCTGCGCAACAAGGGCAAGAGCCGGGCCATGGGGCCGATGAGCTTCTCGATGTATGACATCAGCGGCATCCTCATCGACGGCAACGACACCATGCCCTGCATCCTCACCGCCTACAATCCGCCCTATTATGAAAAACTGCTGGATACCGCCGGCATGAAAAAAGCGATGGACTGGTACGCCTTCCTGGTGAGCCAGGACTCCGCCTTGCGGCCCGGCCTGCAGCGCATCGCCAGCCGCGTGACACGCCAGGAGGGTCTGGAGATCGTCCCACTCGATATGAAGATCTTTGACCAACGGGTGCGCGAAGTGGCACGCATCTTTTCCGATGCCTGGATGGAGAACTGGGGCCACGTGCCCTTCACCGACGGCCAGGTGCAGGATTTGGTCCACGAACTCAAAATGGTCATTGTCCCGGAGGTCACCCTCTTCGCCCTCTATCACGGCGAGTGCATCGGCTTTTCCCTCAGCGTCAAGGATGCCAATCCGGCCCTGCAAAAAGCCAACGGCCGCCTCTTCCCCTTCGGATTGTTCAAAGTGCTCTGGCATCTCCGCAAGACCACCCGGCTGCGCACTATGGCCATGGGTGTGCTCAAGGAACACCGCCACCGCGGCATCGATATCGCCTTTTATCTCAAGACGATCGAGGAGGGACGCCGGCTGGGATTCTACGACAGCGAATGCTCGATCATCCTGGAGATCAACAAACGAATGATCGGCGCGCTCGAGGATCTTTCGGCGCGACGCTACAAGACCTTCCGTTTTTACGAAAAAGAGATCTGATAAGCGCCCCCGCTGCAGCGGGGCACCATTCACAAAACAGCAGCCTCCCATGACCGCGAGGATAATCTCCTATACGCTCCGGCGCGCCGCCCTCCTGCTGGCGGTGGTCGCCGGACTTGCAGCAAGCCGGGCGGATGCACAGTACTACTTCGGCCGCAACAAGGTCATCTATCACCACTTCGAGTGGCGCATCCTCCAGACCGATCACTTTGAGATCTATTACTACCCGGAAATGCGCGAACTCACCGAGATCGGCGCCGCCTGGGCCGAGGAGAGTTACCGTTTCCTCGAAACCAAGTTCAGTCTCAGCCTGAATGAGCGTATTCCCCTGATCTTTTATGCCACGCACGCCCACTTTCAGGAGACCAATACCCTTCCCTATCTCATTCCAGAGGGCATAGGCGGCTTTTTTGAGTACATCAAGGGACGGGTCGTGGTTCCAGCCAATGGCTCCATCCCTGAATTTAAAAAGGTGATCCGCCATGAGCTCGTCCACGTCTTCACCCATGCTAAAATGAACCGGGTGCTCAAAGAGCATAAACAATTCAATAATCCGGGGCTGCCGCTGTGGTTCATCGAGGGCCTGGCCGAATACTGGTCGAGCGGCTGGGACAGCGAGGCCGAGATGTTTCTCCGCGATGCGGTCATCAACAATTACCTCTATCCCGTCTCCGCCATCTATCAGATCAACGGGACCTTTTTGATGTACAAGGAGGCGCAGAGCATCCTCCGCTTCATCGATGCCCAGTGGGGAGAGGACAAGATCCTGCAGCTGATCGACCATGTCTGGATGGCCCCCTATTTTTCCGAAGTGATGGCCCTGACCTTGGGCATCGACCTGAAAGAATTCGACGAGCGCTGGATCTATGCTCTCAAAAAGGAGCACTATCCCCTGCTGCAGGATAATGATGCGGCTTCGCGGGTGAGCATGCAAATCACCCGCCAGGGGATCAATATCAAACCCGCCTACTGGCAGGCAGATACAGCCCGTGTGGTTTTCATCTCCAACCGCAGCGGCTACGCGAACATCTACCAGGCGCCTCTGGCCGGTGGTTCACACGAGCCCAAAATGGAAGTCCTGGTCCCAGGGGAACGCAGTGAGGCCTTTGAGTCCTTTCACCTGCTCAACAGCGCCATCGATGTCAACCGCCGCGGCGAGCTCGCCTTCATCTCCAAGGCCGGCGAAAAAGACCGGCTCTACATCATGGCCTTGCCCGGGAAAAACCTCACCGGCCGGCATGAATTCGACCATCTAGTCTCCCTCTTTTCCCCCTGCTGGTCGCCAGATGGGGAACGCATCGTCTTCGCAGGTCTTGCCTTCAGCGGCCGCCGGGACCTCTATCTTTTCGACCGCGCGACGCAGCAGATCACGCCGCTCACCGATGATGCCTGCGACGACAAGGATCCGGTCTTCTCGCCCGATGGCCGCTCGATCGTCTTCTCTTCGGACCGCGGCGCTGCCGGCGCGCTGGGCGCCTATAACCTTTTCCTTTACGACCTTGACACCGGCGTGATCACGCCGCTCACGCGCGGCCGCTGCCATGACCAGATGCCCACCTGGTCGCCCGACAGCAGCTACATTGCCTTCGTTTCTGACCGCAGCGGCACACAGAATATCTGGTCATTGCCGACACCCCTCGGCACCGGCTCCCTGACCCACCGCCTCGGCCTGCAGCCGGTTGCAGAGTCCCTCCAGGCCATCCCGGCCGCACCGCGCCAGGTGACCCATTTCATCACCGGGGCTTACGATCCGGAATGGACCCCCCAGGGTAATCTGCTTTTCACTCTTTTCGAAAAGTTCTCCTTCAACATTGGCCTCATCAAGGGGATGGCTGCGAGCCTGGAGGAGCCCTCACCGGCCGGTATGGCATCCGCGGATGCAGCCGACTCGCTCGCCACCGGCACCTGGACCTATCCGCGTCTGAGCGGCGCCGGGGAAAGCCGCGACATCCGCTATAAACCCAAATACAGCCTCGACATTGCCCAGTCGCAGATCACCCAGGATCCCATTTTCGGCACCTCCGGCGGCATGCAGCTGGCCGTCTCGGACATGCTCGGCAATTATCAGTACTTCTTCCTCCTCTACAATACCGCCAGGGTGCAGAGCGAGCTGCTCTCCAGTTTCAATCTCGCCGTCTCTCGCGTCGACCTCTCCCACCGTACCAATTTCGCCGCGGGCCTCTTTCATTTCGCCGGACAGTATTATAACCGCTACGATTACTGGTTCTGGGAACGACGGTACGGCGGATATACCGCCCTCAGCTATCCCCTCTCGAAATTCGATCGGATCGAGGCCAGCCTGAACGTGCGCTACTCGGATAAGCAGTGGTTTCTCAACGATTACCGCCGTAAAGCCCTGCTGGTTTCCAATTTCATCTCGTATATCCAGGACAATTCGCTCTGGGGCCCAACCGGTCCGCTGGACGGCAGCCGCATGAATTTCACCCTCGGGACGACCGTTGATGTCGCCCATGCCAATGTCCGCTTCCTCACCGCCATCATGGATTACCGCCGCTATTTTCGCCTCTCCAACCAGAGCGCGCATGCTCTGCGCCTCTGGGCCCAGATCAACAACGGCAAGGAATCCACGCCCTTTTACATGGGTGGAAGCTGGGATCTGCGCGGTTACCGCCTCTGGAGCCTCTGGGGCACCAAGATCGCCATGGTCAGCAATGAGCTGCGCTTTCCCTTCATCGACCGATTCGTGCTCAAGTTTCCGATCGGCGGGGTGGCCATCAGCAGCATCCGCGGCGCGCTCTTTTGCGATCTGGGAAACGCCTGGGACCAGCGTCTGCCGGAGCTGCTGGGCAGCGCCGGGGGTGGTATCCGCTTTCAGCTGGGGGGCATGCTGGTCCTGCGCTTTGATACCGGCCGCAAATTCATCCTCGCGGATCCGGGGCGTTTTTATCAGCGGCACACCTGGCATTTCGATCGCGCTTGGTTCACGCAGTTCTTTTTCGGCTGGGATTTCTGATGCAAAGGCGAGGTGTAACCTTCGGGGGGATAGGCCTGACGGTGTGGCGCCGCGGCTGGAAGGGAACGCTGTGGTTCCTCTGTGCCGTCCAGGCCCTGGCCGGCTGCAGCCGGTTCACCTACAAAACAGCGGCGGATCCCCTCCTTCCCCTTTGGCCGCAGCTCGGCGGCGGGGCGAGCCGTAATGCCATCGTCGCCGCGGAGCCGCTGCTGCCGCTTGAGACCGTCTTGCAGAAGCAGGCCTCGGGCGCCATCCAGCCGTCGCTGATCGGCCTGGGGAATTGGATACTTTTTACCACCGGAGAGGGCCGGATCGGAGGGTTCGAGCTGCGGACCGGCAAACGCATCGGCAAAACTATCGGACGCAGCACCACACCCGTGACCTGCGCCGCGGGCGACAGCGGACTGGCGATCATCCGGCGCCTCCGCCGCGATAACATCCTCTTCTACGATCTCGCCCGGGGGCGGGTGCGCTGGAAAAAAAGCACCGAGCCGATCCTCGGAGAACCCCTCATCGTCGGAGAGCGCCTCTATCTGGCTACGCTGCGCGGCCGGCTGCTCTGTCTGGCGCTGAAGGATGGAGCGCTGATCGCCGAGGCCCGGCTGCCGCACGACTGCCTCGCCGCCCCGGCAATGGCGGACAGTGTCCTGGCTATCGGCGATGACCGCGGCGTGCTCCATGCCTTCGACCCACAGTTGCGCCCGCTCTGGCATTTGGAGACCGGCGGCGCACTGCGCGCGCCGGCCGTCGCCCTGGGCGGCTCCTTTTTCATCGGCTCCACCAGCGGCCGCTTCTCAGCCATCGACATCCGCAGCGGCATTGAGCGCTGGCACTATCTCAGCCCCGGCAAGATCCTCCACGCCGCAGCGGCGGCTGATTCTTTGGTGATCGTGGCGGCCTCCGATACGCAACTCTGCGGGCTGGACATCAGGGACGGACGGCTGCTCTGGCGGACCGGGCTTGGTGCCGTCCCGGCAACCGCCCCCCTGATTTGCGGCCGCACCCTTTTCCTTGCCGCCGGCGACACCAAAATGCGCGCCTTTGCGCTCGACAACGGCCGTGAACTCTGGTCTTTCGCCACCAAAACCGCCATCTCCACCCACCCCATCGTCATCGGCAGGCTCTTCCTTTTTGGCACCGCAAACGGACTCCTCTACGCCTTTACCTGGCGTTGAACCAACCCCGCCGCTTCAGAGGAGGAGCGCTCGCAGCGCCTCCAGTTGCGCTTCCAGAAGGTCCTTGACAGCGGCAGCTGAGATCGGACGTCCGAGCTGCTGAAGTGAGGTGACGAAATCCGCATGTCCGCGCAGCCTGCGGTACCCGGGTTCGCGGGTGGGATGGGCGAGATAGAGGGCGATGCGGGAGAGGTCGGGATGGACCAGGAGCGAGCCCTGGTAGAAAAAGAGGTTGCGCGATTTGAACATCGAACACCCAAGGATCTTTTGGCCGTTGACGGCGATATCGCTGATGCCGGCGGCCTCTGCCCCTGTGATATCAAATTCGCGCTGCAGAAAAGCGATAAGCCAAGCGTTGATCACCTGAAAGAAAAAGTACGGCGAGTCGCTCCGGCCGCTGATGAAGGCACAGCTGAGACAGAGGACCCCGGGCATGAGGACGACCGCCCCCCCGCCGCCGCGGCGCCGGATCACCGCCACGCCATCGCGACGGCAGGCCTCGAGATGGACCTCCTGGTCAGCGCGCTGGCCATGCCCGATCACCACCGCGGTCTCCCGGGGCTCCCAGAGTTCGGCGAGAAACGGCGTTTTCTCCCCCACCTTCCTATAAAGCCGGTCATGAATGTCCATTGCCCTCCCCTCTCCTCCCCGGCTGTTGGCATCCCCGATGAATCCAATTCCGCCTCATGATCGAGACCAGCAGCAATGGCGCGCTCATGCTGGCAAAAAAGGAGCCGGGACGGGAGGATTTATCTGGATATTTATGTTATTTATCCTATATTAGAGCACTACAACCGCAACACCGCAAATCCTGAAGAGGATGGAGAACCGGAAGTGTTATGAGCAACGAGGTCAACCACAGAAAATACGACCATATTCGCATCGTCCGCACCGACGGCGGCAGCGACCGAGGCAAGAGCTATTTCGATGCTATTGCCCTGCAGCACCGTGCTCTCCCCGAGATCGATCTGAAAGCCATTGATCCCGCGGTCGATTTTCTGGGCAAATCGCTCTCCTTCCCCCTGATGATCGCCCCGATGACCGGCGGCGATCACGATCTGGTGCGCACCATCAACAAAAACCTCGCCCGGGCTGCCGAGGCGACGCGGGTGGCGATGGCCGTCGGTTCGCAGCGGGTGATGATCTCCCATCCCGCCGCGCGTGAGAGTTTTGCGCTGCGCCCCCTCGCCCCCCATACCGTCCTTCTTGGCAACCTCGGCGCTGTGCAGCTCAACCACGGATTCGGGAAGCGGGAATGTCTTCAGGCCATCGAGGTGCTCGAGGCCGACGGTCTCTATCTCCATCTCAATCCCCTGCAGGAGGCTATCCAGCCTGAAGGAGAGACCAATTTCAGCGGCCTCGCCGACAAGATCGGCCAGGTAGCGGCCGAGCTGCCGCGGCCGGTGCTGGTCAAAGAGGTCGGCTCGGGCATCGCCCGCCGCGACGCTGAGCTGCTGATCGCGCGCGGCATCCGCTACATCGACGCCGCCGGCAGCGGCGGTACTTCCTGGAGCCGGATCGAACATTTCCGCCAGCAGGCGAACCGCGCCGCGGAGACCAGTCAGGCCGGTTTGCTCTTCCAGGACTGGGGCGTGCCAACCCCGGCGCTGCTGGAACAGCTGGCGCCCCTCCGCGACCGCGTGACCCTGATCGCCTCCGGCGGCCTTCGCTCGGGACTCGACATGGCCAAAGCGATGATCCTCGGGGCCAGCCTCTGTGGGATCGCCAAACCCTTCCTCGAGCCCGCCTTGCATTCGGCCGGCGAGGTCATCCAGCTCATAGAACGCCTCCGCAGGGAGTTTATCATCACCCTTTTCCTCCTCGGAATCACCCGCGCCGGAGACCTGATCGGTAACCGGAGCTTGCTGGCCTGAGGCGCCCGCATCGGACAAAGATCGTTTAAGGAGAATATGGCATGACACGCTTGCAACAGCTGCTGGAACGCGGGCAATCGATCTGGATCGATTATATCGAACGGGACTTCATTACGTCAGGTCATCTGGCCGGTTTGATCCGGGAAGGGGTGCGCGGCCTTACCTCGAATCCCGCGATCTTTCAGAAAGCAATCAGCGAAGGCGCTGCCTATGACGCCGATATCGCCGCTCTGGCCGCCCGCGGCCTGGCAGCGGAAAAGATTTATGAAGCCCTTGCCATCGCTGATATCCGCGCTGCAGCCGATGCCTTCCGGCCGCTCCATCTCGCGAGTGATGGCGCGGACGGTTATGTCAGCCTCGAGGTGAATCCCGATCTGGCGCACGATACGCAAAAGACGATCGAGGAGGCCGAACGCCTCTTCGCCGCCGTGAACCGACCCAACCTGATGATCAAAATTCCCGCCACGACGGCTGGCATCGACGCCATATCGCAAGTCATCGCCGCGGGAATCAGCGTCAACGCTACCCTCCTGTTCAATAGCCGGCATTATCTTGCGGTCGCCGGGGCCTGGCTTGCCGGGCTCGAGAATCGTCTGAACCAGGGTCAGCCCCTGCAGGGGATTGCCTCGGTCGCCTCCTTCTTCGTGAGCCGCCTCGATACCCGTCTCGACCCTCAGCTCGACCGCCTGGGCTGCCCCGGACTGAAAGGTAAACTGGCTGTGGCCAATGCGGCCGCCGTCTATGATCTCTATCAGGAACTGCTCACTGCACCGCGCTGGCGCCGGCTCGCCGCATCAGGCGCCAGGCCGCAGCGTCTCCTCTGGGCCAGCACCGGAACCAAGGACCCGCACTATTCAGATACCCTCTACGTCGATGAATTGATTGGCCCGGCGACGGTCAATACCGTTCCCCCGGCGACGTTTAAAGCCTGGCTCGACCATGGCCGCACCGCAGCCACCCTCCCGGCGGCAGCGTTCTGCACCAGAACGGCGCTGCGGGCACTGGCGGAGCATGGGATCAATCTCGACATGGAGACGGAGGCGCTGCAGAAAGAGGGGGTGGCGGCCTTCGCCAAATCCTTCGCTGCAATGCTGCAAAGTGTCGCCGACAAGCAAAAAGTCAGCCAGTAAGCATCATTCCACATAGACGCGGTCGTAGGGAAGACTATAGCGCTGCTGCAATTTCAACAGCAGGGCCCGGGCACTCGCTTCTAGTCCCGAGGCACTCAGCGCTGTCGCTTCCCCCGTGCCGCATCCCCCTTCCGCAACCGTGAGTTCCTCCATACGCTTAACCACCTGCCGCAGCCGGATCGCCGCCTCCTCGCGCATCGCCGGTTCGTCCTCGCCCAGGGTGAGCGAGCGAATGATGTTGTCATACAAGGTGACCGTCAATTCCGCGAATCGCAGCTGTTTCTCCGCCTCGAGCAGCCGATCGAGGGACTGATCGGGTAGCTTGATCTCGAGCAGGTCATCCATGAGATGGCGCGCATCATGAATCAGCTGAAAAGTTCTCTCCCACGCAACGCCCTCATCCGTCTCGGAGAATTCCTGATAGAGGCTGAAATGGCGGTTGAAGCGTTCGAGCGGCAGCAGGGTTCCGGAAAAATTGTTCTCCGCCAGCTGGCGCACGCGGCCGGGCAACTCACCGCGCCAGGCGGAGCAATTGGAAAAAGCCTCACTGAGCATGGCGAAATACTCGAGGGTCATGGTGGCGGCGCCGGGATAGGCGAAGGCAACAAAGGCCTTTCGCAGGGAATCGGTCTGAAGATGGGTCTGGTGCAGCGCCTGACCCAGCAGATAATCCTGATAGAAGCGGATGCCGGTGGGCCGGATGCGTCCGGGCGCGTCGCAGAAAAAGCCTTGCACGCCGAGGGCGCGGCAGGTTTCGAGGTCGCGCGCGATGATCTGGTCCAGAACCAGCGGCAGGCCGGCGAATTCGGGGGCATAATAGCCCTCGATGACGGCGTGGCGGGCATTGGGGGTTGCGGCGAGCCATTTGACCAGAGCGGTGAGGGTGCCGGCATTGACTTCTGTGCAGTGCAAATCGGCGAGGGCGTGGGCATAGCAGCGCGGCTGGAGGCGCGCCGCCAGGAGGATCTCCGCCCGCGGCCAATCCTGCGGCGCAGAGCGCTCAGGTAGCGAGAGATCGTGAAGTGCGAGCAGGGTAGCGGCCTCGGGCAGGGCGCCCTCCTTTTTGAGGCGGCCCACCGCGGCACCGATCTGGCCGACCAGGTGCAGCCAGCGGTCGGTTTCGGAGCCGAGGCGCTGGCAGGCGCTGCAGCTGCACAGTGGCGTCGCTTGTGCCGCATCGAGAACACAGAGTTCAGCCTCCGCGCCGCTAAAGAGTTCCGCGATCAGCTCCCGTCGGGCCTTCTCATCACTGCAGCAAAACCCCGGCTTCCAGACCTTGAGCGCTTGACTGCGCCGCACACCCTGGATCCCGAGGCGGTTCAAGGACCCCGGGACACCCCACTCGGACGGCAGGTGGGTGAAGCGCTGCCGCGCCCACCAGAGCAGGGTACTGGAGTCGCCGGGAGCGTCACCAGCCGGACAGGCGGGGAGAAAACCGCTTAGTTCGAGGCCGGCGGGAGGAAGGTTCAATGCGTGAAGAATGCGGATTTCCTGGCGCGGCGGGATGAATTCGCCTCCCGTGCCGGGGAAAAGAAAGCGCGCCCCCTGTTCATCGAGAAAAGCATATACCGCCCGCAGGAGATCGTGGTCGCGGCGGGTGGTGATGGCCAGGTAGTGATCTTCGCCATCGCTCCAGGCATCTAAGCGAAAGGGCGGCTTGTCGCCGGGGCCGGCCGCACGTTCCGCCTTTTCAAGCCGCCGGGCCGCCGCGGCGAAACGCGATTTCGCCGCGGGCTTGCCCAGCAACAGGATTCGGCCGGTCGCCGCCTGGGCATCGCTCTGCAAAGCGATTGAACTTTCAGGTCGGCCGAGCAACCTCGCGAGATAACGACGCAGTTCCGCCGCTGCGCGGCTGCGCAGCTGCTCAGCGGCATCGGCCTCCACCCCGGAGCCGGCTCGGGCCGGGAGGATGATGGTGCAGGGAGTGCCGCGATCCGCGAGCGTGAAAGGTACGAAGGATTCCCTGCACTGAAAAAGAATCAGCGCACAGCCTGCCAGAAATGCCGCAGCTGTTTTTGACATAAAGCACTATCCTCTCCCGTGTCACCGCGGCGTCAGTGCGGGCAGGCCGAGCGCCTTGAGAAAGGCCTCATTCAAGGCGATCCCGAGCTTCTGTGCCGCCTGCGCCTCCTGGCGGGCGGCATCGAGCCGTCCGAGGAAATAGTAATTGACGGCGAGGGCCTGATGGGCCAGGCCGTGATCCGGTGCAGCGGCGATGGCAGCCTGCAACCACCGCACCGCCTCCTCATGGGATTTAAGCTCGCCCAGCAGCGTGCCCTTGCCGTACATAGCCGTCACATTGGCCTTATCACTAGCCAGCGCCAGATCGAAGCACCGGGCTGCGTCCTCATAGAGCCGCTTTTTTAAAAAGATCACGCCCTGACGGGCGGGATACTCCATCTCCCTGGGATCGGCTGCAGCGGCGAGGTGGTACTCCTCCATCGCGCGATCGAGGAATCCGGCCTCCTCGTAGCCCTGTCCGAGAATGGCATGGCTCCGGGCGATCTCCCGGTCCGCTTTTTCGGTCTCGCCGAGAGTGCGGTAGATGCCGGCGAGGAGATATCGGCTTTCGTCCTGTTTTGGATCCAGGGTGACAGCCGTGGTTAATGCCGTCCGTGCCTCGGCCAGCCGGCCCTGATGGTAGAGAAAGCGCCCGCAGGCAAGGTGGAGGGCGGCCTCAGCGGGATAGAGCTTGAGGCCCGTGCGGAGGGTGGCTTCGGCCTCTTTGATCTGTCCTTTGCGTTCCTGGACCTGAGCGAGCAGTCCGTAGCTGCCCCGCAGCCGCGGCTGCAGGCGCAGGGCCTGGTGCAGGAGGCTCGCCGCCGCGTCGAGCGAATCGGCCCGCAGCGCCGCGCGGGCGCGGTTGAGCCGGCCCTGCGCCAGCAGCTTGCGCGCCTCCTCATTCTTTTTCTGCGCGATCAGAACCACCGCCAGGTTTTCCGCCGGCTCCCAGAGTTCGGGCTGCAGCTCGACCGCCTTGGCGAAGGCCTTGCCGGCCTCGGGATAATTCCCCGCCTGCAACCAGGACTTGCCGAGATTATTGAAGACCATGGCGTGGTCGGTGAGCAGCTGGCGGCGGTCCTTGCAGGCGGCGAGCAGGTCAAAATAGCCCTTGTCAATGACCTGGGTAGCGCGGCCGTAACGCCGCTGGAGATATTCATCATAATTGGCGACGGCTTTTTCATACGCCGCCCGCGCACCGGCGGGGTTGTCGGCCGCCATCAGATTGCCCAGGGTGTTGTAGCCGGCCGAGAGCGTCGAGTCCAAGGTCACCGCCCTTTCGATTGCGGCCACGGCGGCCTCCTTCTGGCCGAGGCGTTCGAGGACGGTTCCGCGCTGCAGATAAAAATTGGCGATCGCCGGCCGCAGTTGGATAGCCCTGTCGATCGAGGCCAGGGCGAGCTGCAGCGAGTCGAGCCGCTCCTGAACGATGGAGAGGTTGTAATAAATGGCCGGGGCGCTCGAATCAGCGGCCAGAGCGCGGTGAAAATCACGGTCGGCCTCCACGAGTCGGTCCTGATAGAGATAGACCAGACCGTGATTGTTGGCAGCCGAAGACATCTGCGGATTGTACTCCAGCGCTTTACGATAGTTGAACTGCGCCTCCTCAAGCAGGCATTTGCGCGCCAGCACATTGCCGAGATTGAACCAGGCGGAAGAGTAGGTAGAATCCTTAGCCAGCACCCGCTGATAGCATTCCAGAGCCTGGTCGAGCCGGCCGCTGCGAAAATAGAGGACGCCCAGGTTGTTCCAGACCTCCTTGAGACTGGAGTCGGCCGCAAGGGCTTTTCGGCTGGCTTCGATGGCCAAATCGTACTGGTCGTTCTTGTCATAGATCTCGGCCTGGAGGAGGTAGCCGGCGGCGGATTGCGGCTCCAACTCGATGAGGCGCTCCGCCGCGGCCAGGGCATAGTTCTTCTGCCCCAGCTCGCTGTAGGTCTTGGAGAGGTTACTGATGGCGCGGGTATAGTCGGGTCGCAGGCGGATAGCGGTCTGATAATAGGCCAGAGCCGAATCGAGCTGGTGAAGATGATAAAAGGCCACCCCGAGATCATTCTGCGCCACGGGATCGTAGGGGGTCAACGCGATGGCCTGCCGGAAGAGGGGCACCGCCTCCTGATAGTGGCCGGCCGTGATCGCGTCCGTGCCTTTTTTGATGTAATAGGAGGCGGAATTATGGAGGAAGGCCTCCACTTCCTGCTCTTTCTTGCGGCCGCCGGAACAGGCGCAACACACAAGAAGGAAAAGGCCCGCTGTCAACGCGATCGTCATGCGGATGGGACGCATAGAAAGGCCTCCTGCGCGGAATGAATGATGCAGTGGGTGTCAAACGAGCAAAGAGAATAGCATCAGATATAAAGGATGGAAGCCACCGTTCCGATATAGGCGAGGATGCAGATCATAATCGGCCGGTCGTGCAGCAGCACCGCCTCAGGAGTCTCCCCGATGTTGAGGTGCAGCACCAGATAAAGATAGCGAAACAATCCGTAAATGACAAAAGGCAATGTAAAGGCCAGATTGCGGGTGCCGAACTTCTCGACAGTACCAGCATCCAGAGTATAGAGGGCATAAGCCATCAGACAGGCGGCGGTGACGATATCGATCATCTGGTCCAGCAGCTCGAGGGTGTAGAGCCCCAGAGTGGAGCGTACTTGAGCCGCCTGGGCCCCCAGAGTCTTGACCTCACTGCGTCGCTTGGTGAGCGCAAGAAAAAGCGACAAAAAGATCGTGCAAATAATCAGCCACGAGGAGACTGTCTCCCTGGCTGCAATCGTGCCGCCGATGGCGCGCAGGACGAACCCCGAAGCAATGAGCAGCACATCGAGTATGATCACCCTTTTCAGCAGCAGCGAATAGGAGTAGGTGAAGATCAGATAGGCGGCCAGAATCAGGAAAAAGACGCGGTTCAGGGCCCAGGCGGCAGCCAGGCTGCCGAGGCTGAGCAGCAGGGCCAGAGCGATCGCCGTTCCCGGCGCGAGCCGGCCCGCAGCGATGGGACGCAGCCGCTTGTGCGGGTGCAGGGCGTCCTTCCTGCGGTCAATGACATCATTGACCAAGTAGCCGCTGCTGGAGACCAGACAGAAAAGGAGAAAGGCGGCGAGGGTATCCAGGATTTTGCTGAGAACGAGGAAATCCTCAGCGAAAAAGAGGCCTGCAAAGACGATAACGTTCTTGAGCCACTGCCTGGGACGCAGTGAAATCCAGATACTGTGCAGCATGGCGCCTCGATCCCTTCCCTCTGCCCGGTCCGCTCCGCTCTCCAGACGGCACACCTCATCCCCGCTGCCTTTCCAACAGCGGGGATGGAAGCCTCCTGTAAAATACCATTTTTATTTCAACAATAAAAGCTTTTTTATCTCGCGGAAGGTCTCGCTTTCCATACGGATATAATAGACGCCCGAAGGTGCCGGCTGACCGTAGGCGTCGCGGCCGTCCCAGACGACCTCATGCCGGCCGCTGCCGGCAAGACCATCGAAGAGCTGCCGGACGAGCTGTCCCGAGGCGTTGTAAAGGCGGATCACAACCCGGGCGGGGCGGCCGGTCTGGAAGGGGATCGTGGTAGTGGGATTGAAGGGATTGGGATAATTCTGCTCCAGCGCGAAATCATCCGGTCCCGCTCCGCGAACCGCCACGCCGGTGCGGATATCGAGCGTCCAGAAGAGGGTCGTGCTGGCCGTGAGCGTGAAAATGCGGACGGACATGCGGCAGTGGGCCGGGAAGGTGGGGTTGGCGGTGACCTTGAGGACCGGTTTGTTGCCGACCGGCAGACCGTTAAAATCCCACTGGTAGCGCAGGGAATCTCCGTCGGGATCGAAGGCGGTGACGTCAAAGGTATAGGCCTTGTACAGATCCATCTCGACCAGGGTATCGGCCGGAGAATAGGCGAGGACCTGCAGTGGACGGCGGACATCGGTGACCCGGATGCGGCAGGAAGCGGTGGCGCTGGCGCCGAAGGCATCCCGGCCGGTGAAGGTCACCTTGTAGAGGCCGGCCTCGCTGTAGCCGGGGATCCAGGAAAAAATGCCGGATAGCGAATCGAAGGTCGCCCGGGCAGGCATGCCAGTCGCCGAGAGACGGACCGGATCGCCCTCGGGATCCTTCGCCTGGACCCAGAACGAGAGCGAGCCACCCTCCGCAATAGTGGTATCGGCCGTGCAGGTCAGCCGGGGGGGCTGATTGGCGGCCAGCGAGGCGGTGAATTGCGTCTGCAGCGTCGGGGTATCCGCCAGCCAGGCCCGGAGCGTCTGGGCAGCGGTGGTACCCAGGGTCCAGAGCACCGAGGCCATGCCATCGACGCCGGTGTACTGAACCGTCGCGGGCTGGAGGCTCCCCCCGCCCGCTGCGATGTCAAACTGTACCGCGATTCCGGCGGCGGGCTTTGCAAGTTCGTCCAGCACCCGCAGCGTCAGCGGCAGCGGCAGGGTGGTCCCGGCGCGGGCGGTCTGGTTGTCACCCGAGACGATCTCGACGGAAGCGACCCGGGGCACGCGGGTCGTGACCAGGAAGGTGAGGCTGCGGTCGAAGCCCGCGACCTGCGCAGTGATGTAATAATCGCCTATCGCCGCCCCCGGCTGCACGATCACCGCTGCCTTGCCGTCGCTTCCGGTCAGGGCGTAGGCTCCGTTGGGGAAGCTCCCTGAGCCGGTCACGAAGGAAAAAACGACGGTGACATTGGACAGGGGCAGATCCGCCTGATCTTTGACTTGGACGACCAGCGGCAGCGGCAGATTGGTGGAGGGCAGACCCACCTGGCCATCGCCGCTGACCTTGACCAGTGCGGCCGGAAGGATCGCAGCAACCTGGGCCGTGAAGGAGAGGGCCGGCAGGGTGCCGCTGCGCAGGATGATCGTATGCGCCCCGGCCTGGTCACTCATCACCGGCTGGAAGCGGGCGTACCCCTGGCTGTCGGTGGTCTGCGAAGCGAGCTCGGCCCGGGTTCCGTCGGGTTTCTGCAACACCGCGGTCACGGCAGCTCCCGGGACCGGGTTCTCGAAGGAGTCGGCCAGGGCGACGACCAGAGGCGCGACCAGTGCGCGGCCGGTATAGGCGGTCTGATTGTCACCGGAGACCTTGGTCAGCACGGCCCCCGGCCCGGCGATGAAGCTGACCCGGACCGAATCGGCACTGACCATGCGGCCCTCGGCTATCGCCCAGATTTTCTTGACCTCAGCACGGGTCGAACGCAGGTAGCCGGTGGCCTGCCCGAGGGCATTGGTCGCCGCGGGCTGGCGCAGGGTGTTGTTCGTGCCGCTCGCGTACAGAGTCACTGGAATGCCCGCAACCGGTGCACCGCTCGCATCGCGCAGCTGTACGGTGATCGTGCTCTGGTTGAGGTTGTTGGCGACGACGGGCAGCGTCGCAGCGAGGCTGCTTCGCAAGGGGTCGAAGGGGAGCGCCGTCACGGTCGCGGTGAACGTCAGCGGCGAGTTAGCCAGTGCCGTGCTGCCGGTGCCGGCGCTGACCTGCACGGTCACCGCGCCGGCGGCACTCCCCGCCTTGAGGGTTGCCTGGGCGCGGCCATCGGCGCCGCTGGCCAGCGTGACACTGGCCGCGCCGTTGACCAGAGCACTGCCCTGGGTGACCTGGAACAAGACCGCCTGGCCGGGAACAGGATTGCCGAAGGTATCACTCACACCTACCTGCAGCGCAGCTTTGAAGGCTTCGTTGGCCATGGCGTTTTGGGCGTCGCCGGCAAGCTTGGTCAACTGCCAGGGAGCCCCCGCCAGGGCCGAGGCGGTTACGCTGACCGGCGAATTCTGCAGCGTGCCGGCCGCTGCACGAAGGCTCTGGTTGGCCTGACCTGCCTGACGGCCCAGACGCCACTGGCATTTGGCGATCCCCTGACGGTTGGTCAGAACCCGCACCGTAGCCGCGCCGTTGACCTGGCCGTCGCCCGCGGTCACCGAAAAATCAACCGGATAATTGCGGACGGGCTGCTGCATGGTATCGACGACCCGCGCGGCAAGGGAATCGGCGAGGGGTTTGCCCGCGACGCCGGTGTACGAAAGGCCGCTGAGCCACTGCAGCGCCGCCGCCAAGCCATACGAGGTGGCATCAAAATAGATGACCTGCTCCGGCAGGCCCGGAAGATAGGCTTTGACCTGCTGGGCGAGGCCGGGTTGAGATCCAAGACGCCAGGTGACCTGAACCAGGCCGCCGGCATCGCTGGTGACGACAGCCGAGTCTGCGGCGTTGACCTTGCCGCCGCCGCTCATTACCTTGAAGACGACCCAGTACTGGGCGGCGGGTGCGCCGGAGAGCTGGGAGACCCTGGCGACCAGGGGTTGCGGCAGTTCGGCGGCGGCTTCCGCCGACTGCCCCGCCCCCGAGATACGCATGATCTGCGCTTGAAGCGGAGCGGCATTGGTGAGCGTGAAAAGCGCCGTGCCGGCCATGTCCGGCGAGGCCGCTTGCACCTCCTGCCGGGTGACGGCGGTCCCAAGGGTACAGGAAGTCGCGGCGATGCCATCCGCGCCAGTGTAACTGACGGCTGCAGTCAGGGTGCCGCCGCCGGCGAGGACGCTCCAGTTGACCGTCGCACCCCGCACCGGTTTGCCCCAGGCATCGGTCACCTTGACCTGCAGGGGTTTGGCGAGCGGCTGGCCGCCATTGCCGCTCTGCTGGTCGCCGCTGTTGACGCTGATCTGCTGCGGGCGCGTGAAAATGATCTTGCGGTCGGCTGCGACGCCGGCCATCTTGAGTTCAGTGCCATCGAGGAAGCGCACCTTGACATCAACAGTCGTGCGCACTCCGAGGCCAAAATGCTGGACCGGATCGTCCTGGCAGAGATAGCCGTAGGTATTCTGCACCTGACGGTAACCGACCAGTTTTTTCATATCATCCATCGAACCGGCCTCAAAGACCCAAATCTTGGTGCCGAAGCCGCCGGCATCCCCTTTGGGTCCCCGACCCGTGACCTTGAGCCAGTGGTTACCGTTCTTGGTGTTGTTGCGATAGAGGCGGTTGGAGTACTTGGCCACACCGTCTTTGTTGGCGTCGACGTAATAGATATCGAGATCGCCGTCGCCGTCGACATCAGCGAGGGCGCCGCCGCGCGGATCGTAGGCCGAGGTCTCGACGCCGGCCGTGCCCTGCAGCACGAAATTACTGGCGCCATTGTTGAGATAAATCGCCGAGGTACCATAGGAGCGCGAAGCGAACAAATCGAGAAAGCCATCGTTGTTGAAATCGCCCAGGATCGAGGAAAATCCCCACTGATCGATCTTGACCCTGCTGCTGATGTCGGTGAAATAGCCGTTCCCGTCATTCTCATAGACTTTGAGCTTGCGGACGCCGATATCCTTGGGCGGAATGAAAAGATCGAAATCGCCGTCGTTGTCGAAATCGGCGAAGGTAGCGCCGTTGATATCGTTGGCAGCATCATAGAGGCCGCGTTTTTTGGTCTCATCGACGAAATGGCCGGTGCCGTCATTGATCAGCAGCTGATTGGGACAGGGGATGGAACCCGGGCCGAACTGATCGTTGCCGCTTTGATCTTTGCCGAGATAGGCATAGTTGCGGTGACAGATGAAGACATCCATCCAGCCGTCGTTGTTGACATCCACGGCGGTGACCCCCTGAGTACCCTCATTGCTGGGATTAGGTGGAAGGGTCAGGCCGCGGGTGTCGTCTTTGGTGAAGGTGCCGTTGCCGTTGTTGTAGTAGAATTCATTGGGCTGCGCCGGTGTGACCCAAGGGACCTCCTTGGCGTTCTCCACCGGTCCCCAGTTGACGCCGAGAAGGTCGATATAGCCATTATTGTCGGCATCGAAAGCGACAACGCCGCGGGTGCCGTAGCCGATAGGACCGTAGGTATCGATGGGGACCCGAATAGCCTTGAGTCCGACCGAATCCGAGACATCGGTGAAAAATCCGCCGGTATTGCGGTAAAGGCGGTTGCGGTCGTCGGTGGTGGCGTTATAGATGTCGAAATCGCCGTCGTTGTCATAATCGAAGAAGGAGATACCGTGCGTTCCGGTCATGCCGTAGCTGTCGGAGCAGCCGCGTTTGCCGTCCTCCTCCGAATAGGCGGCGCCGCCGGGCTGGCCGATGTACAGGGTCTCGGGGATCTGGCCGTTGGCCTTGCGTTTGGCGCTGGAGATGTAGAGATCGGGGATGGAATCGCCGGTGACATCGGCAAAAGCGGCGCCATGACCATAAGCACTCACCCGGACACCGTCAACCGTGATGCGCCACCCCCAGGCTTTCATCGATTCAGTCGCATCGCTAAAGCTCACCGGCTGCTGGGCAAAAACCGAGCCCTGCGACAGCAGGAAGAATCCTATCACCGCCAAAGCGCTCTCTACACTCCACCCCTCAATGACCCTTTTCATCCGCTCCACGAGCATCTCCTGATTGGCACGACTATTATTTTACATACAACAGTTTTTTGACCACCCGGAAATCCCCGCTCTCCATGGTGTAGTGATACAGCCCGGTGGGCAGCGGCTGTCCCTGATCGTCCCGGGCGTCCCAGGTTACGACGTGGCGACCCTGGGCAAAAAAGCCATCCGCCAGGCTGCGCACACGCTGTCCGACCGTGTTGAAGACCGCAATCCGCACCAAACCTGCGTTCGGCAGCTGGAAATGGATCTGCGTTTGCGGGTTGAAGGGATTGGGGTAGTTCTGCTCCAGTGCATATTCGGTGACCGGCGCATCGGCCGCATCGACTCCGGTCAACAGATGCATCACCCAGCGATGCGTCACCGTACCTTCGCCGTCGGATACCCGGACCTCCACCTTGCCAGTTCTGCTGCTGGCGGGATAGATCCGGAAGGTCGAGTCGGTGCCGGCGACGACGCCATCGAGCAGCCATAGGAAGCGCAGGCTGTCGCCGTCGGCATCGGTGGCGCGCACGAAAAAGTCCAGGATATGATAGCCGTTGACAAACAGCTCCGAATCAGCGGGCGCCCACTGCACGACCTGCGGCAGGCGATTGGGGATAACCATGGCTTCCGCACGAAAGACCTTCTGGTCGCTGATCCCCTGCACAGCTGCTGCGATTTCATACATACCGGGTTCTGTGCCAAGCTGGAAACGCACTCCGGCCAAACCGCCGGCACCGGTCACTGCCGCAGCGCCATCGGGGAAGGAGCCCTGGCCGGTCACACTGGTAAAATGCACGGTGATTCCTTGCAGCGGCGCCATGAATTGGTCCAGAACCCGCACCATCAGCAGGCTGCTCAACACCGTTCCGGCAAAGGCCTGCTGGCCATCGCCGCCGGCGATTTGCAGGGTCGTCGCCACCGGAGTCACGACCACGGGCTGGACGGTGCAGGTGAAGGGAACCTGCGCGCTTGTATTATCCACCAGCTTTGCGGTTACGTTCTGCTGCAGCGGCCAAGCCGCGGGCAGGAAGTGAACTTTTGCATAACCCCGGGCGTCGCTGTACACCGGCTGGAGTTCGCTGAAAGTGCCCCCCGGCGACTGGGCCGAGAAGGTGACCGCCGCACCCTGGACGAGATTGCCCCAGGTGTCCTTCACCTGGACGACCAGGGGTTGTGACAGCGGCGTCCCCTCCGGGGCGGTCTGCCCGCTGCCGCTGATGTAGGCGATTTGCTGTGGTTTGGAGAAAAAGAGCCTCTGTTTCGCCGCAACCCCGTATAGTTTCAACTCGGTTTTGTCGAGCAGGCGCACACGGACATCGACGCTGTCGCGCTGTCCCAGACCGAAATGCTGCACCGGGTCGTTCTGGCAGAGATAGCCGTAGGCGTTGATCACCTGGCGGTAGCCAACCAGATGAGCTTGATCGCCGAGATAGCCGCGGTCATAGACCCAGATCTTGGTGCCGAAGCCACCCATGTCCCCCTTGGGACCGCGCCCGGTGATCTTGAGCCAGCGGTTGGAAGTGATGGTCGTGTTGATGAAAAGATGATTACCCACGGTATCGGGAAAGGTAGGGGGCAGTGAAGCATCCTTAAAGGCATCTGCATAGTAGAGGTCGAGATCGCCATCCTCATCGATGTCACCGACGGCCGAACCGCGCGGATCAAAGGATTTGACCTTGAGGCCGGTATTATCGACTGAGGTAAAGGTACCATTTCCGTTATTGAGGTAGAACCGGGTATAGTCGCGGGTTTGCGGAGCCACGATATCCAGGTCGCCGTCGTTGTCAGCATCGAGAAAGAGGAGCGAGAAGCCGTACTGCGTCAGTTTGAGGCTGGCGGTGATATCGGTGAAACGGCCGCTGCCATCGTTTTGATACACCCGCACGTAGGTGGACGACTTGCTGTCCTTGGGGACGACAAAGGCATCATAATCGCCGTCGTTGTCATAATCGGCGAAGGTGGCGCCATTGCAGTCGTTTGCGGGATTGGTGTTGAGGCCCGCGCCGCCGGCATTCTCAGTGAAATGGCCGGTGCCGTCGCCGAAAAAGAGCTGATTATAGACCTCGCGGCCGGTCGGCCCGCCGACCTTCTGCTTGCTGTCCGGATCGATGGCGACATAGTTACGGTGAGCGACAAAGATATCCATATTGCCATCTTCATTGGCATCGATGACCGTGCAGCCCTGGGTGCCCATGTAAGCGGGATTGTCCGGCGTGGCGCCGCTATTGGTCACCCGTTTGAACGTACCATTGCCCTGGTTGAGATAGAACTCATTGGGCTGCACCGGAGTGATGATTGCCGCGCCTTCCGTACTGCCGCTTGCCGGCCAGCGTTTCTCCGCCGGGCCCCAGTTGGCGCCGTAGAGATCCATCCAGCCGTCGTTGTTGGCGTCGAAGGCGGCAACACCGCGGGTGCCATAGCCATAGCTGTTGACGGAATCGAAATTGGCCATGAAGACACGGATAAGAGGCAAACCGGCTGCCATGGTGGCATTTTCAAAATAACCCGGCCCCCCGCTGTAACTGCTGCCAAGGTTACGGTAGAGGCGGTTCTGGTCGTCGGTGGTGGCATTGTAGAGATCGTAATCGCCATCGTTATCATAGTCGAAAAAGATGATACCGTGCGAGCCGGTCCAGCCGTATTGATCCGAGATATGACGTGCGCCATCGCTCTCGGTATAGCCGCCCTCCGGATTGCTCGCATAAAAAGTCTCAGCCAGACCGTCCCCGTTCTTCACCAGATTCGCATAGCGGACCGCATTGCTGATATAAATATCCGGGCGGCCGTCCGCATTGACATCCGCCATGGCCACGCCGTGGCCGTAGCAACTGTAGAAGGGGCCAGTAAGTTTTCCGTCAATTCTGTCGTCATTGCCCTGCACACCATAGGATGCTGTTGCGTTTTTAAACCGGATCGTCTGGCCCATTACCGGGCCGATGCCCAGGACGGCCATAAAAAAAACCGCCAGAAACCGTTGCTGCCTGATCAGTGAGATGTTGAACATGGGAAGCCTCTGCAGATAATAAGTTTTGCTAATAGGAGAATATATAAAAAACGGGGCCGATTGCGGAAAAGAATTCGTGATGCAGGTGTTTGATATCGTAAATTTCGGCTTACTTTCGTTAAATTTTCCTTTCAGCTGATGGAGGCCCCCATTATGGCATCGGCGCCGGCTCCATTCGTGAGCCGGCGCCGATGCGATCTTACTTGGCAAAGAGGAGCTTTTTGGTGAAGACCTGATCCCCGGCACGGAGGCGATAGTAATAGAGTCCGGTCGGCACCGGCATACCGCTGTCGTCCCGGGCATCCCAAACCACATTGTGAACGCCCGCGTTCTGCTGACCCTGAACGAGCCGGCGCACCTGCTGCCCCTGGAGGTTATAGACGACCAGATCAACCTCGGCTGCCGCCGGCAACTCAAAGCCGATCGTAGTCGCTGGATTGAAGGGATTGGGATAATTCTGTGCCAGGTCCACGCGTACCGGTAAAGCCAGCTCGACGGCAACGGGGCCGTGAAGGGTTATCCGGCCGCTCCGTTCGACATCCTGGAGTTTGTACCAGTACTTCTTTCCTGCAACCGCGGTTGCGTCGGTGTAACTATAGCGCCCGTTCTCCACGGCGGGAATGAGCGTCGTGTTGAGCGTCGCATACTCGCCGTCGCTGCGCTCGCTGCGGAGCACATTGAACCCGAGGTTGCTGTTCTCCGCGCTGGTCTGCCAGCTTAAAAGGACCATCGACTGCTGCACCGCAGCGGTGAAGGCGCTCAGTTCCACCGCGCTCGAGAGGTGCACCCGCCAACGCAGTTCCTGCGTTGCCTTGCCATCCGAAACCCGGACAAGAACGACAGCGTTTTCTCCAAAGGAGGCATCCGGCAAGAGAATGAGGTTCGAAACAAAGCCGGCAAGCTGATCATTGACCATCCACGTGTAAGTCAGTTCATCGTTGTCCGCATCGCTAGCAAAGACCTTGAATTCCAAAAAGGTACCATAGAGGCTGGAGATGGTGGTGTCTCCCGGGTCGAAGGCATAGATCACCGGCGCAGCGTTGGTGGTGGTGACCGTGATCTGGATCCGGGCGGTATCGGCCGCCTGGAAGCCGTCGCGGGCGATGAAGGTCACGGTGTAGGGACTCGCCGCGGCCTGGCTCCGGGTCGGCGTCCATGAGAAGAGACGCGAGGCGGTGGAATCGAATTTGGCGCCGGCGGGTAGATTGCGGACACCGTAGGTGATGGGATCGCCGTCTGCATCATAGGCCGAAATCGAAAAGGCGAGCGGTGTACCCGCCAGAACGGCCGGCGCAGTGGGGACGCTCAATTCCGGCGCGGCGTTGACCACCTGACTGCTGAAGAGCAGGGCCGCGCCCGTCTTGCTCACCGGTGAGAGCTTGACGCTCTGGTTGCCCTTGAGTCCCAGCTTCCAGGTCAAGCTGGCTTTCCCCTGGGCATCGCTTTGCAGGGTCGCCGCACTGACCAGCGTGCCGCCACCGCTGACGATCTCCCACTTCAAGCTCTCTCCGGCCAGGGGCTGGCCGTAGGCATCACTCACCACGCCCTGAATCGTCATCTCCTCGTAGGGCCGGCCTGTGCTCTGGGCCTCCTTGCTCTTGCTCAGATAAACCGTCGGTTTGTCCTGGACGATGAACTGAAATTCCTGTTTCAGTCCGGAAACATGATAGGCCATGACCGTGCACTCGCCGGTGATACTGCCGGGTTTGAAGAGCACCGCAGCATAGCCGCGCTTGTCCGTGGTGACCGGATTGGCGCTGAGAAAGGTGCCCTCCCCCTTGGTCTTGGAGAAGATGACCTGGAGTCCCTCGGCCGGGGCGGCATTGGCGTCGCTCATCGCCACGACAAAAGAGTCGGCCAGGGCCTGATTAATCAGGCCGATCTGACGGTTGCCGCGGATGATGGACATACTGTTGGGATCGGGCGGCCTGGCGATGGCCCAGAAATCGATCTCGGTACTGCCGAGCGGCGGCACCACCACCGCGACATACTGCTCGCCGATGGCGCTGCCGAGGGTCCAGTTGACCTGGGCTTGTCCCTCCGCATCGGTAGTGACCGGCTGGATCTGCGAAATCGCTCCGCCTCCGGACTTAACGCGGAAGGTCACCTGAACACCGGGTACGGGATTGTTGTTGGCATCATAAAGATAGAGGCCGATCGGCTGGGGCAGGGCGACGCCACGCAGGGCGGTCTGGCCCGAACCAAAGGGCACGGCGCTGGCCGGGGCGCCCGGTGTGAAGAGGATGCGCACCGTATCCCGCGGCACGATCTGATTGTCGGTCATGCTCCAGACCTTGAGGAGGCCGGCGCGGGTGGAGGTGATGCGCCCCTGGGTCTGGCCGTTGCCGTCGGTCGCCAGAATCGGCTGGGTGACCTGCACATCGAGGCCGGCGGTATAGAGCGAGACGAACTTGCCCTGAACGGGATTGCCCTGGTCATCCTTGAGGGTAATCATGACGGTCGCTGCCGCGCTGCCGTTGGCCGTAACCGGTGAGGTTGCGGTGAGCTGCGAGCGGTAGCCATCGGGGCTGCCGATGGCAGCCGTGATCTCAAAATCGATTGGCGAATTGGCCAGAGCCGCCTGACCGTCATCCGCCGTCGCCCGCACCTTGATCAGTCCGGGGGTTCCTCCGAGTTTCAGAGCCATCCGGGCGATACCGTTGATATCGCTCAGCGCCGCTAGGCTGTTCGATTCACCGTTGAGCATCGCACTGCCGCTGATAACCTCAAAATTGACGGGCTGGTTCGCGACAGGCTGATCGGCACCGTTTACCGTGCGAATGCAAAGGGAATCGGCGAGGAATCGGCCGACGGTGCCGCTGAGGCCGTTGCCCTGGACATAAACCAGTTTGGTGGCCGTCGTCCTCCGCCCGGAGGCAAAAAACTGCACCGGGGAATTGCGCAACGGCGTGGAATTGTACTCGGAACGGGCCTCAAAACTATAGATCGCATCGCCGAAGTTGGAGCCGATGGTGGCCACAGCGCTGGCAAGGCCGGCATCATTGGTCTTCCGGGTCACCATCGCGGCGCCGCCGAAATGGGTCCCCGGTGTGATCGCCTGAAAAACCACCGTCTGATTGACCACCGGCACGCCATGGGCGTCGGTTACCATCACCTTGAAAGGCTCCGGCAGGGGCTGATTGACGGCACCGGTCTGATAGTTGCCGCTGATATAAACCAATGAGTCGGGATTACCGGCACTGGTCGTGGCATAAAAGACCAGCGGCGAGGGATAGGTCGGGATTTCCCTGCCAAGATACTGCGCCGAGACCGTAACCTGATTGATGAAATCGCTGATTCCCAGAGTCAGTACCACCATCGCCTGGCCTGCGGCATTGGTCTGAATCGTCGCCAGGGAGAGACCGTTGACCAAGCCGCCGCCGCGGCTGACCAGAAACTGCACCGTCTGGTTGGCGATGGGATTGCTGAAGGAATCGCTTAGGGCGACGACCAGCGGCTGGGCCAGGGGAGCGCCGAAGGTGCCCTTCTGATTATCGCCCGAGACCTTGTAGAGCAGTGCGGGACTGCCCGCCTCGGCGATCGCCGTGAAGGTTACCGGCGAGCCGGTGAGTCCGGTACCGCTTGCGGTGACGCTATTGGTGCCGGCCGCCGTGCCGAGTTTGTAATAGATCGAAGCGTAACCGCTCTTGTCCGTGGCGACGCGCGCTGAGGTTGCGCCGTTCAGGGAGCCACCGCCGCTGGTCACGGCAAAATCCACCGCATAGCCGCCGACGGGATTGGCATAGGTATCGGTCACGCGCACTACAAAGGGGCTGCTGAGCAGGCGGCCGGCCTTGCCCGTCTTGTTGTTGCCCGAGGTTTCGAGCAGCCGGGCGGCGGGGCCTGCAACCGCGGAAAGCTTGAACGTAATGCTGCCCGCAGCGCCGGTCGCGGTCGCCCTGAAAACATTGTTGGTATCCCCCGCCACCGTGCCGAGAGTCGGCTTGATGGAGGCGAGGCCGTCGGGCGAAGTCAAAACATCCAGGGCCGTACCGCCGCTAATTTTACCACCGCCCTCGACCACCGCAAAGCGGACGGTCGCACCCGAGATGGCGTTGCCCTGATAGTCGTGCAGGCGGACCGTCAACGCGTTGTCCGGAGTTGCGCCGACACGGGCGCTCTGCCGATCGCCGGAATCATAGGTGAGGCGGCGCAGGGGCTCGGCTGCGGTAGCCGAGAAAAGGGCAGGGTTTGCAGCATTGAACGCCCCATAGACCTGCAGGGTCTGGACGCCAAGCGTCGCTCCCAGCCGCCAGTTCATCTGGGCGGTCCCATCCGGCCCGGTCACCGCCGTCGCGGGGGAACTCCCGGTGGCGCCGAATCCACCACCGCCCGTGGCCACATTGAAGGTCACCGTATAGCCACTGATGATATTGCCGAAAGCATCCATCACCTTGACGGCCACCGGGCTAGTCAGCACCTCCCCCATATAACCGGTCTGGCCGTCCCCCCCGGCGATCTTGTCCATTCTGGCCGCTGCGCCGGCATTGGCGGAAGCGACGATCTCGATCGGGGCCGCTGGCGTACCCGGGGCCGAAAGATTGACGATCTGGACGCCGGCCTTGTTGAGCGAGGTGATCCGCACCTTGTTGTTGCTGCTGCCGGCGGTCTGGCCCAGCTTGAACGCCACGCGCGCCAGCCCGTTCAGGTCGGTGGTGACGGCAACGGTACTGCTGCCGTTGACCGTGCCGCCGCCCTCGGTGACGCTGAAGGTGACGGTCTGGCCCGCTAGAGGACGGGCAGGGGTATCTCCCACGGCGTAAACACGCACCGTGAGCGAATCATTCAGCTGGGTTCCGACCACGCCGGTCTGGTTGTTGCCCTTGACCAGGATGAAGGACTGAGCGTCCCCGCTGGTGGGATCAATCTCGACGATCGAATTGGCGGTGACTGTGCGGGTATAGACCTGACCGCCCGGAAGGGTGACGCGCAACACGCCGCCGCTATTGCTGCCCATACCGAAGTGGAGGATACGGCTGGGCTGGCTCTGATAACCCTGGATGGAACTGATTTCGCGGTAACCGATGCGAGTGCCGCTGGTGCCATTCTGATCGAAAAGATCCACCTGGGCGCCGAGATAGCCGGGAACCTTTTTCTTGTCCAGAACGCGGACGAGGAGCCAGTTGTTGCCCGAGGTCGAGACATTCTTGAAGAGAAAGTTGCGGCCGTAGGGGCGGCTGTTGGAACCGGTCGTGCCCTTGGCAACCCCGTACAGATCCAGCAAGCCGTCGCTGTTGTAATCCGCCATCGCCCCGCCGCGGCCGTCCTGGAAAATCGCTTCGAGGCCGGATCCGGTGTATTCGGTGAAGCTCAGGCTGCCTGGGTTCGAAGTGTTGCGGTAGAGGCGGGAGCCGTAATCGGCTATCTCCGAGCTGTACTTGTTGCGCTTGATGAGATACAAATCCTGCAAGCCGTCGTTGTCGACGTCGCCGACAATGGCGCCGTAGCAGTCGATATAAATCGTCCCCGACTTGGTGAAGGAGCTACCGCCGGTATTGCGATAGTACAGGACCTGCGGTTTACCGTCCCCCTGGTTGCTGGCAACGGAGAGCACCAGATCGAGATAGCCATCGTTGTCCAGATCGGCCAAGGTCGGGGCGTTGGGATCGGTGAGTATAGCCAGACTGTAGCTGCTCGCCTGATCGGTAAAGCCTCCGGCCTTGTTGTTGATGAGCAGGACCGCACTGGCATTTCGGCGTGGATAAAAGACATCGACAAAGCCGTCCTTGTTCACATCCCCGGCGACGGCGCGTGCGCCGCTTCCGAACGGCAGGCTGCTCAGCTCAGTCCGGGTGAATCCGGTGTTGTTCTGATTGATATAGAGCTCGCTGGCGGTACCGCTGTTGACTACAAAGAGATCAACGTCCCCATCATTCTCCAGGTCAAAAGCCAATGCATTGACCGATCCGGTACCGCTGCCGATATTCCATGCGGCTGACTGGTCGCTGAAGGTACTGCCCTGATTGAGCAGCAGCCGGCTGCTGCCGCCATAGTTGGTGACGAAGGCGTCCAGCTTGCCATCCCCATTAAAATCAGCTGTGACTGTGGAGAAGGAGGGGCCGTTGTCGCTCAGGCTGTAGGCCGAGGCTGATTCCATGAACTTGGCACTGTCAGCCACCGCGGCGTAATAGCGGTTGGCCAGATTGTAATAATTGACATAAATATCTTCTTTGCCATCCATATTAAGATCGGCCCAGGTCATACTCTGGGCATTGAGGGTGGAGTCGGCCACCGCAGCGGCCGACCGGCTTACGTCGTTAAAGGCGATGCTCTTCTCGGGCACTTTGAGGACCAGATTGCTGTAGGTGACCCCCGTCATCGAGGAATACTCGTTGCTTCGCCCCAGAAAAACGAAGAGGAAGGCTTCCCCCTGCATAATCCAGCTGGTCGAAGCCTCGGTAACCTTGCTGCCACCCGCCCAGATCTGGAACCAGGCGGTCCCGGGTTTCCAGATGAATTTCAGGGTATAGGTTGTTGACGCGTTGAAGGCATAGCCGGGCACATCGGCGGTCATGTGGTTCGCCTGGGTCGGATCATACTGCGATTTGGCGAAGAGCTTGAAAGCCAGGCTGGAGCCGGAAACCTTGGAGGCATCGGTTTTGAGAAAAAGATAGGAGCCTTCGGAGGGATAGCTGGTACCGTCGGTCTGATAAAATTTGCCGCGGCCACGCGACCAGACCGAGAAGGGGATCCAATCTTTGGTCACCGTCGCTGCCGACAAGCCTTTGACTTGCACCTCGAGGCTGCCTTCGAAGGGCATGTAATCTCCCAGCCAGAGCTTGAGTTGGCCTGTGGTACTATTCGGCTTCCAGCCGCCGGATGTGAAGGTGCCCGAGGAATTCCATGACTGCGTGCCTCCGGCTGGTGCGGCCGTCAGATCGTAGCGGAAGAGCTCCCGGGTATGGGATGGTTGGCCGAAGGCCCAACTCCACAACCCCGCCATCACGGCAAAGACAAAAGCTGCTTTTTGCTTCAACATAACCTCACCCATTGATAATGTGATTGCTGCTACTTTAAAAGGACGAGCTTGATCATCTGGCGAAAGTTCTCGCCGCGCAGGATACAGTAATAAATGCCGGAGGCAACGAGTTCATCGCTCTCCGTGCGGCCGTTCCAGCGGATGGAATGGCAGCCCGCCGGTACCCGGCCGGATAACAGCGTCCGGATGCGCTGGCCGGACATGTTGTAGATCCCGATCTCGATACGCTGCGGCGCCGCCAATTCGTAGGCGATGGTGGTCTCGGGATTAAAGGGATTGGGATAGTTTTGCACCAGCCGGTTGCTTTCCGGCAGCCGGTCTGCACTTTCCGCATTGGCTACTCCGGTGGCCTGCTGCACCGACCAGGCGTGAGCGACCGAATCGCTCTGGTCCCGGACCGTGACGGCGAGGATGAACTGTGCCGGGAGGGTGGTTCCGGTCAGGATCGTCAAGGTATTGCCCGTGCCGGCTAACCGGCCGTTGAGTCGCCAGGTATAGGTCAGGGGATCGCCATCGAGATCGCCGGCCTGTACCGAAAAGCTCACCGGCTTGAACGCCGGCGCCTGGTAATAAAAGGACTCCGGCTGGAAGGCGTAGATGGCCGGGGGGCGGTTGCGGTTTTGCACACGCACAATCGTCTGTTTGGTTGCCGTCCCGCCATTCTCATCGGTCGCGATGAATTCGATGGTATAGATGCCCTGCTGGCGATAGTCGGGGCGCCAGATGAGAAGGCCGGTATTGACGGCGTCAAAGCTCGCTCCCGCCGGCAGGTTTTGTGCTGCAAGGGTCGTCGAGCCGCCGTCGGGATCGACCGCGGCAACTTCAAGGATCAGAGTATCATTCTCGTGGATGGTGGTATCGTCGACGGCGTAAAGGATAGGGCCGAGGTTTTCCTGTAGCAACGCAGAGAAGATCAACTGCTTGCCGGGAAGGGCCGGGCATTTGGCCTGGAGACTCTGGGTACCCGCAGCGCCAAGGGTCCACTGCGCCGCAGCCCATCCGCCGGTGTCGGTCAGCAGGGTGGCGGGAGTGACCGTCCCGTTGCCGGAGAGCGGTGTAAACTGGACGGTCGCGCCGGCGACGCCGTTGCCATAACGGTCCAGGACGCGCACCTTGACCGGACTCGCCAGGGGCCTGAGGGCACGTGCCGTTTGCTGATTGCCCGCGGCGATCACCAGATCAGATGCCACGCTGGCATCGGCGTATAGAGTGAAAAGAAGCGGTGAACCAGCGACATGGCTGCTGCTGGCCTGGAAAAGACAGGGCCCTGCCGTAGTGGCAAGCCGGACCTTGGCCGCAACCTGACCGTCATTGCCGGTATAAAGGGGCATGGCATCCAGGACGGCTGCGCCCTCGGTGCGGGACTCAAAATGAACCGGAACGTTCGCGACCGGATTGCCGGCCTGGTCGGTGATCAGCACCATCAAGGGATAGACCACAGTACCGGCTTCGCCCCGCAAACTGTCACCATAGACCGGGGTGATCCGGGCGGGAACCGATAAGGACACCGAGCCGGTGAATTCGACCGGCTCGCCCGTTGGGGCCAAAGCCTGAATCCGAACGGCTCCATTCATCGTCCCGGCAGCCAGCCGCACCCGGGCCAGCCCGTAACGGTCGCTGATCACCGCACTTCCCGTGCTGAGCACCGCATCCCCCTGCAGCACAGCAAAGAGAATGGCCACCCCATAGATCGGCGAGCCATGGTCATCCACAACGCGCACGGTGAGGGAATCCGGAAAGAGCGTGCCGGGCGACGCAAACTGGCCGTCACCGCCGGCCTTTTCAAGGGTGATCTGCTGCGGCAGAACAGCTGTAGCGGTGAGGGTGCGCGTAATGGGCGTGCCCGCCGCGCGCACACTCAACTGCTGTGGCCCCACACTCGGGCCGAGTATCCAGGTGACCTGCGCCCGGCCTGAAGCGTCGGTGACGATGGTGCCACCAGGAGAGATCTCGCCGCTGCCCGTTGCAGGGATGAACTCGAGCGGGGTGGCCGGGACGGGATTGCCATTAAAGTCCTCCGCCTGAATAACCAGAGGCTGTTCCAGCGCCGACTGAATGATGCCGGTCTGGTAATCCCCGCTGATCACAGCAATGCGCTGCGGCATACCCGCGGTGAAAACCACCACCGGCGCAGCCGCAAGGTAGCGGGATTTGCTGGCAAGATAGACGCGGATGGTCTTGCGGCCCGCGATTGTCGAACTGACGACGCCTGCCGCATCACCGGCCGCATCGGTCACCGCCTCCGGCTGGGTGATCCGGTTACCATCGCCACTGACCAGTAGGGTCAACCGCTCACCGGGGACCGCATGGCCCTGGGCATCGACCAGGTGGATGCGCACAATGCACTCGGCAACACCGTCCGCGGCAACCGGCGAATTGAGGATCACCGTCGAGGCGGAGGTATCCGGCTGCCCATAGGGTGCACTGATCGCAAAGGTCAGAGGCGAGTTGCGCAACACCGCCACTCCGTCATTCGCGCTGGCACGTACCAGGTGCGCCTGATCGCCCAGCTCACTCCCAAGCCGGAAGCTGATCTGGGCGAGGCCGCTGCTGTTGCTCTGGACGGTTGCGCTGCGCGCTTGTCCGGCGCCCAGCACGCCCGATCCCTGGATGACCTGGAAGAGCACCTCCTGGCCAGCGACCGGCTGCTGCGCCTGGTCCACCACCCGAACCGCCAGCGGCTGCGTCAGCACCTGTCCCGCCTGAGCACTCAAACCGCTGCCGCTGGCCATTATGATCTGCCAGGCCATGCTCTTTTTGGCGCTGATATAAAATCGCACCGGCGAACCGGAGAGATGCGATCCGCTTCCGAAAAAGGACTGGGCTTCAATGACGTTGTTGGCAAGACCCAGCGCGCTGCCGAGAGTCGGTGTGACCGCTGCCACGCCATTGGCATCACTGATCCGTGTAAGCTGCGATTGGCCTTCGAGGCTGCCGCCCCCGCGCCGCACCCAAAAGGTGACGGGATGATTGGGCACCGGATAGCCGCTTTGATCGGTCACCCGCACCTGGAGTGGCATCCCGAGAAGCTGCCCCGCCAGTCCGGAGGTGCTGTCCGGAGTGATCCGCTGCAAAGCGGCGGGATCCGAAACAGCAATTGCGGAGAAAAGCTGTGGCGAGCCCAAAAGCGGAAGCCCGTTCAGCTTGGAAGAAACCGAGACGATGTAGGCCCCCGGGGTGGCGCCGAGTTTGAAAAGCACTCCGGCAACGCCGGCGCTGTCGGTCGCGGCGGTGACGCTTTTCTGATCGTTGACATAGCCGTCGAGGCTGGCTATGGTGAAGGTGACAGGGTGGCCTGACACCCGATTGCCGAACTCATCAGTGACCTTGACCTGGAGGTAATGCGGCAGGGTATACCCCGGCGCGCCCATCTGCTGATCACCGTCCACCTTCATGAGTGTGGCCGCGGCGGCCGCTCTGGCGGAAGCGGTAAAATAGAGCACCTTCGCGAGGCCATTATAACGCACGCTCACATGGTGGTTTGAGATGCCGGCAAGCGGGCCGAGCCGCAGCGAGACCGCTGCCTTGCCCTCGCTGTCGGTGCGGACAATCTGCTGCGCCGCCCCCCGAAGGGTGCCGTCTCCCGAGGTGACCTGGAAAAGGATGTCGTAATCGGGACAGCCTACGCCCACACTGTCGACCAGCTGGACCACCAGAGCGGAAGCGAGGGTATCGCCGGCGACGCCGGTCTGGCCGTCACCGCTGACATAAAGGAGATTCTTGGGCTTGCCGGTGGAAATGATGCGCTGCAGCGCCGTAGCCTGGATTTCAAGGGGGGATCCGGTAAGAGGCTGGCTGTTATAGGAAGAGATGACTTGCAGGGTCTGCGTCGAGTTGGCCACCATGCCGAGCTGCCACGCCACCGCGGCGATGCCGCTGCTGTTAGTGGTCCGCTGCAGGGAGGTGACATCACCCGGTTTGAGCCGGCCATTACCGGCAGTCAGGGTAAACTGGACCGGGTGGCCGCTCTGACCCAAGCCGGAGCTGTTGTTCACCTTGACCCGGATCGAATCGGCCAGGACCTGGCCGGTATATGCGGACTGGCCGCCGCCGGACACCAGGCTCAGAATCGCGGGGCCGCTGTTGGTCACAGTGAGCGTGAACGGTACCGATACCGACGCGGTCTTTGCCGTGATCTTGCACGCCCCCGTCTGGGCGCCCGCCGTGTAGTAGACACTGGCCATGCCGCTCAGGTCCGTGTAAACCAGCGGAGCCGGAGTGAAAACCCCGTCGCCGGAATCCGCTGAAAAGGTCACAACAGCGCCGGCCACCGCCTTGCCCTTGGCATCTTTCACGACAACGCTCAGCGGCTGAGCAACCATACCGCCGCTGCTTGCACTCTGGTTGTCGCCGCCGTTGACCGCGATGGAAGCGGGTTTGGAAAAATAGAACCGCGTGTTGGTCTTGAGTCGCGTCTTGAGGATCGTCCCGTCGAGCATTTTGATTCTAATATCAACCGAGTCCCGCTGGGCCACACCGAAATGCTGGACAATATCATCCTGGGAGAGATAGCCATAGGCGTTGATGATCTGCTTGTAGCCGACCAGCCTGGTCATATCATCCATGTACCCCTTCTCGAAGAGCCAGATCTTGGTGCCAAAGGCCCCCAGATCACCCTTGGGGCCGCTGCCCCAAACCTTGAGCCAGCGGTTATTGCTGGGTGTATCATTGCGGAACATGCGGTTGAAATAAGGGCCGGCATCCTTGTTGGCATCCGTAATGTAAATATCCAGATCACCGTCGCCGTCCAGATCGGCGATGCTCCCCCCGCGCGGATCATACATGCTGATTTCGACACCCGTCCCGCTCTGCAGGGTGAACGTCCCGTCGCCATTGTTGCGATAGATGCGCCCCCGTTCTCGGGTGCGAGGCGAATAAAGGTCAAGATCCCCGTCATTGTCCATATCGAACAGAAAGGGTGTAAATCCCCATTGCTCGATATTCAGCGATGCGCTCACATTGGTAAAATAGCCCTTGCCGTCATTCTTCAGGACGCGTACAACAGGACGACTGTCGTTGGCGTAAACTACAAAAGCATCGAGATCGCCGTCATTGTCGTAATCGGCGAACGTTGTGGCGTTGCAGTCATTGGCTTCAGACCAGAGTCCCCGTGCGCGCACGTCCGCTTCGGTAAAATTACCCTTGCCATCGTTGATAAAAAGATCGTTGGGGGCCGGTGTCGCCCCGCGTCCAAAATTGGCCGTGCCATCGGAGTTATACCCTAGAAAGGCATAGTTGCGGTGGCAGACAAAGATGTCCATATCGCCGTCTTCATCGATATCGATCGCAGTCACGCCCTGGGTCCCTTCATTGCTTGGATTGACCGGTGTGCAACCGCGGTCGGTCACGTTCGAAAATGTGCCGTTGCCGTTGTTGATGAAGAACTCATTGGGCTGCGCCGGCGTGATCCAGGGAACCTCGTGGATATCTTCGACCGGCCCCCAATTGGTCCCGTAGAGATCCATGTCACCGTCATTATCGGCATCGAAAACGACCAGGCCGCGGGTGCCATAACCAATCGTGCCGTAGCCTTCGTAGGTTACCCGCGTTGAGGCCAGGGTGGCGCCGCTCGTAAAATTCTCAAAGAATCCGTTGCCCTTGTTGCGATAGAGGCGAATCCGATCATCCGTAGTGGCGTTGAAAAGATCCAGGTCGCCGTCATTGTCATAGTCAGCTAAAATGACTCCATGACTGCCGGTGCTGCCATAGCTGTCCGACACCCCGCGCGAACCGTCTTCCTCAGTATAGGGGGCGCCGGCATGGCTGATGTAGAGGGTTTCCGGAAGCTTGGAGTTGGCTTGCCGCATCGCATTCGCAATATAGAGATCGGGGAGCGAATCTCCGGAAATATCGGTCCAGATGGCGCCATGGCCGTAGGTACTGAAACCGTTCGTCACCCAGCCGGGAACCTTCATCACAGCCGTGACATCAGTGAACTTGATAACTTGGCCAGTGGTCAATGCGGGCAGCATCAGGACCAACAGGGCCAGGAGTCTCTCTTTTAGACAGGTGTGATAGAGTGAGTCAGTTTTTCGTATAGACTGGATACGCATGACCATGGCTCCAGAACATGCAATTATCTATAAAGTATGGACATAGATGTGCCCCACCAAAGCTGCGCTGAAATTGGCCCCCGCATCGCCCTATGCTTTAGCAACAATCAGGCCCAATTCCGCCACGGCGGCGCAGCTCCACCTCGCGCTTTTTTTGCTTGCATTTGGCATGCTATTTTGGCATTTTAAGCCGGACAAGCTGGAGGGGGCCCGTCAGCCAGGAGGGTTGAAAATGCAGGTGTTAGGACTCGATCTGGGCGGCACCAAACTCGCCGCCGCCCGCTTTTCAACGGAGGGACGCATCCTCCAGCGGGAGAACGCCCTTCTCGGCGGCCGGGAAGGCTCCGATGTGGGTGCGTTGATCATCGAAACCGCACGTTCCTTCGTCGCGCGTGAGCCGATTGCGGCCATCGGCGTCTCGATCCCGGGGATCTATTATGCGCAATCGGGGAGAGTATGGGCGCCCAACATCCCGGGCTGGAGCGAATACCCCCTCCTGGAAGAACTCTCTCAGGCCTTCCCTTCGCTCCCGGTCGCCATCGACAGCGACCGGGCCTGCTATATCCTCGGAGAACGCTGGCAAGGCGCTGCACACGGCTGCCGGAATGCCATCTTTCTGGCGGTTGGCACCGGCATCGGCGCCGGGATCCTCATCGAGGACCGGGTGCTGCGCGGGCAGGGTGACATCGCCGGAGCCGTAGGCTGGATGGGGCTCGTACAGCCCTATGCAGACAAGTACGCCCCCTGCGGCTGCTTTGAATACCACGCTTCCGGCGACGGCCTCGCCCGGGTTGCGCGCGACTATCTCGCCGCCGAGCCCGTTTGGCAGGGGCCGCTGCGCCACACCGACGCCGCCAGCATGAAGGGGACGGAAATCTTCGCCGCCCAGGCCCAAGGTGATCTCCTGGCGCAGCGCGTCCTCGATGAGGCCGTGGTCTTCTGGGGTATGGCCGTGGCCAATTTGATCAGTACCTTCAATCCAGAAAAGATCATCCTCGGCGGCGGCGTCTTTGGACCGGCGGGCGAACTCCTCGAGCGCATCCGCGCCGAGGCGAAAAAGTGGGCCCAACCGATCGCCTTCCACCAGGTTGCGCTGGAGCTTTCGACTCTCGGCGGCGATGCCGGACTGATCGGCGCCGGCAGCCTGGCGTTTCAGGCCGCAAAGGAGCGCTGAATGGTTTTCTAACCTTGAGGTTAATCCATGGCTTATAATCGTAGAATGGTGTTCACCGCCGCTTGTGTCGCGATGTTCATTTTCGGCATCGTAATGTCTATACTCGGCGCCCTGCTGCCCTCGGTCATTGCCGACTTTGGCCTCGACAAGGCGGTGGCAGGATCCCTCTTTCCCCTGATGACCATCGGCATGCTGGTGGGTTCCCTGCTCTTTGGGCCCATTGTGGACCGCTATGGCTACAAGGGCTTGCTTATCGTATGTTCCGGGTTGGTCCTCCTTGGCCTGGAGATGATCGGCGTGGCCGGCAAGCTCGGGATCCTGCGCATCGCCATGGCGCTCATCGGCCTGGGGGGCGGCGTCATCAACGGGGCATCCAACGCCCTGGTGGCGGACATCTACGAGGAGGAGCGCGGCGCCAGGCTGAGCCTACTGGGGGTCTTTTTCGGCGTCAGCGCCTTCGGCATCCCCTTCATCCTCGGACTGCTCATGAAAAGCCTCGGCTACGCCCGCTTAGCCACCCTGGTCGGCGCCGCCGTGGCCATTCCGATCCTCTTTTTCCTCCTCATCCGCTTCCCGGAACCAAAGCAAAAACAAGGCTTTCCACTTAAGGAAGGAGCCCGCCTTATCACAGAAGTGCCCCTTCTTCTCCTCGGCCTGATGCTCTTTTTTGAAAGCGGGATGGAAATGACCATGGGTGGCTGGTCCGCGACTTTTTTCAACGAGGCCCTCTCGGTCGAAAGTTCGCGGGCGGTCCTCTATCTCTCCTTTTTCTGGCTGGCGCTGATGGCGGCGCGGTTGCTGCTGCCGCGGTTGCTGAATAACCGTGAGGCCGGCCGTCTTCTGATGAGCTTCATCGTGATCGCCTTTTTAGGCACCTTGCTGCTGCTCTCAGCCAACCGACCGGCCGAGGCCCTGCCCGGTCTGATGATGGTGGGCTTTGGCTTCGCAGCTGTCTACCCCATCGTCCTCGGCTTCGTCGGTGACCGCTATCCGCAACTGAGCGGGACAGCCTTCAGCATGGTCTTCGTCATGGCCCTGACCGGCGGCAGCCTGATGCCCTGGATCTCGGGATTGCTCGGCAAGGCGTATGGTCTGCGCATCGCCCTGACGATCGTGCCGGCCGGGCTGCTCCTGATGACCCTCGTCTACCTGATCGTACGCAAGAGACTCATTGAACCTGTAAAGGAGTAAACCATGCTGGCTAAACAATGGCTGGATAATGCCCGGGGGGTAATGGACAAGATTGAAGCGACACAGCTCGATGCGATCAAAAAAGCGGCGGCACTGATGGCCGAGACCATCGCGGCGGGCCGCTGGGTGCACACCTTTGGCTGCGGTCATGCAACCCTGCCGATTGAGGAGATGTACCCGCGCATCGGCGGCTTTGTCGGATTTCATCCCATGATCGAGATCCCCCTCTCTTTTTTCACCCACATCGTCGGCGAGATGGGGGTGCACCAGTTCGTCTTCCTCGAACGGGTGGAGGGTTATGGACAGCAGATCATGAAATCCTACAAGTTTGATCCGCGCGATGTGATGTGGCTCTTTTCGCACTCGGGCATCAACAATGTCAACATCGATATCGCCCTCGAGGCCAGGCGGATAGGGATGAAAATTGTGGTCTTCGGCTCGGCCGGTGAATTTTCGAATGTCAAGACCCGGCATTCCTCAGGCAAACAGATCTTTGAATTGGCTGATGTAGTGGTCGATACCTGCGTGCCCGCCCAGGATGCCTCGGTACCGCTGAAGAACCATGTTGACAAAATCGGGCCGGTCTCCACCATGGCTTTTGTTACGGCCGTCTGGATGACCATCTGTACGGTGGCCGAGATCCTCGCCGACCGTGGGGTCAAGCTCTATATCCACCCATCGCATAATGTGCCAGGAGATACCACAGCGCGACAACGCCTCGATGAGGCCCTCGCAGAATATAAGATGCGGATTGCCGGGGTGTAGGAGGGAAATTGAGGAGGGCGGGATGGAGAGCCATCCCGCCTGACGGGACCGATCCGGGTGAGGTGGATCAGAAGGGCAAGGCATCACCGCCCGTTTTGGCTTCGATCCGGATGATACCAATCACCACATATCGGCTCATGCCTCGCCAGGGGAGGGGATGTAAATATTCTTTGTAGCGCAACTCTACAAACTTGCCGCTGGAGCCCTCGAGGCGCTTGGCGAGGCTGTCCGAGACGACACTGAATTCAAATTCATTGCTCTGCATCCCGCCAGGAACCGGGGTTCTAAAGCCGGTCTGGATGAGGCGGCCTTCCCAGGTTTTGAATAAATAACCCTTTTTCACGATATAATTCAGGTCACCAGCCTTGACCCCTTCGCCAAAAACAAAAAGGTAACGCCACCAGAAAAATACCACCAGGGCTGCCACCAGAATCAGGGTTCCGCAGCCAATCAGCTTTGTGGATTTCATTGCTTTCTCCTGCAAGGTAATGGATGGACTGGCTATTAAAATTAGGTATTTATCCGGGGAAAAACAAGCAAAATCGCTGCGGCGGTACCAGCGATTCGGCCCCTGGAGGCGTGAATAAAAGCGTCCGTTCGTTGGTTTTACATTTAGACCCTGGTGAATGAACGAAAAAAAGGAGAAAACCATGGCTAAAAATCAGGATGTCAAGCCCAAAGAGACCAAGAAGAAGGCGGGAAAGAGTCTGAAGGAAAAACGGGCCGAAAAGAAAGCCAAAAAAGCGACCAAGTAAGTCTTAAGGGCGGGCTCTCCCGCCCTTTTTTTGTCTCCTTACAGCAGCGTGCCACCCCGGAAGCCATGGACTTCCGCGTCTAGGATGTCTGGCGGGTACCACCACTTGCTGGTCTGCGAGGGGGGAGCCTATACAAGAGAGCCCTCGGCATCGTGATCGATATCCTTCCTGGTTTGGGAGACCACCTCATCTGTTTCCCTACGGCACTCCTCCTGGGCAGACCGCCGCGGCTTTCAGGCCCGCCACAGCAGAGCGGAGGGTGCCGCCCCTGCCTCCGTCTACTGACAAGCGGGCGGTCATTGGTTCCCTGGTTCATATCGCCTACCGTGTCCCCCTGGAAAATGTCGAGGAGGTAGCAGCGCTGATCATGTGGCTGACCGTTTATGCCTTTGACTCCTGCTATAGGGTGGCCGATCCAAATGCCGAGACGATGATTTGTCGCTGCTGATGGGATCGACACGGCAGTCCTCCTGAAACCCGCTGGCCATAGCCGCCCCGATTCTTCGGAAACAAAAAAGCCCTCTAGGAGGGCCTTTTTATTACCTTGGTGTGATAGCCATTCACCGGACGAGCGCTACGCTGCGGATCTGCATCTTTCCGTTTATCCGAGCCTGGAGGAGATAAACCCCTGCCGGCACGGGTAAGCCGCGCTCATCGCGGCCATCCCAGTCCAGTTCATTTTGCCCGGAAGGCAGGCTGCCTGCAACGAGGCGGCACACCCTCTGCCCGAGAAGATTGTAAACCCAGGCCTCCACCTCACTGGCCACGGGCAAACGGAGCAGAAGGTGGGTTCTGGTCTCAAAGGGATTAGGATAGGCCTCAAGCAGTTCAAAGTGTTCCGGGCCGCTGACGGTGATTTCTATTTCATCGGACACGGTGCTCGTCCCATCCAGATCAATTTGCCGGAGGCGATACCGGTACTTCCCAGGCCTCAGTCCGTCATCTACATACTCATAGTAATGCTGGGAACTGGTTGTCCCCATCCCTTGAATGAAAGCCGCTTGCGCGTAATCCCCAGTTTCCCGCATTCTTTCGACGGCGAATCCCAAATTGCTGGTTTCACTCGCCGTTTGCCAGGTTAAATGGACACCCGAAGCGATGGCGGCCGCCTGGAAGTGCATCAATTCCACCGGCACCGACATCAAGGTCACCTTGTGCGCCAGTACCGTACTTTTACCGCCGATCGGCTCTCCTAAGAAAGCAAAGTAAATGGCGTTTTTTATCTGGCCTAACTGGATATTGGTGAATTCATGCGCGGTATCGTTCTCCCCGAGCATGTAATAGGTGGGCACATCCGAGGCTACCGGAAATACAGCAAATTTCAACCGCCAGGCTACCTCGCTCTTTTCCTGCCAGGCGAAGACTCTCTGGCCTTGTTCTTCGACGCAAAGCGCCGGTTTTTCTTTGGCGGCTAGAAGGGCCGACTGGTCGAGACGCTGATTCTCGCCACTGAGAAGGCCGTATGAATCCAGCTGCTGTGCATAAATCGCCGCCGCTCGGTTCTGGTAATCTTCCCAGACAACCTGCGCCATCGATTCATTGCCAGCAACCGCGGGTCGCCATTGCAGACTGTTCATGGCGTCCGAGTTGACAACAAAATTATCCCCTCGTTTGACGCCGTCCGCCTTGTAGATTTGGGCATAGATCTCGGAGTGGCCATCGCGTTTATCCTCCCACACCACCACGGTCTGGCCATAGCCAAAACTGGCAATCTCCGGAGCCCATTGTAGACCGTTGTCATCGTCGTTGACCCGTACCGCGGGCGCCCTGGGCACTACCTGCAGGCTCAAGGTGCGGATATAGACATTATAATCCTGACCATCCTTCTGCAGCCAAATCACATGAGTACTGTCACCATTCGATTCCACTTTGGGGAAAAACTGCGCTGTCGTGGCCATGGGTGAAACCTTGACACTTGATCCGTGCAAGCTGCCGTTCTGGTTGACCCCTTGTGCCATTATATTGGGGGTGGTACTGGTATAGTCCTCCCAACAGACCAGAAAATTCCCGTCGGCAAGCGCGCAAACATCAGGAGCGATCTGCGCCGCTCGATTTCCGGCAGGATTGACTTTAATATTGGGGCCAATCGCCGAAAAAGTCAGATCATAGAGTTGTGCATAGATATCCGGATCCTCAAAGCCCTCCTGCCAAACCAGCAGAATACGTTTACTCACTTTGTTGATTGCAATCCGCACCGTACTGCCAAGAGAGTCGCTTGTCTGAACCTTGGTAAAAGGATCATACTCTCCGCTTTGGGAATGGTCGAACCGGATTTGAGGGGCAAAGGAGAGGCTTGCAGCCGATTCTCCCTGCAAACCCGTACGCAATCCGATGCAGGCCATATAAAGATCCCTTCGGATGGTCTCGGGTGGATTTTCAAGATTCAACCGGTGGTGGAGAAGATCCAGCCGATATGCCAGCCAAGGTGCTCGGCCCAATAGCTCGGCTGTTATATCAGCCGGCCTTGAACCAGCCCCCGGTACGGCCCGGTTGCTTGCCAGCAAAAGGCTGATGACCATAACGAATAAGGTGACCTGGTGCTTCATACAACGCTGCCTCCACTATGACGATGGCGGCGTGATGCAGTATCACGCCGCCATCGTCGCTGCAACTCTGTGCGCCAGCTATTTGGTGAGGACGACTTTCTGCGTTTGGAACCGTCCGCCAAAATCAAAACGCATGTAATAAACACCCGACGGCATGGACTCACCCGAATCAGAGCGGCTGTCCCAGACTATCTGGTGCGTGCCGGCCGACACCTCGTTATCGAGCAGGGTGCGCACCTTCTGCCCGAGCATGTTGTAAACAACTGCGGTTACATGCCCAGCCTGGGGAACGCTGAACTGAAGATGCGTGTCCGGATTAAAGGGGTTGGGATAGTTTTTGCTAACCGACCATTCCTGAGGGACATCGGTGAGCTGGGTGAGTTCATTAGCTTGCTGGCTCATGACCGACAATGCTGTCGTGTAAACCCGCATCTCACCCAACTGTCGCCACTGCGTCGTTGGAAAGTCGATGATCAGCTTGAGGTATTTGGCGCTGAAGGCTGGGAAGATAAAAGTCTGCCAATCGCCTCCCGAGGCGATACCATCATAGACCGTGACAAAGTCGGCGCTGGCCTTGCCAGAAGTGGAAGCCTGGAGGCGGAAGCGTTCAACCCAGCGGTTATCAAAACCGACCCCCGTGTCCATCAGCAGGGCGATCTGTTGAATAGCTTTGATGCCGCCATCAGCAAAACCAAAGATCGCATAAGGCTCAGTCCCACCCACGGTTGCGGTGCCATCCCATCCTTCTTCATCGCCGTCGATGAGATTGTCCCATCCCTCATTTCTGAAAGCTGTAGAGCCCTCCACAAAAACCAAGGGAGACTCTTTCATAACCGGAGCAGAAAAATTGATCGTCGCGCTGCCAACCAGATTGCAGTGGACGAGAACCTTCACCTCTTTCATACCAGCTTCAATGGTTGAGAGAGAAGCGGTGTAAACGCCCGGAGTGCTTTCTTTGACGACAGAGTGGGTGATTCTACCCGAATAGCTGTAAAGATAGAAATCCTCATCGGACAGGCCGGTCAAGGCGGAGCCATCATATTTTTTCAGAGTGATGGTAAATTTGGAGGCATCGACCCCATTGGCAATGTGCGGAGAGGTTGCCTTGACGGTGGATTTGGAGATTTCCGGATACTCTTTGACAACACAGACCTCAAATTCACCCAGTTGGCGCCAGCCGGAATTCGGACCGGTGATCACCAGCTTGACATACTTAGCCGCTTTGGGTGTGCAAGAAAATTCCTCCCAGCCACCCCCCTTCTTGGTATTTCGCATGAGAAGTGCAAAGTCCGCATCAGCCAGGCCGGTGGTTGACGTATAGACATCAAAGCTGACCATCCAACGATCCTGCAAACCGACATTAGTATTCGTCATGAGTCTGATCTTGTTGACCATTTTGGTCTTGTTGTCATGGAATTTGAAGATGGCGTAAGGAATGCTGCCGCCAGCAGTTACTGTGCCATCGGGGCCGCTTATATCATGATCGATGGCGTTGTTCCAGTTTTCGCTCGCGAAACTGGTACTGTTATCGATCAGATCCAGCATGGCACAAGCACAGAATTCAAAGCCATTGACGTAGATGAATTCCTCTTTCTCCAGCGAGAAAGGCCCATACTGAGTAGTGATTGTCAAGGTCACCGAGTATTTACCTGGCATCCAATAGACATGGGTCGGATTCTGCTCCGTCGAGGTCTGACCATCGCCAAAATCCCAGAGCCATCCAGTCGGGGTGCCATTTGAAGCATCCATGAACTTGACAGCCAGTGCTGGGTTCCCTCGTGTAGGAGTCGCCCAGAATTCAACAGTGGGAATGAATGCAGAAACCGTAAAATTGGCCTGCACCACCTTGTTGCCGTTCATTACAATTCGATATACGCCGCTGCTATAGGTAATGTCTGCAGCATTCGCCCCGGACCACGAGCTGAACTGGTAGCCCGTATTGGGGTTGGGCGTCAAAGTCACCGTCGTCCCCGAGGCATAGGTCCCGCCCGCAGGATTCAGCGTCACCGTCCCGTGACCGTCATTGCCGGCCGTCAAGGTATACGTGATCTGGCTGAAATTGGCCTGCACCACCTTGTTGCCGT